>NZ_VJZE01000228.1 GCF_009377205.1 Streptomyces phyllanthi
GTGCTTGCCCGCGGGTCGTGCTCGGAGTTGACGCTCATGCCGACAGTGGGCCGGCCTCCTCGTCGTCGTCCGGGGCGGAGTCCACGGCCGACTCCACGTCGGGGTGGACGTCGAAGAGGCGGCGGACACCGAGGGCGCCGAGGACGCGGTTGACGTGCGCGCCCTGTCCGCGGCCCGTACGGTCGGTGCCGCCGTCGGCTCCCTCGACCGGGAGGATCAGGCGCAACCGGCCCCGGCAGGAGCGGATGAGGCGACGGGTGGCGATGAGGACGCCGACGCCGCTGGAGTCGCAGAAGACGACGCCGGAGAGGTCGAGGACGAGACTGCGGCGACCGTCCGCGACGGCGTCGTGCACGCGTTGGCGCAGCACCGGGGACGTCACCAGATCCATCTCGCCCGACACTTGGAGCACTGCCCACCCGCCGTGCTCGCCGTCGGTCACCTTGAACGTCACCGCCACGCCTCTCAGTCGCCGGAAATCCCTCGAACTCCCCGGATCAGTACCGGAAACGGAAGCCGCCCCTTCGCTTCCTTCTGCGCGGCTGCCCCACCGTCGCTTCCATGAAACACCGAGCCCTGGCTGAAAGCGTGGGCCAAGACGAGCCATTTCAACCGGGATCGGTCTCGTACGATCAAATACAGTCAGGCTTGATCGATTTCGGGCGGGGTGATGGCGCATACTCCGCGAAGGTTGACCGGTTAACGGTCCTTACCACCCTCGGCCCTCCGGGGGGCGCACATTGACGTAAAGGGGCGTGCGTTTCCGGATCTGCGGACTACATTCGAGAGAACGCGGGACGCAGGCTGGACCGAACCATCGAGAACGGCGAACGGCGCAGGGCACGAGCAGGGGTGAGGGGCCATATGGCGACCAATGACGCGCCGCCCCGTTGGGACCGCAGGATGCAGCAGCGGCTGGCGCGCGGCGAGGCTGCGGCGCTCGGCGAGCTGTACGACCGGTTCGCTTCGCTCGTGCACGGTCTCGCCCATCGCGTGCTCGAAGACGAACAGGCGGCGGACGGCATCACCCGCGATGTCTTCACCCATGTCTGGGAGAACCCCGAGGAGTACGACCCCCAGGAGGGCCCCCTGCGCTCCTGGGTGGCCACGCTGACGCACCGTCTCGCCGTACGGCGGCTGCGCGCCACCGGGACCGCGGCGCTGGCACGGGGCGGCGGGGGCAGCGTGGAGGAGCTGGAGCGCAAGGTGCACCGCGCCTCGGCGGCCGCCCGCGCCGACTACATCGTCCAGTCCATGCCCGCCCCGCTGCGCGCCGCCCTGGAACGCGCCTACTTCCAGCGCCGCGACTACCGCCAGACCGCCACCGACCTCGGCATCACCGAGGACGAGGCCCGCCGCCGCCTCCGTCTCGGCCTCCAGCTCCTCTCCACCGCCCATGGCCCGGGCCCCTCCGGGGTGCCGCCGGAACACGGGGGTGCGGTGTGAGCGGGGGCGCAGAGCGGTTCGAGGAGTTCGGGAGGTACGAGCGACGCGACGCGGACGGGGGCGACGGGGGCGACGGAACCGGCGGGACGGAGGCCGGCGGTCCGCAGGACGGCTGGGAGAGCACCCAGGCCACGGACAGGCCGCGGAGCCTCGGCGGTCCGGGCGGTCCAAGCAGCCCGGGTGGTTCTGGTGGTTCTGGAAGCGGCGGTGGTGAAGGGCCCGTTCCGCCGCCGCGGATACCGCTGCCGCGGGTCTCCGTCGAGGACGGCGGGCTGCCGTTGCCCGAAATGAAGCCCGGACCGCTGGTGTTGGAGCACCGGGTGCTCAAGGCGCTGCTCGGGGCGTGGGCGCTGGCCGCCTGCTCGGCGGAGGAGACCGCCGCCGTGGAGGAGCACCTGGGAGGCTGCGGCCCCTGCGCGGACGAGGCGCTGCGGCTGCGCGAGGCCGTCGGGCTGCTGCACGCCGAGGAGAGCCTCGACCTCGATCCGGCCCTGCGCACCCGCGTCCTGGAGGGCTGCCTCGACCGCAGGGCGCCCCGGATCCCCGTACCGGAATGGGCGGTCCCGTACGACGCGGAGACGGCCCGGCTCGACGCGCTGCTCCAGGACATCGGCGAGGCGGACTGGCACGCCCCGGTGCTGCTGCGCTGGTTCCGGGGCGAGGGCCCGGTCGACCGCCGTACGACCGTCGCGGGGGTCATCGCCCATCTGCTGACCGTGGACGCGCTCGTCGCGCTGGCGCTCGGTCTCGACGACCCGCTGGAGGTGACGGCGGACCGGCCGACCCCCGAGGCCCGCACCGAGGCGTACTGGCGGGCCTCCCGGTTCCCGCCCTCCCGTGGCGTACGCGGACCGTGGCGCGAGCAGAGCCACGGCCTGGTCCGCATGGTCTCCTTCACCGGAGGCGCCGGGGAACTGCCCGTGTCGTACGGCGACTTCGAGCTGCCGTTGCGCGACGCGCTACTGGACCGCGCCTTCGAGACCTGGATCCACGCGGAGGACATCGCGGAGGCGGTGGACTACCCGTACCCACCGCCCGCCCCGCGCCATCTGCACCGCATGATCGACCTGGGCGCCCGTATGCTGCCCACGGCCCTGGCCGGGCGCCGCCGCGCCGGGCTCGCGGCACCGCCCCGGCAGGCCCGCCATCTCGTGCCCGCGGGCTCGCCCGGCCGCAGCCTGTGCCTGGAGATCGAGGGCCTCGGCGGCGGCGAGTGGTTCATCCCCCTCGACTCCCCCGCCGCGGTGGGCTCCGCCGAGCTCACGGTGGCCCATGTCGCCCTCGACGGTGTGGAGTTCTGTCGGCTGGCCGCGGGGCACGTGTCCCCGGAGGAGGCCGCGGTCGGCCAGGACGGTGACCGGGAGGCGATCAGGGACGTGCTGTTCGCGGCGGCGTCCTTGAGCCGGATGTAGGTCGCCGGACGGGCTGACGTGCCGCCGGCCGACGGGCCCTGAGGCCCGCCCCCTTACGCGAAGACCACCGTCCGCCGCCCGTTCAGCAGGATCCGCCGCTCCGCGTGCCACTTCACCGCGCGGGCCAGGGCCTGGCACTCGACGTCGCGGCCGATGGCGACCAGCTGGTCGGGGGTGACGTCGTGGCTGACGCGCTCGACCTCCTGCTCGATGATCGGGCCCTCGTCGAGGTCGGCGGTGACATAGTGCGCGGTGGCCCCGATCAGCTTCACACCGCGTACGTGCGCCTGGTGGTACGGCTTCGCGCCCTTGAAGCTCGGCAGGAAGGAGTGGTGGATGTTGATGATCCGGCCGCTGAGCTGCTTGCACAGGTCGTCGGAGAGGACCTGCATATAGCGGGCGAGGACGACGAGTTCCACACCCTCCTCGCGCACGATCTCCAGCAGCCGCGCCTCGGCCTGCGACTTCGTGTCCTTCGTCACCGGGATGTGGTGGAAGGGGATGTCGTACGACCCCACCAGTTCGGCGAAGTCCGTGTGGTTGGACACCACGGCCGCGATGTCGACCGGCAGCGCCCCGATCCGGGCCCGGAACAGCAGGTCGTTCAGGCAGTGCCCGAACTTGCTGACCATGAGGACGACCCGCATCCTCTCCTCGGCCCGGTGGATCTGCCAGTCCATCTGGAAGGAGTCACCGATCGCCGCGAAGCTCGCCCGCAGCTTCTCCACCGTCACCGGCGACTCGGCCGAGAAGTGGACCCGCATGAAGAACAGGCCCGTGTCGCGGTCGCCGAACTGCTGGCTGTCCTCGATGTTGCAGCCGGTCATGAAGAGGTAGCTCGACACGGCGTGCACGATCCCCTGCTTGTCCGGGCAGGAGAGGATGAGGACGTACTGGTCGGCGGGCGACGCCGCGGCTCGGGTGGACTGCTCGCTCATGCACGACAGGGTCCCACACGCACGGCCGCCCTCGGGCGGCCGTCCCGTTCCCCGGACCTGTCCCTGACTCGCTCCCGGGACCGTACGGCCGCCGGACGTGCGCCTACGCCGACCGCGTCATGATCCGCAGCACCTCCAGCGTCCGCGGCGGCGTCTCCGGGTCCTCGCCGTCGTTCATCGCCAGCAGTACGTGCGCGTCACGCGTCGCCCGCACCGCCTCCGGCCACCCGTGGTGGTCGAGGTACGCGGCGACTGGCGCGTCGGGACCCACCTGGTGCATGATCCGCAGCACGCGCAGCACGGCGGTGTCCACGAGGGCCGCTTCCTGCGCGTCACGGAAGATCGTGCCCACGTACTTCTCGGCGGACCAGTTGTCCAGCCAGGTGTCCTCGACCAGGCGGTACACGGCGTCGGTGACGTCCCCGTACCCCTCGGTCCCGGCCAGCCAGACGTCCCGCTGGAACACCGGGTCGGAGAGCATGTGCAGCGCGGAGCGCACATTGCTGCGCCAGCGCCACCACGGCATGTCGTTCAGTGGCATGACGCCCATGGTGGATGAGTGACGCCCGCGACGGGAAGGGTTCTCCGAGTCCTGCACGGTCACCGATCGTACTTTCCCCTCGAAAATGCGGTCATCGCACCCCGCAATTCACCTCTGCGTCACCTTGCGTTGGCTCGTCGGAACCCAGCGGTTGGAGCTGTGGCGCAATCGTGCATGTCCATGACCGGCACGCGACGCACACGCCCCTCCCTCCCCGTCAGCACGCGGCCCGGCCGCGACACCGCGAGCAGGACCCGCCCACGTGCGAGGTCCCTGGCGCTGTCGGCGGGGGCGCTGGCGGCGTGTGCGTCGCTCGTCGCCGGATGCGGGGTCGTGCCTGGTACCGCGGGGGGTTCCGGGGACGACCCCGTCGTCGTCATGACGTGGGCGCCCGAGAAGACCGACGCCAACAACGAGCCCGGTATGCCGGGCATGGCCGAGGCCTACGCCCGCTGGGTCAACTCCCGGGGCGGTATCAACGGCCGTGAACTCAAGGTCCTCACCTGCAACGAACGGAACGACAGCGTGGCCGCCGCGAGGTGCGCCCAGCGCGCGGTCGACGAGCAGGCCGTCGCGGTCGTCGGCTCCTACAGCCAGCACGGCCGGGCCTCGCTCTCCCCGCTGGCGGCCGAGGGCATCCCCTACATCGGCGGCTACGGCGTCACCGACGACGAGTTCACCAGTCCCACGTCCTACCCGGTCAACGGCGGCCAGCCCGCGCTCCTGGCCGGCCTCGGTGAACAGCTCTCCAGGACCTGCGGCCCCGTCGTCCTCGTCCGCCCCGACACGATCGTCGGCGACGAGATGCCGGTGCTCCTCGACGCCGGGCTGCGCACCGGGAAGCACCCGGGCGCGGCGGACGAGCTGGCCGCCGAGGACGGGACCTCGTACCAGGACCAGACCCAGCGCGCCCTGCGGCGGGCCACCTCCGACCCGGGGCGCAAGGGGTGCGTGGTGCCGTCGCTCGGGGACCGCACCGACACGTTCATGGACTCCTTCCGGCGCGAGCGCGACGGCTACCCCGCGGTACGCACCGCCGCGGTGCTCGGCAGCATCGAGCAGTCGCTGATCGACGCGAGCGGCGGGAAGTCGGGGCCGTACGAGGGCTCGTACGTCACCGGCTGGTACCCGGAAGCGTCCGACAAGCGCTGGAACACCATGAACAAGGTGATCCGCGAGCACGCCTTCGGCGACAACCGGGTCGACCCGGCGGACCCGGGCGTGCAGACCACCTGGATCGCCTACACCGTGCTGAAGGCGGTCGTCGAGAAGCTGGGCGACGGCGAGGTGTCCGCGCACACCGTCCGCCAGACCCTCAACAACGGGCTGAAGGTCACCACGGGAGGGCTGACACCGCCCCTCAGCTGGCGCTACGACGACCTCGTCGCGGTCGGCGGCTATCCGCGCCTGATCAACGTGAACGTCACGTTCCAGGTCGTACGCGAGGGCCGGCTGGTGGCCGCGCGGCAGGAGTTCGTGAGCGTACGGAAGACCCTGGAGAGCGCCCTCTAGACGCCGGTGGGCGCCCTCTGACCGCCCGCGCGGGCCTCATCACGGCCGCGCGGGCGTCACAGCGGCGTGGGTGTCACAGCTGCGTGGGTCCGCGCTGGGTCAGTTCGTAGGTGGACGCGATGGAGTTCCACAGCTTGGCGGCCTTGGTCTTCTCGGCGCTCGCCGTGGTGCTGGCGCGGTTGCCCGCCACGGTCTGCCCCGTGGTGCGGGCCTGGCCCTTCCGGCAGCCCCTCTTCCCGGCGGTCTGGTCGGCCCAGGCGGCGTAGTGGTTGTCCGCGGAGGCGGAGGCCTTCCACGCCTCGGTGAGCGCCGTGGTCAGCGCCGCGTGGTCGGGCAGCTTGTCGACGGAGAGCCCGGACAGCCGCGTGACCAGGTCGTTGCGCTGCTTGGCGGCGTTGCGCAGATCGGTGGCGGCCTTGGCGAGGTTGTCGCAGCGCCGGATGTCCGCCACCGCGTTGATCACGGCGGTACGGCTGTCACCGCTGTCCGCCAGGAGCTTGTCCAGCTCGACTGCCTGTTCCTTGGCCGGGTCGGCGGACGGCGACTCGGCGGGGGAGGACGCGGCGGCCGCGACCGTCTTGCTGTCGTCCTGCTGGTCGTCGCCCCCGCCACCGCTGCTCAACAGGGCGCCCGTGCCGACGCCGAGCACGGCGATACCGACGCCGACGGCCGCGATCAGACGGACGCGTGAGCCCGTACGGGCCCGCCCTCCGCCGTCGTCGTGCCGTGTCGAAGCCCGCCCGCCGGGTCCCCCGGGCCCACCGGTGCCGTACGAGGTCGCCCCGTACGGGGACTGGGGGTCGTACCCGTCCTGGACGCGGGGCAGCTGCTGGGTGGCCGACGCCCCCTCACCGCGACCGGGCTCGCTCCGGAAGAGGCTCTCGAAGACGTCCGGCTGCTGCGGGGGTACGGGGGCGATGTACTGCGTGGCCTCGGCGTCGGGGTTCACCGGGGCCCCGGCGGCCGCGGGCATGGGGCCGGCGCCCGTCCCCGGCACACGCCCCAGACGCCGGGTCTGGTCGGAGGGCGCCCCGGGTATGCCGGACGCCTCGGGCGGAAGGGCGCCCGGGCCGACCGGCGGCAGGTACTGCGTGGCCGCCTCGTCGCCGGGGTGGGAGACGACGGGGGGTATGTACTGCGTGGCGCCCTCGTCCCCGGGGTGGGAGACGACCGGGGGTATGTACTGCGTGGCGCCCTCGTCGAGGGGAGCGGCGGGCGTGACGGGCGCCGGCGGGCCCGGCTGCTGCTGGGGCAGGCCCTCCGTCTGCACGTCGAGCACTCCCGCCTGCGGGGGCAGGGGCTGCGCCTGCGGAAGGGGAGCCGCCTGTTCGGATCCGGGGTACGCCGGAGCCCCGTACGACGGCGGCTGGGCACCCTCGGGCGGCAGTGAGGCGGACATCGGCTGGGCCTGCGGGTACGACTGCGGCTGCTGCGGCTGATGGGTCTGTTGGGCGTCGTACTGCGGCTGGAAGTACGGCTGCGCGTGGACCTGCGGCTGCTGGTGGTCGTACGGCTGGGGCTGAGGGTACGAAGGCGCCTGGGCGTGCGACTCCGGCTGCGGCGTGCCCCATCCCTGGCCGCCCCACTCCTGAGCCGGGGCCGCCGCCTGGGGCTGTTCCGGCGCGGACCACGGCTGGGCCGGAGGCGGGGCGGGGGCCGCCGACTGGTCGGGGCCCCAGGGCTCGTCCCAGGAACGGCCGGGAGCCGGAGTCGGCTGCTGGTCGCCGGGGAGGAGGGGTGCGCTGCCGTCGGAGGGCAGCACGATGCCTTCGCGCGGTATCCGCGCCGAGGGCTCCTCGCCCTGTCCGCTCTGCGTCACCGGGACTCCTACGATGGGGGGACCTTCGGAATCGTCGGTTCACGCTACCGGGTCTCCACAACCCCGTGCCACGCAGCACAGGGGCACCACAGAGCGTCACCCGTACCCCTGGACGCCCTGCGTAACGGATCCCGCCCGCCGGACGCTGCATTCGGTCCCCCTGAAGCCTTCTGAGGCCCCCCTGAAGCCTCCTTCGACGACATCCACAACATCGGCAAACTGTTCATCGCGCGTTCACGCGGCCACGGTCTGCACCTCCATCCGCGCGCCGAACTCCCGTACCACCGGCTCGTCACGGAAGGGTTCGAGCCGCTGCTGGAAGTCGTCCAGGTACTCGGCGCCGCGGTTCGACCGCAGCGTGCTGAGCAGGTCGACCGCCTGCGAGGCCGTGTGGCAGGCCTGTTCCACCTCGCGCTGCTGCACCTGCGCGGTGGCCAGCAGGACCAGGCCGATCGCACGGCGCCGGGCACGGGACTCGGGGTGCCCGTCGAGGGACTCCCGCGCGTACCGTGCCGCCGCGTCCGCCTGCCCGAGGTCGCGGTGGCAGTGCGCCAACTCGTCGGCCAGATACGCCTCGTCGAAGTGCGCGATCCACACCGGGTCGTCCCCCGACGCCGGATCGGCCGCCTCCAGGGCCGTGACCGCCCGCCCGGCCGCCAGTTGGGCCGCCCTCGCGTCACCCATCAGTGCGTGGCCCCGCGCCTCCGCGGCGTGGAACATGGCCTCCGCGCGCGGGGTCACCCGCCCCCGGGCTCCTTCCTGTGCCGCCCGCGCCAACTGCGCGATCTCCCTGGGGTTTCCGAGCTGCGCCGCCAGATGGCTCATGGACGCGGCCAGTACGTACCCGCCGTACCCGCGGTCGCCGGCCGCCTGTGCGAGCCGCAGCGCCTGGATGTAGTAGCGCTGGGCGAGGCCCGGTTGTCCGGTGTCGACGGCCATGTAGCCCGCGAGCTCGGTCAACCGTGCGACGGCCGCGAACAGTTCGCGCCCGGCCGCCTCCCGGTACGAGCCCGCCAGCAGCCCCGAGACCACGCTGTTGAGGTAGTGCACGACGACCGGTCGCACATGCCCGCTGCCGTACTGGTGGTCCAGGTCCACCAGGGCCTGGGTCATCGCTTTCACCGCGGCCACGTCGGACTGCCCGACCCGTGGCCCCACCGACCGCGCCACCTGGGAGTCGGGGGCCGAGATCAGCCAGTCGCGGCTCGGCTCGACCAGCGCGGACGCGGCGACCGACGAACCCGAGAGGAAGTCCCGGCGGCCCACGTCACTGCGCCACAACTCGCAGACCTGCTCGATGGCTCCCAGCACGGTCGGCGAGAACTGCAGCCCGACGCCCGACGCGAGGTTCTTGCCGTTGGCCATGCCGATCTCGTCGATCGTGACCGTACGGCCCAGCTTGCGGCCGAGCGCCTCGGCGATGATCGCGGGCGCCCGCCCACGCGGCTGTTGCCCCCGCAGCCAGCGCGCCACGGACGTCTTGTCGTAGCGCAGATCCAGACCGTGTTCCGCGCCGCACATGTTGACCCGGCGGGCGAGCCCCGCGTTGGAGCAGCCCGCTTCCTGGATGAGCGCCTGCAGCCGTTCGTTCGGCTGCCTGGCTACGAGAGGCCTTGCGGCCATGGCGTACCCCCTGCTTCATGGCAGTGCCTGCTCACGCACCGAGTTGACGTGTCCTCAGTGGCCGGACCACCGAAAAGATCCGGCCTTGAAGATCAATGCCCCGCCGACATGACGACAATGCGAGGCATGCGAGGATTGCCGGGGTGAAGACGGCTGCCGTCCCCCACACGTGGCTACCCCGCCCCCGTCGCCGTCCTTCCTGCGCGCCCCCGTCCGTGCACCCATGCGCCCCGGACACCGAAGCGATGCTCCTCCCCCGCGCATGTGACATCCGTAACCCCTCATGGCGGCTAGAGTTGTGCTCATCGTGGAAGAGACCATCGCGGGCCCTGAAGCTGCCCAAATTCCAAAGCAGCGCGGCGAATCGCTCCTTGAAGCCGCCGTTCGTTACGCCGAAGAGCGCCACTGGGACGTGTGCCCCGGCACATGGCTGGAAGCCACCGACGGGGTGCAGCGCTGCTCCTGCGGCCAGCCCTCGTGCGCCGTCCCCGGCGCGCACCCGGCCCGTGAGGACTGGGCGGCCCAGGCCACGGGCAGTGCGACCGTCGCACGCCGGATGTGGTCCAAGCACCCCACCGCGTCGATCCTGCTGCCGACCGGACGCACGTTCGACGCGATCGACGTGCCCGAGAGCGCGGGGTTGCTGGCGCTGGCCCGTATGGAGCGCATGGACCTCACGCTCGGTCCGGTGACCTGGACCCCGGACCACCGCATGCAGTTCTTCGTGCTGCCCGGTGCCTCGGTGAAGGTGGCCGATCTCGTACGGAAGCTGGGCTGGTCGCCGCTGTCCCTCGACCTGACGGCCCTCGGTGAGGGCGAGTACGTGGCGGCTCCGCCGACTCGGTACGGGTCCCGGGGTGCCGTGCAGTGGGCCCGGCGGCCCACGCCGGCGAACCGGTGGCTGCCGGATGCGGAGCAGCTCATTTCTCCGTTGGCGTACGCGTGCGGGCGGGACGGACGTCGGTAGCACCCCGGGCGGGTTCGGGCGCATCCCTCGTATCGTGACCGCATGACTGAGGGCGCAGTGGGTACGGCCGCCGTTCGTGTGCGAGGGCTCTGGAAGCGGTTCGGGCAGCAGGTCGCCGTCGCGGGGATCGATCTGGAGCTGCCCGCGGGCCGCTTCATCGGGCTGGTCGGGCCGAACGGGGCCGGGAAGACCACCACCCTGTCGATGGTCACCGGACTGCTCCGGCCGGACCAGGGCACCGTCGAGGTCGTCGGGCACGACGTGTGGCGGGACCCGGTCGAGGTCAAGGCACGGATCGGCGTACTGCCCGAGGGGCTCCGCCTGTTCGAGCGGCTCTCCGGGCGTGAACTGCTGGCGTACACGGGCCGGTTGCGCGGTCTGCCCGGCTCCGAGGTCGACAAGCGCGCCACCCAGCTCCTCGACGTCCTCGATCTCGCGGGCGCCCAGCACAAGCTCGTCGTCGACTACTCGACGGGCATGCGCAAGAAGATCGGTCTCGCCTCGGCCCTCCTCCACAACCCCGAAGTCCTGTTCCTGGACGAGCCGTTCGAGGGCGTCGACCCGGTGTCGGCCCAGACGATCCGGGGCGTCCTGGAGCGGTACACGGCCTCGGGCGCCACCGTCGTCTTCTCCTCCCACGTCATGGAGCTCGTCGAGTCGCTGTGCGACTGGGTGGCGGTCATGGCGGCGGGCCGTATCCGCGCGCACGGCCCGCTCGCGGAGGTGAGGGGCGAGTCGCCCTCGCTCCAGCAGGCGTTCCTCGAACTGGTCGGTGCGCACGGGCGGGACACCGGCTCGGATCTCGACTGGCTGGGCGGAGGGGCGCGATGAGCGCGGTCCCCGGCACGTCACCGGGTACGGCCGCGGGAACGGCCGGGGTCTCGGCCGACGGGGTGCCGGTCGTCTCCGTCTTCGTACGGCTGAAGCTGTCGCTGCTGCGCAACGGGCTGCGGCAGTCGGCCAGGCGGCGGGCCGCCTATATCGCCTCCGTCACCCTCGTGCTCGTCTTCGCCGCGCTCCAGCTGGTCGGCCTGATCGCGCTGCGGGGCAACGCGCACGCGGCGTCCGTGGCCGTGCTGCTGCTGGCCGTGCTGGCACTCGGCTGGGCCGTGATGCCGCTGTTCTTCCCGAGCGGCGACGAGACCCTGGACCCGACCCGGCTGGTGATGCTGCCGCTGCGCCCGCGTCCGCTCGTCCGCGCGCTGCTGGTGGCCTCACTGGTGGGCATAGGGCCGCTGTTCACGCTGTGCGTGCTGGTCGGCTCGGTGATCGCGGTGGCGTACGGGGCGGCCGCGTACGCCGTCGCCGTCGTGGCCGTACCGCTCGGGCTGCTGGTGTGCGTCGCCCTCGCCCGGGCCGTGGCGGCCGTCAACATCCGGCTGCTGACCAGCCGCAAGGGCCGGGATCTGGCCGTGCTGAGCGGTCTGGTGATCGCCGTCGGGGCCCAGATGGTCAACTTCGGGGCGCAGCGCCTGGGTTCGGCGGGGCTGGGTGAGCTCGATCCGGCCGCGGAGGTGCTGGGCTGGGTGCCGCCGGCGTCGGTGATCGGCGCGGTGGACGCGGTGAGCGAGGGCTCGTACGGCGTGGGGGTGGCCCGACTCGCGCTGAGCGGGCTCGCGTTGGCGGGGCTGCTGTCCCTCTGGTCGCGCCATCTGACACGGCTGATGACCTCACCGGACGGGTCGACGCTGCAGGCCGCCACAGCGGGCTCGCGGGACCGCACACGGTCCGCGGGCCTTGGCCGGTTCCTCCCCGCGGGCCGTACGGGAACGATCATGGAGCGCAGCCTGCGGTACGTGTGGCGCGATCCGAAGACCAAGGCGGCGTGGGTGACATCGCTGGCCATCGGCCTGATCGTCCCGGTCTTCAACGCCCTGCAGGGCACCGGCTCGATCTACTTCGCGTGCTTCGCCGCGGGGATGCTCGGGGTCCTGATGTACAACCAGTTCGGACAGGACACCTCCGCGTTCTGGATGGTCGCGATGACGATCTCGTCGCCCCGGGACGCGTTTGTGGAGCTGCGCGGGCGCGCCCTCGCCCTGCTGGTGATCACCCTTCCGTACGCGACGTTCGTGACGGTGCTGACGACCGCGATGCTCGGCGACTGGCCCGCGCTGCCCGAGGTGCTGGGCCTGTCCTTCGCGCTGCTCGGCGCGATGCTGGCCACCGGCGCCTGGTCCTCGGCCCGCTTCCCGTACTCCATCCCGCAGGAGGGCTACAAGAACGTGGCCCCGGGGCAGGCGGGCCTCGCGTGGATCTCGATCTTCGGCGGCATGATCGCGGCGGCCCTCCTGTGCGTCCCTGTCATCGCGCTCACCATCTGGCTCAACGCGACGGCGGACGGCGACGACTGGAGCTGGCTCCTGCTGCCTCTGGGCGCCGCGTACGGGGCGGGGGTCGCCCTGCTGGGCCTGCGGCTGGCGGCCCCGAGGACGGCCGCGAGACTGCCGGAGATCCTGTCGGCGGTCAGCAAGGGATAGACCGCGCCCCGTCAGCGGCGCGTCAGGGGCGCGGGGAACTGCGCGCCCAGCCACGGACAACCGGCGGCCGGACAACCCCCGCGGAACGGCGCTCTTACCGCGCCCCGAGCGGGGCGAGTTCGTCCAGGAACGGCTCGATCGCGGAGCGCCACGCGTCGGGCTGGTCGTAGTGGACGAGGTGACCGGCGTCGGCGACCTCCGCGTACTGACCGTGGGGCAGGACTCGGACCATCTCCTGGGACTCGGCGCGGCCCAGCTCACCGTCAAGCCCGCGGACGACGAGGGCCGGGCACTGGACCTGGGCGAGTTCCTCCCAGTGCGCGTCGTACACCCATGTCTCGCGGGTCTTGAGCATCTGGCGGGGGTCGAAGACGGGCCGCCAGCCGTCCGCGCACTCGTGCATGACCTCGGCGTAGAACTCGCCGCGGGCCGGGTTGGGGCGCTCCACCCAGGGGTCGTCCTCGCCGAACCACTTGCGGACGTCGGCGAGGGTGGCGAACGGCAGGGGCCAGGCCCTGAACCAGTTCTCCCACTCGCGCTGCGAGGCGGCACCGAGGGCGGAGGCCCGCATGTCGCAGATGATCAGCCCGCGGACCAGGTCCGGGCGTTTGGCGGAGAGCTGCCAGGCGGTCAGGGCGCCCATCGCGTGGCCGATGAGGACGGCCGGGGCGAGACCGAGTTGTTCGAGGGCGGCCTCGGCGTCGTCGACGTAGGCGTCACGGGTGTACTCCGACTCGGGCGGCTTGCCGCTCTGGCCGTGGCCGCGCTGGTCGAGCGCGACGGCGCGGTGCCGCTCGGAGAGCCAGCGGACGGTGGGCGCCCAGTGCGAGGCGCGACCCATGAGCCCGTGCAATAACAGCACGCCGGGTGTGCGCTCGGCCCCGGCATCCCCGTCCTTGCTCGCGTCCGTCCGCTCGGGGTCGGTACCGGGCGGATCCGCCCGGAGCGGATCGGCCTTGGGAGGATCCCCGTACTCCCAGGCAGCCAGACGTACGCCGCCCGCACCCGTCACATCGATACGCCGCACCATAGGCACCCCCCAGGCTCCACTCGGACCGCTCGCTCCCGCTTCCAGCCGACCGGTCCGGTTGTCCTATCGCTGTCGTTCTGCTGCTTCTGCTGCTTCTCCTGCTGTTCCCGCTTGCGCGCGCCGCCTGTGACAGGGGGCGCTGGTTGTTACAGCGTGCTTCCCGCTCGATACGTCACGTACGCACGGACCGGCGCACGTCACGCGGAAGCGCTTCCGCACCTCCCGTGCGCGCCCTTTTCACGGTCCCCACGGGCCCACGCTATCGAAAACGTATTCGAAAACGCAGTTTCTGGCGGCAACACCCCTCGTTCGAGTGACCCCCGGCCAGGATTGCCCGCCGCCGCTCAGGGGAGATCTTCAGCGGGAGGCGGACCGCTCGGGGAAACCGGTCCGAGGGGAATGACCCTGAGAGCTCGGGGCTCCGGGTCAGCACAGGGGAGGACAGGCCCCGGCGCCACACGGCGCCGGGGCCCTCCGCGTCTCTGCACCCCATCGTCCCCGCCC
>NZ_VJZE01000229.1 GCF_009377205.1 Streptomyces phyllanthi
CAGGACCAGGGGCTGCGCTCCAGGACCCCCCGGACCGGGGAGCTGCGCCCCTGGCCCCCTGGGGGCCAGGGCGGAGCCGACTCGCCCTACGGAAGCCGGCTCGCCCTAGGGAAACCGACTGCCCCAGGGAACCGACCCGCCCTACGGAAGTCGGCTGGCCTCCGTCCACTCCCGCAGCAGTTCCTCCCGCTCCGCCGCTCTGGGCGATCCGCCCTCTCGGGTGCGCCCCCACCGGGCCATGGCGTCCAGGGTCGTCCGCAGTGTGGCCTCGCCCTCCACGAGGCGGGACAGCAGCGCCAGCGAGAGGTCGAGCTCCGTCCGGGAGTAGCCGTACGCCGCCGTGTACGCCGTCAGCTCGGCGTCCCGCTCCGCCGTTCCGACGCGTACCGTCACCGCCGGAGGCAGGTCGGAGCCTCCCAGGCCGCCCACCGTCAGCGCCATCTCCACCAGCACACCCACCTGGTGCCCGAGGGTCTTCACCGGAACGTCCTCGACGGTCAGCGCCCGGATGTCCTCCCACGGCCACAGGCCCGACTGGCGGTCGCCGAGGGCCACGACCCCCTCCGGCGCCAGCCGCACCCCCGGAGCCGGCCCGGTCGGCTTCGCCCCCACGTACACATCGCCCTCGGCGATCCAGAACAGCCCCACCATGGCCATGAGCAGCCCCATCCCCCCGGTGCATTCCGCACCGCCCGTAAATGATCAGTCGCCGCACATGGTCGCAGCACACGTCGCGCGGCACGTGCCAGGGGCCCGGAGGTTCGTCCGAACCTCCGGGCCCCTGATGTTGTACGTACGCTGTTCCGCGTCCGTTCCGCGTCCGCCTCAGTCCGAGGACTGCTGCCGCTTCGGGCGCCACACCACCAGCGCGCTCGTCTGCTGGACGTCCTGGTACGGGACCAGGTCGCGGCGGTACGAGGCGTGTACCGCGGCCTCGCGCTGCTGCATGACCGCGGCCGCGCCGTCCAGGGCACCCTGCAGCTCCGCGACACGGGCCTGGAGCGCGGCGACCTGGTTCTCCAGTTCGATGATGCGCTTGATGCCGGCGAGGTTGATGCCCTCGTCCTGCGACAGCTGCTGCACCTGGCGGAGCAGCTCGATGTCACGGGCCGAGTAGCGCCGCCCCCGGCCCGCCGTGCGGTCCGGCGAGACCAGGCCCAGGCGGTCGTACTGACGCAGGGTCTGCGGGTGCAGGCCGGAGAGCTGGGCCGCCACCGAGATGACGTAGACCGGGGTCTCCTCGGTCAGTTCGTACGGGTTCCGTCGCCGGCCGTCCATCTCATCAAGCTCCCTTCGCGGCCTGGAACAGCTCCGCCCGCGGGTCCTCCCCCGCGGTCGCCTCGCGATACGCCTCCAGCGCGTCACGAGCCTTCCCCGAAAGGTCCTTGGGGACACTCACCTCCACGGTGACCAGCAGGTCCCCGCGGGTGCCGTCCTTGCGGACCGCGCCCTTGCCCCGGGCGCGCATGGTGCGGCCGTTGGGCGTGCCCGCCGGCAGCTTGAGCGTGACCGGCGGCCCGCCGAGGGTCGGCACACGGACCTCGCCGCCCAGTGCCGCCTCCACGAACGTCACCGGCACCGTCACGGTGAGGTTGTCGCCCTTGCGGCCGAACACCGGGTGCTCGTCCACGTGCACCGTGACGTACAGATCGCCCGCCGGGCCGCCCCGCTCGCCCGGTGCGCCCTTGCCGCGCAACCGGATGCGCTGCCCGTCCGTGACCCCGGCCGGGATGCGCACCTGCATCGTGCGGGACGACTTCGCCCGGCCGCTGCCCTGGCACTCCAGACAGGGGTGCTCGGCCATGAGCCCGCGGCCCTTGCAGTCCGGGCACGGGTCGGTCAGCGAGAAGCCGCCGCCGGAGCCCCGCGCCACCTGTCCGGTGCCGACGCAGGTCGGGCACACACGCGGTGTGCCGTTCTTGTCGCCGGTGCCGGAGCAGGCCTTGCAGGGCGACTGCGAGGTCATCCGGAGCGGAACGGTCGCCCCGTCGACCGCCTCGGTGAAGCTCAGCGTGACGTCGGTGTCGATGTCCTGGCCGCGCCTCGGCTGCGTACGCGTGCCCGCGCCCGTCCCGCCGCGGTTGAAAAGCCCCCCGAAGACGTCACCGATCCCGCCGCCGAAGCCGCCCGCTCCCCCTCCGCCCTGGGCGCCGCCTCCGAAGAGGTCGCCCAGGTCGAAGTTGAACGTGCCGCCGCCGGCGCCGGGTCCCGGCCGGAACCCGCCGTTGCCGAACAGGGCGCGCGCCTCGTCGTACTCCTTGCGCTTCTTGGGGTCGCCGAGGACGTCGTTCGCCTCGGAGATCTCCTTGAAACGCTCCTCCGCCTTGGCGTTGCCCTTGTTGGCGTCCGGGTGGAACTCGCGGGCGAGCTTCCGGTACGCCTTCTTGATCTCGGCCTCGGTGGCGTCCTTGGGGACGCCGAGGACCTTGTAGAAGTCCTTCTCGATGAAGTCCTTGGTGCTCACCCTCGACGCCCCTCCTCTCCTGTCAGTGCAAGGTCAGCCCTCGTCCGGGCCACCGCTCTCCTTGTCGTCGGCGGAGCGGCCTGCCTCCGTCGTCTCGTCGGCCTTGACGGTCTGCGCGCCCGGCTGGGGCTCGGCCACGGCCACCCGCGCGGGGCGGATGGTTCGCTCGCCGATTCGATACCCGGGCTGCAGAATCGCCACGCACGTCGTCTCGGTGACGTCCGGTGCGTAACTGTGCATCAGGGCCTCGTGGATCGTCGGGTCGAAGGGCTCGCCCTCCTTGCCGAACTGCTGCAGGCCCATCTTCGCCGCGACGGTCTCCAGCGACTCGGCGACGGACTTGAAGCCGCCGACGAGTTCGCCGTGTTCCCGCGCGCGGCCGATGTCGTCGAGCACGGGCAGGAGCTCGGTCAGGAGGTTCGCGATGGCGATCTCCTTGACCGTGATCCGGTCGCGCTCGACGCGGCGGCGGTAGTTCTGGTACTCGGCCTGGAGCCGCTGGAGGTCCAGCGTGCGCTCGTTGAGCGCGGTGCGGACCTGGTCCAGCTGTGCCGTCAGACCGGCCATCTGCGCTGCTGCTGCCGGGTCCCCGGCCGGGGCCGCCCCCTCCTGGGGGGCGGCCTTCGACTCGGCGTCGTCAGGGGTGGCGCCGGAGGGGACGTCGGGCTGCTGCGGCGGAGCCGGCTGCGGCTGCTGCTCGTCGAAGCCCGGGGTCTCCTCCGTCACGCGGCACCGTCCTTCCGGTCCTCGTCGACGATCTCGGCGTCGACGACGTCGTCGTCGGCCTTGGCGCCACCGGCTGCGGCGCCCTCGGAGGCACCGCCCGCGGCCTGTGCGGCCTGCGCGTCGGCGTACAGCGCCTGGCCCAGCTTCTGGGAGACGGCGGCGACCTTCTCCGTGGCGGTACGGATCTCCGCGGTGCTGTCACCGTCGGAGGACTCGCCCTTGAGCGCGGCCTTCAGCTCCTCGACGGCGGCCTCGACCTCGGTCTTGACGTCGCCGGGGACCTTGTCCTCGTTGTCCTTGAGGAACTTCTCCGTCTGGTAGACGAGCTGCTCGCCCTGGTTGCGGCTCTCGGCGGCCTCGCGGCGGCGGTGGTCCTCCTCCGCGTACTGCTCGGCCTCCTGGCGCATGCGGTCGACCTCGTCCTTCGGGAGCGAGGAGCCGCCGGTGACGGTCATCTTCTGCTCCTTTCCGGTGCCGAGGTCCTTCGCCGTGACGTGCATGATGCCGTTGGCGTCGATGTCGAAGGACACCTCGATCTGCGGCACGCCACGCGGGGCCGGCGGCAGACCGGTCAGCTCGAACATCCCGAGCTTCTTGTTGTACGCCGCGATCTCGCGCTCGCCCTGGTAGACCTGGATCTGCACGGAGGGCTGGTTGTCCTCGGCGGTGGTGAAGATCTCCGAGCGCTTGGTCGGGATCGTCGTGTTCCGCTCGATGAGCTTGGTCATGATGCCGCCCTTGGTCTCGATACCGAGGGACAGCGGGGTCACGTCGAGGAGCAGGACGTCCTTGACCTCACCCTTGAGGACACCGGCCTGGAGCGAGGCGCCGATGGCGACGACCTCGTCCGGGTTCACGCCCTTGTTGGCCTCCTTGCCGCCGGTCAGCTCGCGGACGAGCTCGGCGACGGCGGGCATACGGGTGGAGCCACCGACGAGAACGACGTGGTCGATCTCGGACAGCTGGATGCCGGCGTCCTTGATGACGTTGTGGAACGGCGTCTTGCAGCGCTCCAGCAGGTCGGCCGTCAGCTGCTGGAACTGGGCGCGGGTGAGCTTCTCGTCGAGGTGCAGGGGGCCCTCGGCGGAGGCGGTGATGTACGGCAGGTTGATCGAGGTCTCGGTGGACGAGGACAGCTCGATCTTCGCCTTCTCAGCGGCCTCGCGCAGACGCTGGAGGGCCATCTTGTCCTTGGCCAGGTCCACGCCGTGGCCGGCCTTGAACTGCTGCACCAGGTAGTCGACGACACGCTGGTCCCAGTCGTCACCACCGAGGTGGTTGTCGCCGTTGGTGGCCTTCACCTCGACGACGCCGTCACCGATCTCCAGGAGGGACACGTCGAAGGTGCCGCCACCGAGGTCGAAGACGAGGATGGTCTGGTCGTCCTTGTCGAGGCCGTACGCCAGGGCGGCGGCGGTAGGCTCGTTGACGATACGCAGAACATTGAGACCCGCGATCTCGCCGGCCTCCTTGGTGGCCTGACGCTCGGAGTCGTTGAAGTACGCCGGGACGGTGATGACCGCGTCCGTGACCTTCTCACCGAGGTAGGACTCGGCGTCCCGCTTCAGCTTCTGCAGGATGAAGGCGGAGATCTGCTGGGGGTTGAACGGCTTCCCGTCCAGCTCGATCTTCCAGTCGGTTCCCATGTGACGCTTCACGGACCGGATGGTCCGGTCCACGTTGGTTACCGCCTGACGCTTGGCGACCTCGCCGACGAGCACCTCACCGTTCTTGGCGAAGGCGACGACGGACGGCGTGGTCCTGGCGCCCTCGGCGTTGGTGATGACGGTGGGCTCGCCGCCCTCCAGAACGCTGACGACGGAGTTAGTCGTGCCCAGGTCGATGCCGACCGCACGTGCCATGTCAATTCCTCCAGCTGACTTGAGTGGAACGGGCTCAAGTGTGCATGACCGCTGCCGTGGGGTCAACAGAGCTGAGTCGAGGGGGCTCAACTCTTATCTGTTTCTTACACGCAATGAGGCGTTGACCTGCGGGAATTCTCCCCTGAGGGAACCGACGGAGCGGCGCGGAGGTCCCCCACAAGGGTCACTCGCCCACATCACCGAACCCTCTCCTCACAGCCCGGGCGCCGCACCACCCCCGCGGCCCCACCCCGTTGTGGGAGCCTGGGACGGCTCGAAGGGTGCGAGGTCTCAGGGGGAGGGATCCGTGGGGAGCGCGCTGCAAACCTGGTCGGTGGGGGTCGGCGGCTTTCTGCTGGGCATCGCCGTCCTGGCCCTCAAGGACTGGATCGGCGCCAAGGGCAGGCTCCTGCTCGACTTCCTCTACGGCCGGTTCGCCGGGAGCCGGCTGCTGCGCCGGGCGGCCCTCACCAAGTACGTCCGGGAACTGCACCGCCGCCACAAGGAGTTCCCGGTGTCCTTCCAGGCGGACGAGGCACTGAAGCTGCCGATGGAGTCGGTGTACGTGCCCCTGTGGGGCGGGCGGCCCGGCGACGGCACCCGGGAACGGATGGAGGCCGCCCTCCGCCGGGCGCGCCACAGCGTCGTCCTCGGCGTGCCGGGGGCCGGCAAGACCATGCTGTTGCGGCACGAGACGCTGATGTGGGCCCGGCGCCGCATCCGGGACGACCGCCGCCGGGTGGACCTCGGCGACCTGCGGGACATCCCTGTGCTGCTGGAGTTGCACCGCCTCAACAAGGACCCCGAGCTCAGCCTGGAACAGCACATCGTGCGGCACTTCGCCCGGCACGGTTTCCCCCGTGCCGACAACTGGGTGAACAGGGCTCTCGAACAGGGCCGTCTGGCGCTGTACTTCGACGGGCTGGACGAGGTCTCCACCGATCTGCGCGCCCTTGCCGTCGAGCTGCTCAAGGAGTTCAGGGACACGTACGCGGACTGCCGGATCGTGGTGACGTGCCGGGTCGCGGTGTACGAGGGACAGTTCACGGAGTTCGACCAGACCCTGCGGGTGCGGGACCTCGACGAGCACCTGATCCGGCGCTTCCTGGGCGGCTGGCCCTGGCGCGCGGGGACGGCCGCGGACAGTGTGGACCAGTTGCTCGGAGCGCTGCGGGACACCCCCGAGATCATGCAGCTGGCCCGCAACCCGCTGCTGCTCACCCTCATCGCCTACCTCTACGACTTCAGGTACGGGGGCACCGATCAAGTCCTGCCGCACACCCGGGCCGAGTTCTACAAGCAGGTGATCGACGACCTGCTCAGCGACCGCCGCCGAAGGTCCGCCTTTCCGCACCCGGTCAAGAAGGCGGTGCTGCTGCGACTGGCCCTGGTGGCGCAGGACGTGCCCAGCGGTACGCACGACCGGCTGGCACTGCCGGAGGCGGAGGTACTGAACGCGACGCGGGAGGTACTGGAGAGCCAGGGCCGTGATCCGGCCGACGCCGAGAACGTACTCACGGAGATCGTGGAGCGCAGCGGTCTGCTGCTGGCCGTGGACAACGGGGAGCGGTACCAGTTCGCACACCTCACCCTCCAGGAGTACCTGGCTGCCGCCGTGCTCGCGGCCGACCCGTCGGGGCTCCTGCGACGCTACGAGGCGGACCCCCAGGCCTGGCGCGAGACGGTGCGGCTGTGGTGCGGGGTCGAGCCGCGGGACTGCACGAACGTGGTGCGCGGGGTGCTCTTCCACGACCCCGGGCTGGCATTCCAGTGCCTGGCCGACGCGCACACGGTCGACGCCGGGCTGGCGGCTCAGCTGCTGGACGACTTCAAGGGCCGACTGCGGCAGGGGGTCATCGACGATCAGGTGATCAGCGCGTTCGGGCTGGTGGCGGGAGACCGGCGGCAGCGCGGGCGGGAGGTCTTCGACTTCCTGGTGGCCACCATGCGTTCGGAGTCCACCCGCAGCGCCCGGGTGGCGGCGCGCGCCCTGGCGGCCACGAACCTGCCCGGCGCCGCCGCCGAACTGGCCGACGCGGCGCACGCGCCGACCGACCCGGCGTGGAGTGCCCTGGGGCTGATGGGCGACCTCGCGGTGCCCGCGTTCAGCACCATGGCCTGGCGGCACCATGACGCCCTCACAGCGCTGTGGTCCATCCGTACGCCCAAGGCGGCCCGGGCACTGAACCACCACCTCTGGGAGAACGACTCGCCGGTGGTGCAGTACTGGTGCGCCTTCTACCTGGGCGACCTCCTGGCCGTCCCGGAGATCGAGGCCGAGCTGCGTACCGCAC
Organism: Streptomyces phyllanthi; assembly: GCF_009377205.1. Classification (GTDB taxonomy): domain Bacteria; phylum Actinomycetota; class Actinomycetes; order Streptomycetales; family Streptomycetaceae; genus Streptomyces; species Streptomyces phyllanthi. The sequence goes on from NZ_VJZE01000229.1 coordinate 7,347, forward strand.
CGGCGCCGCCGCAGGACACCGGGTACGACCCCTGGGTCTGGCGTCCCTTCGCCCACGGCCCCGACGACCCGCTGCTCAGGATCGCCGAGCGGATCGCGCGCGTCCTGCGCGGCCTGGACGTCCAGCAGCTGAGCGACTCCCCGCCGGGTCTGCCGCAGATCGACCCACGGATCACGGCTCCCATCGCCGTGATCGACGACGTGTCCACCGGATACAGGATCAGCACGACGGTGAGCGTCTCCCGCGAACTGATGGCGTCCCTGATCGAGGCCCTGCCGTCGATGCGGATCAGCTCCTACGCGCAGGAGGCGGAGACCATCGACGTCAGTGACTTCGCGGGCCGCGTCGAGGCGGTCTACGTCCCCACGACGTCCCGGCGGGACGAGCTGGAGGCCGACCCCCGGGTGGCCCGGCTGCTGGACAGCTGTATGGCCTTGCTCGGCCGCGCCGGACTGCCCACCGCGAGGATGGCTCTCCTCAAGCTCCTTCCCTCGTGGCTGCGCCTGCGTGCCTGTGTCGCCCTTCTGCTCGCCCAGCCGCTCGCGGGAGTGCGGACCTGGGACGCGACGCCCATCGATCCGAAGGAGCGCGCGTACAGCTTCTACCGGGGCTGGTACTTCCGTTCGGTCGTACTGCTGTGGTGCGCCCTGTCCGGAGCAGCCATGTGGCGCTCGCTCATGGCCACCATGACCGATCGTCCGGGGGACCCCCAGTGGCTGGGGTGGGCGGGGCTCGCCGTCGTGACCGGGTGGCTGGTCGTGGCCGTTGTGACACGGGAGGACGCGGCCCCGGTCTCCGGCCCGCGCTTCGTGGTCGTCGGCATGACGGTCGTCTCCGCGCTGTACGTCGTCACCGCGGTGGCGGAGAGGTGGGGTGTCGGCGTGGCATCGTCGTGCGCCGTGACCGCACTGGGGCTGAGCATTGCGGGGGTCCGGCGGGGTGCGGCATTGGAGTACCGCCGTGCCACGCTCTCCCATCCCGTGCGCCGGCTGGTCCTGGCCCCGCTGCTCAGCCCCGGCTCCGAGGAGCGGCACACGCACTGAGGCCACCCTCAGCGACGCAGATCACCGCGTTGCTGGCTACAGTGCGGCCCAGGAAGTGGGTAGTCTCAGACGGACTGCATAAGTTACCGCTTAGTAATCAGCCTTCGGGGAACAGGGAGACCACCCCCAAGGAACCCTCGCAGGCCCGAGGAGCCCCCAAATGCAACTCGCCGCGATCGTTGTATCGCTGGTCCTGACCGTGGTCGGCGTCGCCCTGCTCGCCCGAGCCATCGGCCAGTTCCTTCGGTACTTCAAACTCGGCCAGCCCGTCCCCGCCGACAGCCGGACCGACAACCCGTACCAGCGCAGCGTCACGCTGGTGAGGGAGTTCCTCGGCCACACCCGCATGAACCGCTGGGGCATCGTCGGCGTCGCCCACTGGTTCGTGGCGATCGGCTTCCTGACCCTGCCCCCGACGATCATCACCGCGTACGGCCAGCTCTTCCAGGCCGACTGGACGCTGCCGGTCATCGGCGGGTTCCTGCCCTACGAGCTCTACATCGAGTTCATCGCCGCGATGACGACCCTCGGCATCGTCACGCTGATGGTCATCCGTCTGCTGAACCTGCCCTCGCGGCCGGGTCGCAAGTCGCGGTTCGCGGGTTCGAAGATGGGCCAGGCGTACTTCGTCGAGTACGTCATCTTCACCATCGGCCTCGCGATCTACGTCCTGCGCGGCCTCGAGGGCGCGCTGCACCACGTGGACCACTTCGAGGCCGCGTACTTCGCCTCGTACCCGCTGGTCCTCGCCTTCAAGGGCCTGAGCGTCGCCGCGCTGCAGAACCTGGTCTACCTGTTCGCGATGATCAAGCTGAGCACGACGATGATCTGGATGATCACGGTCTCGCTCAACACCAACATGGGCGTGGCCTGGCACCGCTTCCTCGCCTTCCCGAACATCTGGTTCAAGCGGAACGCGACCGGTGAGACCGCCCTGGGCGGCCTGCTGCCCATGACCTCCGGCGGCGAGCCGATCGACTTCACCGACCCGGGTGACGACGACGTCTTCGGTGTCTCCCAGGTCGAGCAGTTCTCCTGGAAGGGCCTGCTGGACTTCTCCACCTGCACCGAGTGCGGTCGCTGCCAGTCGCAGTGCCCGGCCTGGAACACGGGCAAGCCCCTCTCCCCCAAGCTGCTGATCATGTCGCTGCGGGACCACGCGCACGCCAAGGCCCCGTACCTGCTCGCCGGTGGCGGCAAGACCATGGAGGGCGAGGAGAAGGCGAGCGAGGAGCAGCTGAAGGACGTCCCGGCGGCCGCCCTCGCGGAGGCCGAGCGCCCCCTCATCGGGACCGTCGAGGAGAACGGCGTCATCGACCCCGACGTGCTGTGGTCCTGCACCACCTGCGGCGCCTGTGTCGAGCAGTGCCCCGTCGACATCGAGCACGTCGACCACATCGTCGACATGCGCCGCTACCAGGTGATGATCGAGTCCGCCTTCCCGAGCGAGGCCGGCACGATGCTCAAGAACCTGGAGAAGAAGGGCAACCCCTGGGGTCTCGCCAAGAAGCAGCGTCTGGAGTGGACCAAGGAGGTCGACTTCGAGATCCCGGTCGTCGGCAAGGACATCGAGGACCTGTCCGAGGTCGACTACCTGTACTGGGTCGGCTGCGCGGGTGCCCTGGAGGACCGCGCCAAGAAGACCACCAAGGCCTTCGCCGAGCTGCTGCACATCGCGGGCGTCAAGTTCGCGATCATGGGCGGCGACGAGAAGTGCACCGGTGACTCCGCCCGCCGCCTCGGCAACGAGCCCCTGTTCCAGGAGCTCGGCATGGAGAACGTCGCCGCGCTGAACATGGCATTCGGTGAGTCCCTCAACGAGGAGGGAGAGGTGGACGAGAGCACCAAGAAGCCGAAGTCCGCGAAGAAGATCGTCGCCACCTGCCCGCACTGCCTCAACACCCTCGGCAACGAGTACCCGCAGCTCGGCGGCGACTACGAGGTCATCCACCACACCCAGCTGCTCCAGCACCTCGTCGACGAGGGCAAGCTGATCCCGGTGACCCCGGTCGAGGGCATCATCACCTACCACGACCCCTGCTACCTGGGCCGCCACAACAAGATCTACACGCCTCCGCGCGAGATCATCGGCAAGGTCCCGGGCCTCAGGAACGAGGAGATGCACCGCCACAAGGAGCGCGGCTTCTGCTGTGGCGCCGGTGGTGCGCGGATGTGGATGGAGGAGCGGATCGGCAAGCGCATCAACGAGGAGCGCGTCGACGAGGCCCTCTCCCTCAACCCGGACATCGTCTCCACCGCCTGCCCGTTCTGCCTGGTCATGCTGACCGACTCGGTCAACGGCAAGAAGAGCGACGGCAAGGCCAAGGAGTCCATCCAGGTCGTGGACGTCGCCCAGCTGCTCCTCGAGTCCGTCAAGACCCCGGACCCGGACGACGAGCCGCCGACGGGCGCGGCCGAGACGGAGAGCGAGCCGGAGCCCGCGCCGGTGGAGTAGGCACGGCAGGGCACCGGCGTCACCCCGGTCAAGATCCGTACACGAACGCATGACGGAACACGCCGTCTTCCCGCCCGTCGCGGGGAGACGGCGTGTTCTCGTCTGTACGACGGCGAACCTGTACGACGGCGAACCTGTACGACGGCGAACCGGACGCCTCCCACCAGCCGGACGCGTGCCACCGAGGGGCCGGCCCCGGACGGGACCGCCCACGTCGCACCGGCCGACGTCGGGGTGTCCCGCTCCCGGTGAGGCGGTCGGCTCCCGCACCGGGGCGTCTGCCCACGGCTCCCCGCCCGCGATGGGCCGGGCCACGCCCGTGACATGGGAATTCCTCACCCAGGGAGCACGGGGGAGCACCCGGGAGCACTCGGGAAATTCCTCGCCCCTTCCGTACAACCATCACCCCCTTTCACATGTCTCTCCTGTGCCAACCGGACGATGAAGCAGGAGACAAATCCTGACGAATCTCCGTCACCGGCGCCCCCCTCTCACGACGATGCGCCACGCATCCCCGCATGCAGCAGGAGACACCGCATGCCGCACCACGTCCGCACCGCTCTTGCGGCAGCCGCCGCAGCCGCCCTCACGGGCGGCCTCCTCGCCGTCGCCGCCACGACGGCCACCGCCGCCGACCCGACGACCAAGGCGCACGCCGACTTCAACGGCGACGGGTACGGCGACCTCGCCGAGTCCGCCGGTTCCTCGACCGTGGGCGGCAAGGCCGGGGCAGGCCAGATAGTCGTCCTGTACGGAACGGCTTCGGGCATCTCCGCCACCACTCCCCGTCAGACGCTCAGCCAGAACAGCACCGGCGTGCCTGGCACCGCGGAGGCGGGCGACGGCTTCGGCTGGAGCAGCGCCTACGGCGACTTCAACGACGACGGGTACGACGACCTGGTCGTCGGCGCCTACAAGGAGGACGTGTCCGGCGACACGGACGGCGGCACGGTCGCCGTCCTGTGGGGCTCGGCCTCCGGCCTCAAGACCGGCGCCACCCTCAACGACCCCGCCCCGTCCTCCCACGACAAGTGGGGCCGCACGCTGGCCGCGGGCGACTACGACGGCGACGGCAAGGACGACCTGGCGGTCGGCGCCACGACGAACACCATCCATGTCCTCAAGGGCGGCATCAGCACCTCGGGAACGGCGGGCGGCCGCTACACCATCAAGCCCCCGATCCAGTCCGGCGGCTCCGCCGGCCCGCTGAACCTGACCGCGGGCGACGTCAACGGCGACAAGAAGACCGACCTGGTCGTCGACGGCTTCGACAGCGTCGACACGACCGGCTGGAACACCAACTACTTCGTGCCCGGCACCTCCTCCGGCCTGAGCGTCGCGGCCGGCCAGAGAATGAAGCCCGGCGTCATCACGGACATCGGCGATGTGAACGGTGACGGCTACGGCGACGTCGTGACGGGCGTCGAATGGAACGCCGTGGAGGACGGCCAGGAGATCCCGAGTGCCCACAAGGGCGGACAGGTCTTCGTCACGTACGGCTCGGTGGATGGCCCCATCGCCGTCGATGAGATCCACCAGGAGTCCGGGAACATCCCCGGTTCCTCCGAGACCGACGACGCCTTCGGAGCGGAGCTGTCGCTCGGTGACATCGACGGCGACGGCGTGTTCGACCTGGCCATCGGAACCCCCGGAGAGGACCTGGACGGCACCACCAACGCCGGGGCGGTCACGGTCCTGTACGGCAGCAAGGAGGGCGGCCAGCTGAGCACCACCGACCGCGTCCAGTACTTCACCCAGAACACGCCGTACGTTCCCAACCAGAACGACAAGGGCGACGGCTTCGGCGGCGAGCTCAAGCTGGACGACGTCAACGGCGACGGCAAGGCCGACCTGGTCGTCTCCACTCCCTGGGAGAACGACGGGAACGGCGCCGTGACCTACCTCCCCTCCTCCGGCACGAAGATCACCACCACCGGGGCCAAGGCGCTCTACCCGGGCGGCATCGGCGTGGACACCGCGGGATACCCCCAGTTCGGCGCCAACGCGGCCAACTGACCTCCGAGCGAGCCGAGCCCGAGCCCGAGCCGGTGAAGCAACCTGACAGCGAACGACGCCCCCGTGCCCACACCGGGCACAGGGGCGTCGCCGTTCAGCGCAGCCGGAAAGCGGCCATGAAGAGGTACACCAGCAGCACGAGGAGGAAGCTGCCCGCGGCGAGGAGCATCTCGGCAAGGCCTGGCTGCTGCCCCAGCAGCAGGGGGCGCCAGCCCCAGTACACCGCCGCGGCGAGTACCGCGAACACGGTCTGGGCCGGTGCCGACCAGGCCATCTCCTGGAGGTCGTCGGCGTCGTTCACCAGGGTGAAAACAGGGCCCAGGACCGCGCCGAAGAGCCCGATGACGACGAAGGCCATGAGTGACGCGTCGCCCAGCTCGTCGTCCTGGAAGGCCGCCCAGCGCCCCGCGGCGAGCGTGGTGAGGTCCTTGCTCTCGTTGACGTAACCGCCGAGGTCCGGCGCGGACCGGGCCCACAGGACGTCGACCCGGGTCCCCTCGCGGGGCTTCTTGTACGTGTACGCGCCCCGCACGGTGAGCCGTTCGACACCGTCGGCGCCGTCGGCCCCGTCCGCCACGGAGACCACCATCCGTGACACGTATCCCTGCACGGCGCCCTCGTCGTCCAGCTCCTTGCGCACCGAAAGCCGCTCCATGACGGTGGCCGTGCCGACCTCGGCGCCCGCGTCCCGCAGGGAGTCGAGCTTCTCCCCCGAGTTGGGCGAGGTCAGCAGGGCGACGAAGAACGACCCGGAGGCGAACGCCACGAGCAGCCACACGGCACCGGTGCGGAGCTTGGTCCAGCCCCCGGAGCGGGCCAGGGCGTCCCGGGGCTCGTCCCGCAGCACCCACAGCGCCACCACCCGCACCACCGCGCAGCCCACGGCCACCGCGCCCCACACCAGCGGCCCGTGCCACGGCCGCGCCATGGCGGTGGCCCCGAGCAACCACGTACACGCGACCGCTGTGGCCACCCACCCTGCCACCGCGCACAGCCGCACCGTCCAGACCAGCACAGAGCGCATGGACTCTCCCCCTCCCCATCAGCTGGTCCCGTGAGTGACGGGGACGGTACTACGCCATGCGCGCGGCCTTCTCCTCCCCGCCCACGGGCCGCGGCAGGCACAGCCTGATAACGAAGCACCCACGTCCCTGGCCCAGCCCGGGCGCATGCGGTGTGGTCGTCCCATGCGTTCGACACAGGGAGCCGAGGGAGCCCGACCGGCCGGCCGTGTGCGTCCCGTCACCGCCGTCCTGGCCGGGCTGTTGCTCCTCGGCGCGTGCAGCGGCCAGGGCGGCGGCGGAGACGACGGCACCCGTCGGGCCACGGCCGCACCGGGCG
>NZ_VJZE01000022.1 GCF_009377205.1 Streptomyces phyllanthi
TGCCGGACCGCGCCTCAAGAGGAGTGATCAATGCCCACCCCTGCCGTTCCGGGACAGCAACCGACACCGCTGCGGCTCCGCTCCTTTCGAGCGGTGCGCTACGACGAGGACCGTGTCGGTGACCTGTCCCGTCTTCTGGCCCCACCCCACGACGAACTCAGCCTGGAACAGGTACGAGCTCTGCGCGCCCACCCTCACCACATCGCCCGCCTGATCCACACCCACGAGCCGCGGGCCACCGCCCGCCACCTGCGACGCTGGCTCAACCGCGGCGTCCTCCGGCGGGACGAGCGGCCCGCCGTCTACGTCTACCAGCAGCAACGGGGCGCCCGAATCCTGCAGCGCGGCCTGATCGGCGACCTCGTGCTGCCGCCTCAAGGAGGCAACGCCGAAGGCGTGTTACTGCCCCACGAAGGCGTGTCTCCCCACGTGGTGCGGCAGCGCGCCGCGCACATGTCCGGTCTGCGCGCCCAGTTGGAGCCGCTGCTGCTGACGTACCGCGGTACGGAGTCGACGGCGGCACAGGTCATGGAGCACGTCACCCGCCGCACGCCGACGGCGGTCGCCCGGCTCGGGGACATCACCCACACGCTATGGGCCTGCCACGACGAGGAGGAGGCCTCGCTGGTGACCAGCGGCCTGCCCCGGGGCGGAGCCCTCATCGCGGACGGCCACCATCGATACGCCGCCCTCCGGCACCTGGGCGCGAAGCCCGGGGGCTTCTGGGGGAGCAGCCTCGCGCTTCTGGTCGACACCGTCACGTATCCTCTCCGGCTCTCCGCGATCCACCGGGTCATACCCGGGCTCGACCCGGAGAAGGCGGCCTCCGTGGCGGCCGAGGTGGCCCGCGTCCGGCCCCTGCCCGAAGGACCACGACCACCTTGCCCGGGCGAGCTCGTCCTCGCCGGCGCGGGACAGGCGTGGACGGTCACCGACCCCCAGCCCGAGGCGCTGCGCGAAGCCCTGGCCACCCACCCACCCGAGTGGGCCACGCTCCCCGCCGCCGTCAGCGACCACCTGCTGCTGGCCGACGCCTGGTCGGTGACTGATCTGCCAGGCGCTGTGCGGTACGTCCACAACGCCGGCAGGGCGGTCGAGGACGTGGCCACGCCCGGCAATGGCGTCGCCCTCCTGCTACCCCCGATCACGGAGGACCAAGTGCGCGAACTGGCCGGTGCCGGAGTGCTGCTGCCCCGCAAGTCCACCTCGTTCGGTCCGAAGCCGGCGGCGGGGCTGGCGCTTCGCGTCCTGGATCCGCAGTGAACCGCCCCGGGTGAAGTGGAGACTCGATTCCATGTAGGGATTGAGCCATGGCACGACCCTCCCGTTACCCGCTTGAGCTGCGCCGTCGCGCGGTGCGCATGGTCGCCGAAGTCCGCGGTGACTACCCGAACGAGACAGCCGCTTTGCAGGCGGTCGCGGACAAGCTCGACATCGGTTCCCGCGAGACGCTGCGGAACTGGGTGAAGCAGCACGACATCGACGCGGGGACACGTCCGGGGACGACGACGGAGGAGCCTGCCCAGCTCAAGGCGTTGAAGAAGGAGAACGCCGAGCTGAAGCGGGCGAACGAGATCCTTAAGGGCGCGGCGAGCGGGCTCAACGAACACTGGATGACTTCCGGTCGCGCCGCCGGGTCCGGGAGGCCGCAGTCGCTGCCGCACCGCGGGTGGTCCCGGCCGTCAGGGGCAGGTGTCCAGCATGGAGTTCAGCGCGGCCTTCTCCTTCTCGGTGACCGAGAGCCCGTAGGTGAACTTCACATGGGTCCAAGCCCTGCTGTACACGCAGTGGTAGGCGGCGTTCGGCGGGACCCACTGGTCGGGAGACTTATTCCCTTTGGACCAGTTGGCATGGGTTGAGACGGCGAGGAGTTGCGTGGTGGAGAGGTCGTTGGCGAACTTGTGGCGCCGTGCCGGGCTCCACTTGTCCGCTCCCGAGCGCCATGCGTTGGCCAGCGGCACGACGTGATCGACGTGAACCTCTGAGGCGGTGGTGAGGATCCGGTCGTCGTAGGGGCTGTGCCAGTGCTGTGATGCCGTCCGGGCGCGCGTGTCCGGGCTCACGGCCTTGGCGTCGCGACGGAGCACGGCTTCCTGGATTTTGGGCCAGCGGTTCTCGGCGGCCCAGTGCTCGAACTTGTCTCTGCTGTAGCCCTCCAGTGGGTGCGGAGCCTCGACGGTGAGGGCCGCGAGCTCCTTGCGGACCACCTCGGCAGGTGGCGGCTCAGGGACTACTTGCGGCAGGTCGGACAGTGAGGTCGAGTGTGGTGCGGGAGGTTGGAGCAGGGCCACGGCCAGTGCGACCGGGATGGGAAGGAACGCAGCAGCCAAGGCGCAGGTCACGGCGAGGCGGCTTGACGGCATGATGCGGAATGTGCTCATACAGCGATTTTTATACCCTTCCTGTCAATCAGTCCCCGTGGCTCACTCGAAGTGATGAAAAGCCATGAAAGCTGAACAATGGTGCAGTGGTGAGAAGTGGTAGGTCGATGCGTCGAGGCCGAACACCGGGACCCTGGGCCGCGGTCGTGGTCTGGTCAGAGGCAGTTGTGACGCTTGAAGGCGATGTAGATGCCTCCGGAGATCGCCGCCATCAGCGAGATGGCGAACGGGTAGCCGAAAATCCAGTGCAGCTCGGGGATGTTGTCGAAGTTCATGCCGTAGATCGCCCCTACCAGCGTCGGTGCGAGCAGAACGGGGTCGACACGCTCACTGGTCTGACTGACGTGGTCGGCCACGTCGCGAAGATATCGCTGGAGTTCCTCACTCGCGTCGCGGTGGGCGAACTCGGCCATCAGTTCCTTGAGCGCGCTGACAAGTGGGCGGGTCGCGTGCTGGAACTCTCGTACCGGAGACACCGCCCGTCGACCGACTCCATGTGCGGTTGCGCAACAAGTCCACCATGGCCGTCGTCATCGATGAGTACGGCGCCACTGCCGGAGTCGTGACCGTCGAGGACATCGTCGGTGAGGTCCGCGACGAACACGACCGGGAGGAGCAACCCGAGCTGGTGCTCACCGGTCTTTCCCCCGACGGCCGGACGGGATGGGACGTGGATGGGGGTGTGCGCCTGGACCAGCTCACGCACGTGATCGGCCTGACAGCTCCGGACGGGCCGTACGAGACAGTCGCAGGCCTGATCGCCACCCGCCTGGAGCGCATCCCCGTCGAGGGAGACACCGTCCACATCGATGGCTGGGAGCTGACCGTGCTCGGCATCGACCACCACCGGGCGGACCGCGTCCGCATCACCGCTCCACCCCCGGTCGCCGACGAACGAGGAAGGCGTCCGATGACCACCATCCAGCTGGCTGATCGGCGCGCTCACCCTGCTGACCAACCTTCTTCGTCGGTGCCGAGCGAGAGAAGCGGGCCCGCACCGTACTGTGGGGCCTGGAACACCTCACCGCGGTGCTGGCCACCGCCCAGCTCGGCATCACCGTCTCGTCGCTGCGCGTTCGCCGGGCTGGTTGGTGCTTTGACCTGGGGTGATTGAGCGTCAGAGCCTTCGCGGGTCGTTATTGTCGATCTTCGGAGAGCTGTTGTGGCGGTCGAGTTCCTGACGGATGAGCAGGCGGTTATCTGGACCTTTCTGGTTCACCAACCGTGCTGAACTGGCCTCTTACGTGGCTGACGGTGTCAGCTTCGTCTCCGTAGAGTTGTCCACTACGGGAGCCGACACCGCACGAAAGGGAGGATCCGCCTGCATGACGACCCAACCGTCTGAACGCACCCTCACCTACGCAGAAGATCTGAGGCCCGAGGACGTCCGGGCTCTGGAGACGTTCCTCAACGCACAGCTGGGACGGGTGTACGAAGAGGTCGGCGAGACGGGTGAGACGTCCTTCGCCATGCGGTCTCTGCTCCGCCTGGTCTGCGACTCGGCCGGGCTCCTGCACGAGCTGCTCGTGGTGGAGCGGCCCGAGAGGTGGCAGCGGGCCACAATCGTGCGCGAGTGGCAGCGGCTACGCAGTACGGCCCATGAGTTCAACCACTGCGAGGGCTACGTCCATGGGCGCTGGTGGAACCAGGTACGACACTTCAACGCCTCCGACGAGACCGCGGAACAGGACCGGATCCGCCTGTTCGCCGATGCCGGGCCATACCCCGAAACCGGACACTAGCTGTTGCGGGTCAGGACGTTGGTGACGGCGCATAGTGGTGGGCAAGATTGGTGGCGAGGTCGCGGAGGTGAGCCCTGGCTTCGGTGGGGCCGTGCACAGTGATGGCGCTCCCGAACGGCAGTAGTGCTCGCACGTCCTCCAGATGCAGGAAGCGGATCGTTACCTTGCGGCCGGTGGCGGATTCCTCATGGTCGTCCCAGACGAGTCGTAGGCCAAAGATCCGTTGCGCCCGCTCGATCTGGGTCTGGTCGATGGTGGCGCTGACCTCTATCGCGTGGTTGTGTTCCCACTGATCAATGAGCGCTGCAGCGACGGTGGCCAGGGTCTGGCTCTCGCGGATCCGTCGTGGCTGGTCGGCTTCTTTCCACGTCGTGATGCGTTCGAGTCGGTACATCCGTGGCACTCGGGCGCAGTCGGCGACGAGGTACCAGATGCCGGCCTTGGCGAGCAGCCCGTAGGGATCCACGACCAGGTCGCGTGGGCCTGACTCGCGTGGGCTGTCGTACTCGATCCGTAGCCGGCGACCTCGCCGCACTGCGCCGATCAGCGAAGCCGGAGTCGTGCCGAAAGCTCGTGCCTGACGCCAGGGACGGCTGTCCACGTGCACTACGTCGGTGAGCGGCAGGAGCTCATGAACTCGACGTGGCTGTGTAGCGGCGATCTTGGAGAGCGCGCGCCGGCTTTCGACCGATGCGTTGAGCTCCGCACGTTGCTTCTCATCCAGCCCGGTGAGCGACAGATGATCACGCTCGCCCGGTGTGAGTCGCGTGAGGTCGAGTCCGGATCCGGGCAGCATGGTCACGCCTCCGAGGCGGCCCCGGTGTGCGGTCACCGGCAGACCGGCGTCGCGGAGCCAGTTCAGATCTCGGGTGATGGTTCGAAGGGACACCCCGAGCGCTGAGGCGAGCTCCTGTGTGGTCACGGCATCCCTCGATGTGAGGAGCAGCATCAGGGCGAAGAAGCGATCCGGGGTCACCCACCAATTTTCTCAGCGAATTGCGACACGATGCGGCGCATATCCCGGTCAGGCTGGTGGATGCGTACCTACGACCTGTGAGAAGGAACAACCATGACCAGATCCGTCGTGTCCATCGTCTACGTGAACGACGCTCCCACCGCAGCTCGTTTCTACGGCGACCTCCTCGGCATGAGCCCCTCGTTCGAGACTTCGGGATACATCACCTTCGACCTCGGGCCAGGCGCTGACCTCGGTGTGTGGTCCGGCCAGTTCGAGGATCTGTCACCGGACGTCCCGCGCACCAGTGAGGTGTGCCTGGCCATCGGCGGTGGACCCGACGAGGTCAACGCGATCTTTGAGCAGTGGAAGTCCAAGGGGGTCACGATCCTGCGGGAGCCTCATGATGCGGGGTTCGGGCTGACCTTCGTCGCAGCCGATCCTGACGGGAACCGTATCCGCGTCGCACCGCGGGGCTGAAAGGCCGCAATGCGGCAGGCGCGCACGGTAGGTGTCGCGCCTGCCGTCGTCCGACGTTATCTAGGGTGCAGAGACATTCCGCGCAGGTCAGGCACCCTGATCTGGTGTCAGGCAAGTAAGGCAAGTGCGGCTTGGCATGGTCCGGGAGGGTGTTTCGACCGAGACAACGGTCCGCGCCTCCGGGCTAGTCTCCGGCGTGCCCATTCCGGCCGCCCTTTTGGAGTCCTCATGCCGCCCACACCCGACCGCACTCACGTGATCGTCACCGCCGGCCTTTCGGCCGTCGTCGCAGGCCTGGCCGTTGTCATTGCCCCTGAACTGCTGCCGGTGCTAGCCCTGGCCGTCACCGTGTTCGCGGTGATGATCTCCCTGCTGTAGGTGCGCTCCGGGCGGTCGCGCCGACTACGAACGCGTCGTAGTCATCAGCCGGGAAACCCAGATCCGCGCGAGGCCCGCCAGGCCCCCTAGCCGGAGGCAGCAGCAACAGGGAGGCCCGTGGGTCACATCGTCACCAACGTGCCGAACATGCCTGAACACCCCGCTGATACCTGTCAGGCAGGGTCTTGTCGGCGGTCAAGGAATTTCCCAGTTGTGAGGGGTTGAGCGTCACGGAATTCCTCACCCTCACGGTCACGAGTCCCCATGGGGATGGCGGTCGCGGGGAGTTGAGAGACTCCCGGTATGGGATCTTGGGGAACCTTGGGGCCGGCATTGTTGTCTCTGGCCGGTGTCGCACTCGGCGCCGGCGGGTCGATCTTCGGCCAGTACCTCGTGTCGCGAGCGAGTACCCGGCAGCTCGAAGTACAGGAATCAGCCGCGCACCGTGCAGAGTTGAAGAACGCGGTCCTGAAGTTCCTCGGCATTGCGTCGCAGGTGGAGAAGGCAGCGCTCACTCGCCTGGTCAGTGATGGCACGCCAGACGATGCGGTGCTCGACCGACTCGTCGATGACCTGTGGCTCGCACAGGCGGAGATCGACCTGGCGGCCAGGAGTGAGCCCCTGCGAGGCTCTGCCTATCGCTATGCGTTTTCCCTGGTGCAGGCAGCCCAGGGCGAGATAGCAGACTCCTCTGCGCTGCGCGGGCCGCAGGCGCAGTTCATGGACGCCGCGTATGACGACATGTGGCCCGGCCAGCGGCGGGCAACCGGGGATTCGGTCGCACCTCGGTGAGGCGGACAGAGGGATTCCGCATGTCGGGCGGTTTGAGCGCCATGTGGGCATTCATGAAGATTCCTCCTGATTGACCATGGGTAGCGCGGAGGTCGGGATCGAGGGACCTGGTCGTCGCGGAGCTGCTCATGTTCCTCGTCCCGTGGTTCTGATGGCCGATGGGCAGCCCGGATGGCGAGGAGAACGTTCGTCGTGGTCGACATCACCGAGATCTACGTCCACTGGTACGCAGGCCGCTCGAAGAGCGCGCTGGCCGCGTCGCTGGGGGTGGACCGCAAGACCGTCAGGAAGTACCTGGCCCCGGCGGAGGGGTCCGGGATCACCCCGGGCGGCCCGCCGATGAGCGAGGCCGACTGGGCCGGGCTGATCGAGGGCTGGTTCCCCCGGCCTCGTCGACAGGAGACTGCGGCAGGTCACCTGGTCCGACATCGACGAACACCGCGACTACATCAAGGACTTGCTGGGGACCGTGACGGTCTCCACGATCCACCAGCGGCTGCGGGACGAGCACAAACTCGCGTGGACCGAGGCGCACGTCGCGGCCTTCCGCGCACGCATGCAGCCTGGGGCGGACTACCTGGTCGCTCGCCGCCCTCGTCTGGGCATCGTGCTCGCGCGCACGGAGCCGGAACTGCACCTGCGGTTCATGGAGACCGCCCGCACGCTTGGCTTTCGCGACACCGTGGCCATGACGCAGTTCAACCTGTTGGCGCACTTCATCGCGCTGTTCGGCAGGCAGCCACACGAGCTGCAGCAAAGCGACTGGGACGAGGGACGTCGCAACTGCTGGAAGCAGCTCGCCGCATCCCAAACCGTGGCGTCAAGGCTCTGTCGACCGCCTTGTTCAACCTGGAAGCGACCCTGTTCCACTGCGAGTTGAGCGACCAGCTGCCTCGCCGACGCTCGCCGGACCGCGCCGACATGCGGGCCCGAGAATGGGGCCGTGTCCCAACTGGGATGGCGGACACGATGCAGCACTACCTGGGGCAGATCGCCGGAACGATGCGGCCGGGCACCGTGAAGAACGCCGAGCTGACGCTGCGGGAGTTCGCCCTGCTGATCGCTGCCGAAGACACGGGCGTCACCTGCGTCGCCGAGCTGAGGCGAGGGCACATCAAACGCTACCGGCAGTGGCTGCTGGAGCGTCCGGCCGCCCGCGGTGGCCCGCTACATCGGCACACCGTCCGTGACCGCCTCAGCAAGCTCCGCGGCTTCTTCCACCGCCTGGACGCGTGGGATGCTCCCGACCGTCCACCCCGCCAGCTGATCTTCGACAGTGACTTCCCGATCGCGGAAGAGCCGCTGCCCCGCATCCTCGACGACGCCGCGGCCGCCAAGCTGCTGGCCGCCGCCCGCCAAGACCCCGATCCGTTCGCCCGGCCGGCCATCGAGATCCTCGCCCGGACCGGGATGCGTCGCAGCGAGATGCTCGGCCCGGTCCAGGTCGCGGGTGGACCGCTACGGGCAGGTCAGTGTCCGTACCAACCGCTACTCGGTGCCGGTGCGGCTGATCGGACGGCGAGTGCGGGTCTTGCTGCACGCCTCCGAAGTGGTCATCTACGACGGCCGCGTGGAGGTTGCCCGGCACGAGCGCCTGGTCGCCAAGGGCGCCGTCCGGCTGGAGCGCGACCACTACCTGGAGGCCCTGGTGCGCAAGCCCGGCGCCCTGCCCGGGGCGACGGCGCTGGAACAGGCCCGCGCGGCAGGCAAGTCCACCCCGGTTCACGACGCCTGGTGGGAAGCGGTCCGCAAGGCTCACGGCGACGCCGAGGGAACCCGCGCGTTGATCGATGTCCTGCTGCTGCACCGGCACATGACGCACGATCACGTGGCGGTCGGCATCGCCGCCGCCCTGAAGGCCGGCGCTCTGACCGCGGACGTGGTCGCGCTGGAGGCCCGCAAGGCCGCCGACGCCGACCACCCCACCGCGGACGGCCCGCCGGATGACCCGCAGCCGTCGCCGGTGGCGTCGCTGACCGTCCGGCGGCTGGCCCGGCTGCCTGCCGACACCCGGCCGCTGCCGTCGCTGGCCGCCTACGACGCGCTGCTTCGACACCCTCCGCCCACCGCTCGTCAGAAGGGAGAACAGCCGTGACCGTCCAACGCCACCGCGGGCTGACAAGTACGTCCTGGCCACCAAGCTCGTCAACGAACTCGTCGAAGCCGCCGACGACAAGCAGCTGACCAAGATTGTCGCCCGTTACGGCCGCGTGGACCTTCTCGCCATAGACGAGCTGGGCTACATGGAACTGGACCGCCGCGGCGCCGAACTGCTGTTCCAAGTCCTGACCGAGCGGGAGCAGAAAGCCTCCGTGGCCATCGCCTCGAACGAATCGTTCGGAGGCTGGACGAAGACTTTCACCGACCCCCGGCTCTGCGCGGCAATCGTGGACCGGCTCACCTTCGGCGGCAACATCATCGAGACCGGCACCGACTCCTACCGCCTTGCCCATACCAAGAACCAGCAGGGCAGCGGCTAACCGCACACACGAGAACCCGGATTACCGGCCCGGGACCGCCCCTACCAGCCCCGGGATCAGCACCGCCGCCACCGCCAGGTGCATCAGAGCGAGGGAGATCCGGGTGCCGCCGTCCATGCCGTCGCCGATGAACGGCAGGAAGGACACGGCCAGTACGGCGCCGGCGACCCCGGTCCAGATGGCGCGGGCGCGCCCCGCCCCGAACCGTTCCAGGGCGGCCAGCAGTCCCCAGCCGGAGAGCGAGGCGAGCAGTGCGACGACCGCCACGGGCACGGCGCCGATGTCGAGCGTCTGCTCGCCGTCGGCGATCCGCAGCCGGTGCCCCAGCAGTGGGTCCGCGACCAGCCACACCAGGACCGGGGCCAGGACGGCCAGGGCCGTAACCCCCAGGCGCCTGCTCCGCGCGCTCACTTGGCGCCCCCCGAGAGCGCCCCGTGCAGGAAGACCTCCACCAGCTCCTGCGGGGTCAGGTCGGGCTCGTCCTCCGTACGCGGCTGGGTGAAGAGCAGTCCGAAGAAGAGGGCCGCAATCTGCTCCGGCGGTCGGCGCAGGGCGGCCTTGTCGGGCTCCAGCAGCTCCGCGAGGGCCGCGCGGATACGGGTCGTCGACTCGTCGCGGCCGGCGCCGCGCACCGTGCCGGGGTGCTTGCCGCCGCGATGCCCCAGCGAGCCGGCGATCGCGCCCATCCTGGACATGTGCGCCTGCAGCGCCTCGGCCGCCTCCGCGAGCCGGTCGGGCAGCGGCTGGGATACGTCGATCGCGTCGAGCTCGCGGACCGCGTGCTCAGGGGAGAGCGCCTCGGCCATGCACGCCTGCAGCAGCTCGTCCTTGTCGGCGAAGACCCGGAAGATCGTGCCCTCGCCGATGCCCGCGGCGCGGGCGATCTTCGCGGTCGTCACCGCGGCGCCGTACTCGGCGATCAGCGGGATCGCGGTCTGGATGATCATTTCGCGGCGCTGCTCCGGTGACATGCCAGGGGCGCGGCGGCGGGTGGTCTGGTTCTCCTTAGGTGCTGTCATGACCGCGAGAATACGGAGTGAGTACTCACTCCGTCAATGAGTGAGTACTCACTCCGCTCGCTTTTCCTGCACTCGGCTGCTTGTCGATGGCAGCCCACCAAGATCACAACTACGGCTGGAGTACTTAAACCACACCCCGCGACGCGACGGTGGGGCCAAAATACGGGTCTGGCACAAGTTCCGTGCGTCGGTGACGCCTTGTAATTGTTGATCTTCCTTCGTGTGGTGTGCAAGTCGCCTCGAAATCGTTCCTCGTACGGGTGACACGGCGGACATTCGGTGGCCGTGAACGAGGTGCGGTCCTATTTGCAGGAGTTGTTGTTCCCATCGGTCTCCGGCGTCGCCGTCGTGGCCGTCCATGCGGACGGCGCGGCGATACACGTCGAGGCCCGGTGCACGCCCACCGGGGCCGCCTGCCCTGACTGCGCCCACTGGACGGAACGCGTTCACAGCTCCTACCTGCGGTTTCCCGCAGACCTGCCCGCTGCCGGACGGAGCGCGCAACTCGCGTTGCGGGTCCGGCGGTTCTTCTGCACGGCCACGGCATGCGGTCGGCGAACGTTCGTGGAGCAGGTGCCGGGGCTGACCCGCCGCTACGGCCGGGTCACCGAGCGGCTACGGCAGACGATGAGTGCGATCGGGCTGGCCCTGGCCGGCCGGGCCGGTGCCCGTCTCGCCCAGGTCATGGGTATCGCGACCAGCCGCACCACGCTGCTGCGCCGGGTGATGGACCTGCCCGACCCGGCCGCGACGCAGCCCCGCGCCGTCGGCGTGGACGACTTCGCGCTCCGACGCGGTCACGTCTACGGAACGGTCGTGATCGACGCCGAGACCCACCAGGTCCTCGACCTGCTGCCCGAGCGCGACGCCGCCACCCTCGCCCCGTGGCTCGCGGCCCATCCCGGAATCGAGGTTATCTGCCGCGACCGCGCGGGCGCCTACGCCGAGGCGGCCAACACCGCCGCACCCCAGGCCCTCCAGGTCGCCGACCGGTTCCATCTCTGGCAGAACCTCACCTCCGCGGTCGAGAAAACCGTCGCCGACCACCGCTCCTGCCTGCGCGACCTGCCGCCACCCCACCCGGAACCCGAAGCCCGCATGGGAGACGCCCGCCGAGGCGGCACCCGGCCAGGACGCCGAAACGGACGACCCGACCGGCAAGTTCGCCGAACGGGCCCGCGCCCACCACGCCCTCGTCCACGATCTCCTCGCCCAGGGCATGGGCATCCGCCACATTGCCCGCCATCTGGGCTGGGGACGGCACACCGTCCAGCGGTACGCCCGCGCCGCCCGCTGGCAGGACATGGTCAAGGGCCGCAAGCGTCAACTCCCCAGCAAACTCGATCCGTTCAAGCCCTACCTAGCCCAACGTTGGGCCGAAACCGACGGAAAGGTGACCATCCTCGATCTTCACCGAGAGATCACCGCACGCGGCTTCCGCGGCCACTACTCCACCGTCCGCGACTGGGCCCGGCGCGACTTGCCCCGGCAGGAAGGCTTCACACCCGCCCCGCCACCGCCGTCGGTACGGAAGGTGACCGGCTGGCTCACCCGGCACCCCGCCACCCTCACCGAGGAGGAGAAGCTGCACCGCAAGGCCGTACTCGACCACTGCCCGGAACTGGCGTCCGCAGCTGAGCTGACCGGCTCGTTCGCGGAGATGCTCACGACACTCAGCGGCTCCGGCCTGCCCGCATGGATCATCGAGGCCACAGAGGCCAACCTGCCCGGCATTAGCAGCTTTGCGGCCGGCCTGAACAGCGACCTTGAGGCGGTGACCGCCGGACTGACCACCGACTGGAACTCCGGCCCGGTCGAAGGAGCCGTCAACCGGATCAAGATGCTCAAACGGCAGATGTTCGGCCGCGCAGGCTTTGGCCTCCTGCGCAAGCGGGTCCTGCTTGCCTCCTGAAGATCCCGGTCAGACCGCGTCCTCCACGAGCCCGAAGTCGTCCGGAAACTCTTCCAGAAACGCTCGCCGAGACGGATCGGCCTCCTCGCGCGCCATAGTGCCCAGCAGGTCGAGGAACTCGTCCCGCTGTTCACGCGACAGGTTGCTCACGATGTAGGCGACGCCCTCCAGGACCTTGACGGCATCATCCGGATCCATTTGCTCGTCTTCACAGCCGTCGATGAACCAGAGAACATCCACCAGGGCCTCGGCCAGGGCCCGCGTCAGGGAGGGGTATGCAGCAGGCATTGAGACGATCTCCCGGCAAGGCGGCGAACAAGGTCTGGCCATCTCATCACATGCCGCTGATGTCACGGCCAGTGACCGCCGCACGAAACTTGTGCCAGACCCCAACTCACGCTGTCGAAACCACCGGCCAGCTCTATCAGCGCTACCAGGACGGCATGGAGGACCAGATCGGCGCCTTGGGCCTGGTCCTGAACGCCCTCGTACTGTTCAACACCCGCTACATGGACGCCGCCCTCACTCAGCTCCGCGCCGACGGCTTCGACGTCCGCGACGAGGACGTCGCCCGCCTCTCCCCGTTCGTCCGCCACCACATCAACGTGCTGGGCCGGTACTCCTTCCAGCTCCCCGATCTGCCCGGCGGAATGCGGCCCCTCCGTGCCCTGGACGCTGTCGACGAGTAGCGAGACGCGGCGGGCGCGTCTGGCCGCGCCCGCCGCTCGCACCGTCGTGGGAACTCTATGCGTTGGCCGCCTGGACGCGGACGGCTCGGGCGCGGACCACGAAGGGCCGGGAGAAGACGGTGATGGCGATGGAGACGGCGGCCACAAAGGTGATGGCCGTGCCAGAAGTGAACTGCTGGGCAATGCCGCCAGCGATCGCGGCTCCGATACTTTGCCACGTCATCCGGCCAGCGGACTCAACTCCCTGGACCTGGCCACGGACCGGATCAGGGGTCAGCTCCAGAAGCTGCTCCTGGAGCGGCAGGGTGGCAGCGAAGCCGGCACTGGCGATGAACACCGCTGCTGTCGCCACCAGCACGGGCGGGTGGACGGCGAACAGCAGGTAGGGGCCGGCGAGCAGCAGTCGCAGGGCGAATGCGTAGCGGCGCCGCTGCTCGGCGCTGAACAGCCGCCCGACCGCAAGGTCACCGAGGAGCATGCCTGCCGATCCGGCGGCCAGGAAGACGCCGGCGTGATGGGGGGCGTAGGAGATGAACAGGGCCTCGCAGCCAACGATCAGGCCATTGGGGACCCACAGGTTCAGCAGCAGCGCGCGTTGGCCGGAGTGGGAGAAAAGCTCGATGTTCGTCGTCCAGGTCTGGCGCAGTCCAGGGCGACGGGTCAGACGGATCGAGCGTTCCCGGACCGTCACCGCCACAATGATCAATCCACCGCCGGTCAGGGCTGTCGCGACGGCGAAGACCTCCTGCGGGCTCAGGTACCGCAGCAGTACGGCGCCGATGGCATAGCAGAGAATGGCCATGCCTCCCGAGGTGATATTCATCAGCGAACGTGCCAGTGCATAGGCGGAGGTCGGCACCACCTCGGCGAGCAGCCCCATCCGTGTGCCCGTTCCCAGGGACTGGAAGAATCCCAGTACAAGGAGCAGACCGAACCGGGCGGCGAGCGGCAGCCCTGGAACCGCCTGTGCGGCAACACCTGCGAGCGAGACGCACTGGAGCGCGACGAGGGTCCGGCGAGGACGGCTTCCGTCCGCGACCGACATCAGTGTCAGCGCACCGAGTACCGTCGCGAAGGTGGCGCCGTACATGCTCACAGCGGTCAGGAACGGGGACTTGGTCTGCTGGTTGACCAGTGTGCCGAGCGCGAAGCCCGACATGGTGCTCGCGGCGACCGTCAGTGTGAAGCTGGCGTACAGGCCGACGAATTCACGGTTGCGGAGCAGGTCACGGTAGGTGGTGGGAGGTTTGCCGGAGGCAGATGTGTCAGAAGGCATGAAAAAAGCCTTCGCGCGCACCCAACTTGGGGCGCCGAAGGCCGACTGGTGGATTATAGCAAGTGCCCCAGTCCCACCACGGCCCGTATCGGACCGGGGAGACTCAGACGCGGATACGCACCGGTCTCGGCAGCACCGCACGTTCACCGGCGGCTGTCGCCAGGTGCGAGCAGACTGGTCAACTCCGAGATCGCCTCGGGGGACGGCTTGAAGTAGCGGCGCACGTTCTCCGGCTTCTTGTGCCTCGACTTCGCCATCAGCGTCAGCAGGGAGGCGCCCTGCTCGCCCAGGTGGGTCAGGGCGGAATGACGGTACTCGTGCAGGTCCCAGCCCGTCCCCGGCCCGCGCACGGCGGTGTGCTCGTCGAGCAGGGCGCGGGCCTGGCCATAGGAGAGTCGGGCCAGGCCGGTGTCCGGGCACACGTCGCGCGGGCTGACCACCTTCCCCGGGCAGGGGCGGCGATGGGTGACGAACACCGGCCCCCGGATACGGCCGCGCAGCAGCCGGGGCAAGAGCCGTGCGGTGCCGGCGTCCCAGTAGACGGTCTCCAACACGAAGTCCTCGCGCGCCTGCCCGCGGCGGCGGGCCTTGCTCCGGGCACCCTTGGCCTTCACCGGGCACCGGCGGGCGGCGAGGTCCAGGTCCTCGATGTTCACGCCGAGGATCTCCTCCGCGCGGGCGGCGGTCTCGTAGAGCATCCGCCACAGCGTCTTCTCCCGCAGATGGACCTCGCGCCGGGCGACGAGCCGGTCCAAGCCATCTTCGAGCGGGCCGGGATCTCGGAGTCGGGTACCGCCAGTCGCTTCGTCCAGGCCGGGACCGCCGGGCCGTCGTAGCCGTACTCCGCGCACCAGCCCAGCCAGGAGAGCACCGCCGCCCGGCGGGCGTTCCAGGTGTTGACCGCCGCAGTGCCCCACAGCAGTTCCAGGGCTTCGCCGATCTCGTCGTCTGCGACCGACCCGAGCGGGCGGGCCTCCCCGATCTGCTCGGCGGTCTTGCCGACGCCGGTCGAGTAGCTGCGGGCGGTGTTCGGGTTGCGGAGCGAGTCGAGGAAGGCGTCGGCCGCCGCACGGACGGTCAACGCCTTCCCGACCGGCAGCTGTACGGCGGTGGGCACCACTTCCCCCTTGCCGCAGATAACAGGGCCGCTTCACGTACGACCCGGAGAACGTCACCGCAGGTGACGAACCAAGCTCCCGCAGGCGCTGGCTGCGCCTGTCCAGACCTCACTCCTACTGGCGCCCGCGTTGGTGACTCTCACTCAGGCGCTGCAGCCGGTCGTCTTCGGCATCAACGCGTTCGCCAATGTTCTCCTGCGACTGCTCAAGGTCGAGACCAGGGACCATGTGGCCGTCGTCTTCACGGACGACCAACTCGCCCGCCTGGTGGAGGACTCCACCAAGGCCGGACTGATCGAGCCCAGCGGCAGCGAATGGCTACGGGACGCCCTCGAACTGGGCGGCCGACCCGTTGGCGAGATTCCCGCACCCGTGGAGCAGATGGTCACCGTCGACTGCTTCGTCACGCCGGACCAGCTCGAACGCGAGGCCGTCGCGACCGGCTACTCCCGTCTGCCCGTCACCGGCCCGGCCGGGAGCGTCCTGGGCTACCTCCACATCAAGGACACGATCGGCCTCGCCGGCCGCGACGAACCCTTCCCGCACGGCACACTGCGCCCGATCACGCGGGTCCAGGTCGACACCCCGCTGGATGACGCGCTGACCGCCATGCGAGCAGCCGAAACCCATAGGGCAGTCGTGGTCGGCAACACCGGTGCCGTCTTCGGCTTCGTCACCATGGAGGACGTCCTGGACGAACTCCTCGGGCCGGAGCCCGCGCCGGAAGCCGCCTGACCCGACCGAAGCCGGCCGCGCGGCGAAGTCGCTGAGGGGGAGACGGCCACTGTGGGCGGGAACCACCGCCGGTGTGTGGGCGGTTGAGCCGCACCGGGAAGCGTCCCGTGCGGGCGGTGGGCCGGTTGGTGATTGCGCTTGGTGCTCTCAACCATTGCGCGGGATCCGGTAACCGAGGGACGGGGAGAGAGGCATGATCGTGCGCAGGAGTTTCGTCCTGCCGATGTAGATCTCGGCCGCCCCGGCTATCGGGGCGAGGGCCGGGTGTCGGGGCGAGGGCCGGGTGTCGAGGGTGTCAGAGGTCCTTGGCGGGCCAGTCCAGCAGCCGGGCGCCGATGACCGCGGTCTGGAGCATGTAGCGGTGGGCGGGGTCGGCGGGGTTGGCGCCGGTGAGTTTGCGGATGCGTTCCAGGCGGTAGGTCAGGGCGCGCACGCTGAGGGTGAGGCGGCGGGCGGCCTCGGCGGCGACGCAGCCGGAGTCGAAGTACGCGGTGAGGGTGTCGAGGAGGGGCTGGGCGCCGCCGCGGGCCGTGGTGAGCGGGCCCAGGCTGTCCACGACGAGGTCGGCCATGGCCTGACGGTCGCGCGTCAGGACGGGATAGACGAGCAGGTCGGCGGCGCGCAGGACCGGGTCGTCTAGGTCGAGGCGCTCGGCGAGTTCGAGTGCGTTGAGCGCCTCTTCGTAGGACTGGACGACTCCGCCGGGGCCGGGCTGGGGGCGGCCGATGGCGACCCGCCCGCCGTCGGTCGAGGCGTGTGCCTGTTTGGCGAAGTAGGCGAGGACCTCGTCCTGGTGGCCGGGGGCGACGCACAGCAGGCGGCCGCCCTTGGTGGTGAGCAGGACGTTACGGTCGCCGAAGCGGGAGATGAGCGCCCGTTCCACCTGCCGGGGCACCGGGGCGCCCTCGTCGTAGGTGACCGGGCCCTGCGCGACGGCGACGGCGTGCGCGTGGGACAGGCGCAGGCCGAAGCGTTCGGCGCGTTCGGCGAGGCGGCCGAGGTCGCTGCGGCCGTAGAGGAGGTCGTCGATGAACTCGCGGCGGGCGGCCTCTTCCTGGCGTACGGCGAGAAGCTGGGCGCGTTCGTATCCCTCGGCGAAGGCATCGATGACCTGCTGCACGGCGGCGAGCGCGCCGTCGGCGGAGCGGGGCGTGCCGGGCCAGGCCGTGCGGGCGGCGGCCAGATGCGCGCTGACGAGGGCGCGCAGTCCGTGACCGGCCTCTGCGGCCTGCTCACCCAGGGCGCGGCGGGAGGCGATCTCGTCCCGGGTGAGGCGTCGCCCGGTGGCCGACACCTCGGCAAGGATCTCGGCGTAACCGTCCAGATACTGCTCGGGAAGTTCCCGGTCCGTCACATCGTCCCCCGCATCCTTGACGCGCCGGTAACGGCTTCTTGGCGGCCACCGGCATACAGACCCTAATGAACACTGCCGGGAACCGGCAATGCGCGGCCGGGACCGGATCGTGCAGCATGGCTGTGGGGAGCACGGCGGATGGAATCGGTGCCGGACACCGGCAGGTGCCCGGCACCGAGGCCCGGAACGACCGTGCACCGCCGGAGACGACTCATGCGCGCCGCGGGCGGAGACGAGAGGAGGGGGACCGGGAGATGCGGACATTCCTGGCAGCGGCCACGGGCCTGCCCACGATCCTGCTGACCACTGCCCTCGTCGTGGTCGTCTGCTTCTGGCTCCTGGCCGCCGTGGGTGTCGCCCGCGTCGACAGCTTCGACACGGACGTCGATCTGCGGGCATGGCGGATGGGCGGCGTGCCCGTGACGGTCGCCCTCTCGCTGCTGACGGTGCTCGCCTGGCCCCTGAGCACCGGTGGGGCGGTTCTCGTGGCCGTGTTCGTGCCTCCGGGACCGGTCGCCGGGACGCTGCGCCTGGGCGCATCCGTGGGGGCGCTGTTCGTCGCCTGGGCCGCGACCCGCACGATCGTACGGCCGCTGCACCGCCTCTTCCCGGACGAACCCGGGCCGTCCGTGCCGAGCGAGGCTCGCACGGGCGATGCCGCCACACTGCCGCACGCCCGCGGCCGGCATCCCCACGGGGGCGTGCCGCGCGACGCCGCGCTCCCTCCACGGGACCGCGCCGCCTGAGCCGCGCCGGCCGCCGGATCTCACCTCCGGCCTCTCTTCTTCGCGATCAACTTCCTTACGCCTGAAGGACGTATGCCATGGTCACCGTGATCGTGGGCATCGGCGTGCTCGTCGCCGTCTGCCTGCTCCTCCCGCCGAGGGCCTGGCCGCCGTCCGGGTCCGCGACAAGGAGGCCGACGTCATCGAGAAGGCCGGCCGCGCGGAGGCCGAGGCCACCGAGGCGCGCATGCGGGCCGAGGCGGAGGGAGCCCGGGCCAAGGCGCTCGCAGAGGCCGAGGGCATCAGCGGCAGGCTGAAGGCCGAGGCCGCCGGTCTCACCGAGAAGGCGGCGGCGATGGCCGCTCTGGAGGACGCCTCCCGCGGCCACGAGGAGTACCGGCTGCGCCTGGAGGCGGAGAAGGACATCCGCCTGGCCGGGCTGGACGTGCAGCGGCAGGTCGCCGAGGCACAGGCCACGGTGCTCGCGACCGGGCTGGAAAACGCCGACATCGACATCGTCGGCGGCGAGTCGGTCTTCTTCGACCGGCTGGTGTCCTCCATCGCCCTCGGCAAGGGCGTCGACGGCTTCGTCCAGCACTCCCAGACCGCCCAGGCGCTCGCGCAGCCGTGGCTGGACGGCACGTCCAGCTTCACCGACGACCTCAGCCGCGTCCTCGGCTCGGTCTCGACGGCCGACGTGCAGAACCTGACCGTCTCCGCCCTGCTGATGAAGCTCATGAGGAACGGCGGCGCGAACGCCGGACAGTTCCAGCAGCTCCTGGACAAGGCCGGTGAGCTGGGACTCGCCGACACCTCGCGGGCCGCGCTCAACGGCAGCGTCAGGGCCTGACCCGCGCCGCTGGGGCTCCACGCACGCCAGCCCCATCCGCGCCGCGACGGCCCAACCGCCCCGGCCCGTGGTCCGGAGCTGCCGCACAGGGGACGGCAGCTCCGGACCACGTTTCTCCGACTTCTCTCCGACCATCCGAGAGGGACCCCATGACCACCGGGACCAGCGGTCTGGACACCGGCACGTACGAGGTGCTGCGCGACCGCCTCACCGCGCAGGCCGCGGAGCTCGCCCGCCGCGCCGAGGCGCTCAACGCCCGCCGGACCGAGGAGTTCGGCTCCACCCCGCTGGAGCTGACGAGCACCGAGCGGCTGCGCACCGAGCACAACTGCGTGCCCCGCGACATCGTCTCCGTCGGCGACACCCTGCTCTTCGGCCACAACGTCTTCCTCGGCCTCAAGCCGGAGACGACCGTGGGCGACGTCTTCGCGCTGTACGACCGGGCCCTGAACCGGCTGCCCGAGGACGCCGTGCCGGGCCTGCTCGACGACCCCGCCTTCGTCCGCGAGTTCGCCGCCCTCTACCGCTACTACTGCCAGGCCCACCTCCTGCAACTCCGCCGTGTCGACGGCAAGTTGCTCGCCGTCTTCCAGACGGGGGAGAAGGGAGACCTGCACGCGCCGCTCAGACAGATCCGGGCCACCGCCGAGCAAGTGCTGTCCGAGTTCGAGACCGTACAGGCCCTCACCCGGCAGGCCGCCGACGCGCTCGCCGAGGCCACCGCACGGGTGGCAGCGGTCGTACGACGCCTGCGCGGCGAGGCCCCGCGCAGCGCCGCAGCGCCGCAGCCCGGGTGACCGGGCTGACCGAACTGCGGCACGCCCAGGGCCACCTGCTCACCCTCAAGGAGATGCGGTACGCGGACACCGCCCGCATCGACCACCTCGCCGCCGACGCCGAGGCCGACCTCGCCTTCTTCGGTCGGCGGGCCGTCGCCCACCTCGCCCGCGAGGACGCCTTCGCCGACCACCAGACGGACATCGAGCAGCTCGTCGCCGACGCCGAGGCGATCACCACCGTCGCCGAGGCCGCGCCCGTCGCCGCCCGCCTCGACGAACTCGCCGACGGGCTGCGCACCGTGACCGAGGTCGTCGCCGGCCTCGACATCGGCGACGCCACCGTCCGCACCTCCATCCTGGAGCGGATCGCCGAGGTCCTCGGCGGCGTCAACCGCGCCCGCGCCACGAGCGCACCAGGCCCGGGAGCCGGTGCTCGGCCGTCGTTACTTGCCGGCGCGGTAGAACTTGATGTCCTTGTTCACGAAAAGGTGCACGTATCCGCACTGCCAGCAGATGAGCCCCCTCGCCGTCTCGTCCGCCCACGCCAACTTCAAGAACTCCAGGCCGACGCTGTTGAGCATCACGTGCCGCTCCCGGAACAGATCACCGCGGCAGACCTGACAGGTGATCCAGACATCCCCGATCGCAGCCCGAACCGGCTTGCGCGCCATGGCGGTTCTCCTCCTCGTGCGGTTCACCGGTATCCGGAAGAAGACCGGTGCTCGTGCTGGTAGCGCCATGACGCAGGGCGCCGTCGGCCAGTGAGCGCCCGCCCGGCATCGGGTGGCGGTGTACGGTGCCCTGCTGCCAGGGGCGTCCCAGGAGGTAGCGGAGCCAGGTGCCGGTGTCGGCGGTCCCGCTCGGTGCGGGTCCGTGGCTGTGCCGACCGGGCTTGTGCCTGACCTGTCGCTCGACGACGCCCGTGCGTGGCGTATCGCATAGTGAGCCACAGTGCATCCCTCTGCAGGTAGGCGGGGGCACGGCACGGTCCGCGCAGGGATCATTGCCAGAGCCCGGCAGCATGAGACACACAAGCACCCCGGCCCCGGCGCCCCTCCGAGCGTCGGCGGAGAGGGCTACGACCTGGCCTGGGGCCCTGCCCGATCGCGAAAGGTGACGTGCCCGTGCCCGCCCGTGCCCGTGCCCGGGAAGCCGTGCCCTCCGACAGCCGCTCCCGGTGAGTGAGACTGTCAGTGGGTGGACGCCCTGCTGGTCCGGTCCGTGGACGTCCCGGTCTGTCGGCTCGGGCACCGGACCGTCGGCTTCAGTCCGCAGGAGATCGTGATGAACGGCTCGGTACGGATGGGACGAGTCCTCGGGGTGCCGCTGCGCATCCACTGGACCGTGCCCCTGCTGGTGATGCTCTTCGGGTACAGCCTCGGCAGCCGGACGCTCCCCGCCGCGGTCCCGGAACAGTCGAACGCCGTCTACACGGTCGCCGGCCTGGCCGGAGCCCTGCTGCTTCTGGGGAGCCTGCTGGCCCACGAGGCCGCCCACGCCATCACTGCCCGGAGGAAGGGCATCGAGGTCCAGAGCATCACGCTCTGGGCGCTGGGCGGGATGACCGAGATGGGCAGACCGGGCGCCGCACGCGCAGTCTTCCTGGTGGCTGTGAGCGGGCCACTCACCAGCATGGTCGTCGGCGCGGCGGCGTTCGGCGCGGGCATCGGGCTGGACGCGGCGTCCGGCTGGAGGGTACCCGCGGCCGTCCTGGTCTGGCTCGGATGGGTGAACGGCGTCCTGGGCGTGTTCAACCTGCTGCCGGCCGCGCCGCTCGACGGAGGGCGGGTGGTGCAGGCACTGGTGTGGTGGCGTACCGGAGACCGGGACCGGGCCGAGCGAGCGGCCGCACGCGGCGGGCAGATTCTCGGCATCCTGCTGATCGCCCTGGGATGGATCTCCGTTCTCCGTGGCGTCTTCGCCGGTCTGTGGCTGGCGGTCATCGGCTTCTTCCTCGTGGTCGTCGCCGGTGCCGAACGCCGGCGCGCACGGCTGGCCCCGGCTCTGCGCGGAGTGCGAGCGGCCGATGCCATGTCCGGTCCCGTGGAGACCTGCCCGGAATGGTTCACCGTGGAACGCTGCGTCGAGGACGTGGCCCTGCGGACCCACCACTCGACGCTCGTCCTGAGCGATTTCGAAGGGCGTCCCAGCGGCCTGCTGCAGCTGCCCCGGCTTGCCCGGATTCCTGCCGGGCAACGGCCCACACTGCGCGTACGTGACGTGGCGACCCCGTTGTCGCAGTGCACGACCTGCGCACCGGACTACCTCCTGCAAGACGTGCTCGACAAGCTCCGCCCAAGCAGCGGCCTGCCCATCCTTGTCACCGACGACCGGCACGTGGTCGGCATCATCACCGCGCGGGACATCTCCCGGATCGTCCAGCGCTACGGACTCCGCAGGCCGGAGAGCCAGTAAGGGGAGTCTCCACAGCCGTCTCACGTCCCCTGTCTCCTTCGACCGGTCGACGCGGGACGCGCGCCCTGCCGAGGGGCGGTCCTCCGTTACACCGTGCCGCCCTGCTGTTCGTCGCACAGGCATGGAAACAGCTCCCGGACTGCGGCAAAATGATCTTCCATGTCGTCTCTCCCGCGCCAGGTACCGCCCCGCAGCGGGCACATGATCGTCTGCGGTGATGACGGGCTGGCTCACCGGCTGTCCGACGAACTGCGCGACGTCTACCGCGAACACGTCACGCTCGTGGCCCCGGCCCGAAGCGGTGTCGCGGCGGGTACGTCGCCGGCCGGCCGGGTCCGGGCGACGGCGCTCTTCGGCCGGGTGTCCTCGGTGATGACGAGGGCTGCGGGCACCGCGCCGGACGCCGCCGATGCCGGACAGGTCCTGGAGGCATCGGAGGTCACCGACGAGGTGCTGGCCGCGGCCGGTGTGGCACGGGCCGCGGCGGTCGCGCTGCTGTACGAGGACGATGAGGTCAACATCCGCACCGCACTGATCGCCCGGCGCCTCAACCCGCAGGTGCGGCTGGTGATCCGGCTGTACAACCGCAAGCTCGGCCAGCAGTTGGAGGAGCTGCTGGACCAGGCCGCCATCGTCGCCTCACCGGGGCTGGACCCGGTGACTCTGGACGCCTACACCACCGTCCTGTCCGACGCGGACACCGCTGCCCCGGCGCTGGCCGCCACCGCCGTCGCGGGCACCAGCAAGGTCGTGCAGGCGGATGGACTGCTGCTGCGAGCGGTGGAGCGTACTCCGCCGAGCCGCGGCGAGGCAGCCGACCCCGGCCTGTGCACCCTGGCTCTGCTGTCGGCGACCGCCAACGATCCTGCGGGGGCGGAGGGTTCGGACCGCAGCGGTGCCGAGGCGCCCCAGCTCCTGCCGGACGAGGACGCGGTGACCGCGGCGACCGGGCACGGCATGGTGGTGCTGGAAGCCGTCTCGTACAGCGGACCGGTCCTGCCCGCCGGTCGGCTGGTCGGCCGGGGAGCCCCACTCGGACAACTGTTCTCGCGTCGGCTGCGCTGGTCGCTGGCCGGCCTGATCGCCTGCGTCCTCGGCCTCGCCGTCGCCTCCTGGCTGACCACCGGCGACGACCTCCTGCACGCCACCTACCTCACGCTGCTCGACCTGTTCGCCATCGACGACCCGGCGATCGGCGAGCCGCTGAGCCGTCAGATCATCCAACTCCTCTCCGGGCTGGCAGGGTTGCTGCTGCTGCCGGTGATGACGGCTGCCGTGCTGGAGGGCCTGGGCACCTTCCGCAGCGCCTCCGCCCTGCGCCGCCCGCCCCGCGGCCTGTCCGGGCATGTCGTGCTGCTCGGTCTCGGCAAGATCGGGGCCCGTGTGCTGGCCAGACTGAGGGAACTCGACATCCCCGTCGTCTGTGTGGAGTCGGACCCCGAGGCACGCGGCATCCCACTGGCCCGCCGCCTGCGTGTCCCCGCCGTGATCGGCGACGTCACCGAGGAGGGCGTCCTGGAATCCGCCAAGATCCATCGCGCGCACGCCCTGCTCGCCCTGACCAGCTCCGACACCACCAACCTCGAAGCCGCCCTGTACGCCCGCTCCGTCAAGCCCGACCTGCGTGTCGCGCTGCGGCTGTACGACGATGACTTCGCCACCGCCGTCTACCGCACCCTGCGCGCTGCCCACCCGCGGGCCCTCACCCGCAGCCGCAGCGTCTCCAGCCTCGCGGCCCCCGCCTTCGCCGGCGCGATGATGGGCCGCCAGATCCTCGGCGCCATACCCGTCGAACGCAAGGTGCTGCTCTTCGCCGCCCTCGTCGTCGCCGGGCACCCGCACCTGGAGGGCCGCACGGTCGCCGAAGCCTTCCGCCCCGGGGCCTGGCGCGTCCTGGCCCTGGACGCCGCCGCCCCCGCCGACCGCCGCCCCGACCTCGCGGCGTCCCATCCGGCCGACGGCAACAACCGGCCTCCCGGCCTGGTCTGGGAACTGCACCCCGGATACGTCCTACGCCCTGAGGACCGGGTCGTGCTGGCCGCCACCCGCCAGGGTCTTGCCGAACTCCTCGGCCGCCACCCGCGACCGGCCGACCCCGCGACACCGTAGACCTGTTTCCGTCCCTTTTCCGTCCCTGGTGGCATCGAGGCGGCTGCGTGCCGCTCCAGCCATGCTGTGCGGAGAGCGGCATCAAGAGCGCGTAAACATTGCCGGACCCAGGCAGTGTTTTTGTCGGCGTCCCCATGTGAGCATGCGTGCACCGGCCGCCGGCTTCGTGACCGTGCTCGGCTTCTCCGGTGCGATCGTCATGGGCACCACCGGGCCGGGCAGCCGGTGAAGCCGGCGGCGAAGAGTCCGGTTCCGGTGGCGCGAGGCGCGGAGGTCCGGGTGGAGGAGGCGCTGTCGCAGACAGCGATCTCCGTGCGCCGGGTGGAACGCTGACTCGCGCTCCCGATGTGGGGCGCCGCGACGAGGTGACTGTGCATTCTTCCGCCGCTGGTCGGCTTTCCGTAAGGAGGTGTGAGTGGTGTTCCTGTGGTTCTGGCTGGTCGGCTGGTCGGCATTCGCGCTGCCCCTGGCCATCTCTTCGCTGAGGGGCTGGGCGCCGAAGCGAGTGCGGCGTCGTACGAGCCCGTGGGGCATCCGCGTGCGGGGGGTCGCGCTGCTGGTGATCTGGTTCGGCGGGCTGACCGTCCCGCTGCTGCGGTCGAGTGGCCTGGACGCCGAGGACCGCATTTTCCTCGCCTCCGTCATGCAGGTCGGGTTCCTGATGTTCGCGTCAGGGCTCATGGCCGGCTCGCAACTGGGCGAGTGGTTCCACCGGCGGGTAATGCGGGACCAGGCGGTCGATCAGGCCCGCGGCAGCGGTGGGCGGCCGTGGTGATCCGGACCGGCCCGGCGGTTGACGGAACCCCGGCCGCCCGGATCGCCCGGCACATCACAGAGCGAGGAGAAGGGGAGCCCCCCATGGCAGGAGCCCTGGCCGTCGAATCGGTCCGGAGCGGACTCGCGGCGACCGTCGGTGGTCGAAGAGGCGGTGGCCCGCATGCGTAGGTCCCTCCCGATGCCGGACGTGCCGGTCGCCATGGCCCTTCCCAGGACCGCGCTCGGTCTCGCCGGACACCGGCGGCATGCCTGGCTCTGGATCGGGGCGGGCCTCAGCGCCGTCGTCATCGGGCTGGCAGTCGGTCCGAGCGCCGACGAAGCCGGTATCGGCTGGCTGAGCGACATGGCCGTCTTCTGCGTCGGAGGCGGGCCGGTCGCTGTCGCCGTCGGAGGGGCGACACTCGTCAACTGCCGCCGTATGCGGCGGGTTCTTGCCGCCCACCCGTGGACTGCCTGTGCCGCTGTTGGCATACCGCCTGGTCTGGGCTCGCCGCGCGTGGTGCTGCGTCACCCCGCGAGCGGCGATCTGATCCTGCTGACGGTGAGCACGGTGGCCCCGCGCTATCACCTGGCCAACCCCGACCCCGGTGGGGTGCTGTGGTGGTGCGGCGACCCGCGCACCGGAGGCGTCCTCGCACAACCGGGCGGAGAGGGGTTGCTGTGGGCCCGCCGCACTCGTACGGCGCGGACCCGCCGCAGCGACGTCCAGGCGGCAGAA
Source organism: Streptomyces phyllanthi (assembly GCF_009377205.1). Taxonomy (GTDB): domain Bacteria; phylum Actinomycetota; class Actinomycetes; order Streptomycetales; family Streptomycetaceae; genus Streptomyces; species Streptomyces phyllanthi. The sequence continues at coordinate 25,685 of NZ_VJZE01000022.1, forward strand.
CAGCAGGGACTCATGGACCGGCCCAGCCCCGTGCAGCCACAGACCCCTGCCGGTGACATGGCCGGTCACGGCAAGGCCCTTGATCTTTCGTACGCGGCCATGGTGGAACCAGCCGCCCGTCGCGGCTTCCCGGGCCCGGACGGGGCGTCGCCGCCGCACGCCCCTGACATCCGTGTGCTGCCGCCGTGGTGGCGGGTTCGCGCCCTGCTGGAGGTCTCACAGCTCTGGCCGACCGCGGTCAACGCGGCCTTCGCTGTGGCGATGCTGCTGACGTGGTGGCTCCTGGCCAGGGACGCCGAAATCGACGTGCCCTTGATCCTCGCGGCTCTCTCGGCGTTCAACGCCCTGCGGTTCGGTCGCCGGGCGGTCCACGGCGTACCCGCGGTGAAGGCCCTGGTGCGGGCCGCGCGTGCTCCTGTTCCCGTCCCCAGGCGCTACGTTCTGTTGCCCGGCCTGGACGACGGGCTGGTCCTGGTGTTCTTCCCGGCCCACGGCGGCCCGGACGACCTGCCGGAAGCCGCCATGGAGGTCAATCCGCCGGGCACGTCCAAACACCCCTGGCGAGGCATGCCGCCCCAGGTGGGCATCGCCGACCTGCGCGGTTGGCTCGACGACGGCCCGACCGTCGTCCCGTGGATCGAGGGCCGCCCTCTGTGGCCGCGCCACCGGTACGAGACCGTGAACCTCAACGACCAGCAGGACAGGGAGTACTTCGCAGCCCTGGTGGGGGGCGCGAGCGCGCAGGTGCGATGACTCGGCCCGGTCAGGACGTTCACACTCGCTGCGACCAGGACCGGCAGGGCGGGCAGCGACTGTCCCGCCGGCGTGCGCGCCCCGTCGACGGCGTCGTCGTCCGTGGTCACGAAGGGGTAGGGCTCGGCGAGATCCCGTGCGCGCATGGGGGTCCTCCTCAGCCGTCGCCCGTGGCGCTGCCGCGTCCGGGGCTGGTCCGCTGGTAGATGTCGGGGATGCCGTCGGCGTCCTCATCCCGCGTCTCCTCCTCCCACAGGCGGCGGTAGATCCCGTTGCGGCGCTTGATCAGCAGCGCTGCCAGGGTCGCGGCGATCAGCGAGCCGAGGAGCACGGCGGCCTTGATGTGCTCGGCATCGGCCGGGTCGGGGAAGGCGAGTTCTCCGATCAGCAGGGCGACGGTGAACCCGATTCCGGCGAGCACCGCCAGGGCGAACACGTCGGCCCAGGCCAGGTCGGGGTTGAGGCGGGCCCGGGTGAAGCGCGCGGCGAGGTAGGTGCCCGCGAAGATGCCGAAGGTCTTTCCGGTGACCAGGCCCAGCACCACGCCGAGCGGCTCCGGCTGGGTGAACACCTCACCCAGCGACGCGGCGGAGACTGCGACGCCTGCGGCGAAGAGAGCGAAGAGCGGAACCGCGACTCCTGCCGAGACCGGGTGCAGCAGATGGGAGGTCCGCTCGGCAGGGGAGGCGTCCTCGCCCTTGTCACGGGTGGTGCGCAGGATCAGACCCATGGCCACCCCGGCGACGGTGGCGTGGACGCCCCCGTTGTACATCAGGGCCCAGATGGCGATGCCGAGAGGTACGTACCACCACCAGCCGCGCACGCGGTACCGCTGGAGTACGTAGAAGACGACCAGCCCGGCGAGGGCTCCGCCGAGGGCGGCGACATTCAGATCACTGGTGAAGAAGACCGCGATGACGAGGATCGCACCGAGGTCGTCGACGACGGCGAGGGTGAGCAGAAAGGCGCGGAGGGCGGACGGTAGATGGGTGCTGAGGACGGCCAGCACCGCGAGGGCGAAGGCGATGTCGGTGGCCATGGGCACGGCCCAGCCCTCCAGGCTGCCCCCGCCGACGGTGACGGTGGCGGCGTACACCACGGCCGGCACCACGTCACCCTGGTTTCGGCGCTGGCCCTGCGCGAGCGCGTCCGCCGCTACGAACCGCCCGAGGAGCGACCCGCCATTGGTTAACCACCTGCACTCCCTGCGCCGACGCCGCCGCAAGCGCCTCGCCGACCAGCCCACCAAGCCCGCCGGAGACCAGCGGGTCGCGGTGATCGGCCTCGGCCGTTTCGGCAGCTCGTTGGCCAACGAGCTGATGCACCGCGGCTGGGACGTCCTCGGCATCGACAGCGACGCCCGCCTCGTGCAGAGGCACAGCGACGGCCTGCCCACTCGGCGGTCGCCGACTGCACCGACCCCGAGGTGCTGCACCAGCTCGGCGTCCACGAGTTCACCAGCGCTGTCGTCGGCATCGGTACCGACATCGAGGCGAGCATCCTGGTCAGCTCCAACCTGCTGGAGGCGGAGGTGCCCAACATCTGGGCCAAGGCCATCAGCCGCCAGCACGGCCAGATCCTCGAGCGCCTAGGCGTCCACCACGTCGTCCTGCCCGAGCATGAGATGGGTGAGCGTGTAGCCCACCTGGTCACCGGACGGATGCTGGACTTCATCGAGTTCGACGACGACTACGCCCTGGTGAAGACCGTGGCCCCGGACATCGCCACCGGCGTCCCGCTCGCCCGGAGTCAGGTTCGCAGCACGTACGGGGTCACGGTCGTCGGCATCAAACGCCCCGGCGAGGACTTCACGTACGCCACCGCCGAAACGGTCGTCCAGAAGGGCGACGTCATCGTGGTCACGGGCAAGACCCACGCGGTGGAGACCTTCGCCGAGCTCAGCTGAGGCGCGCGAGACAGGGGGCGACCGAGGCTGCCGGAACGGTCCCGCAGGCCGGAGGCCCGGCGCGACGGGGCTGCGCGGGGTGTTGTGCCCCCTCCAGGGGTGGGCGGCAGGAGACGGTCGCGTGCGGCTGGCGCGGGGCGGGGCGTATGGACCGCGTCAAAGGTCAGCACATCGCCGTATGGAGGGCGTCAAGGGCTGCTGACGCCGAGAGCCCGGACGGGTTTCCTGAGGTGGTCCGAATCCTCTCGGGGATTTCCCGCACCTCATCCAGGAGCTTGCGATGGCCGACGTGGCCTTCGTCATCACCACGATCGCGGTGTTCGCAGTGGTGGTCCTCGTCGCCAAGGGGGTGGCGAAGCTGTGACCGCCGAGAACATCGTCGGACTGGTCGTGGCGGTCGCCCTGCTGGGCTACCTCGTCCTCGCCCTGATCTTCCCGGAGAGGTTCTGAGTACGCCGATGAGTCCCGTACTTGCCGACCTGCTCCTTGTCGTCGCGCTGATCGGTGCGCTCGCGCTGGTGCACCGCCCGTTCGGCGACTACATGGCCGCCGTCTACTCTTCCGAGCGGCACCTGCGCGTCGAGAAGTGGATCTACCGAGCCGTGGGTGCCAACCCGGACGCGGAGATGCGCTGGCCCGCCTACCTGCGCGGTGTGCTGGCCTTCTCCGCGGTGAGCGTGCTGTTCCTGTACCTGCTTCAGCGGGTGCAGGACAAGCTGCCGCTGTCACTCGGCTTCGAGCCGATCAGCACGGACCAGGCGTTCAACACGGCCGTGTCGTTCGTGTCCAACACCAACTGGCAGTCGTACTCGGGTGAGACGGCGATGAGCCACGTCACCCAGACCGCCGGTCTGGCCGTGCAGAACTTCGTCTCCGCGGCCGTCGGCATCGCCGTCGCCGTGGCGCTCGTGCGCGGCTTCGCCCTCCCCCACTCTCGGCTCCGCTCGAGCGGGGGGACCCCCATCCGCACCGGGGACCTGGGAAACTTCTGGACCGACCTGGTGCGCGGCACCGTCCGCATCCTGATCCCGATCTCCGTGGTCGCGGCCGTGCTGCTGATCGCCGCCGGTGCCATCCAGAACTTCGGCGACATCCACACCATCACCACCCTCACCGGTGACAAGCAGGCCATCAGCCCCGGCGCCGTGGCCTCGCAGGAGGCCATCAAGGATGTCGGCACCAACGGAGGCGGTTTCTTCAACGCCAACTCCGCCCACCCGTTCGAGAACCCGGGCGGCTTCACCAACCTGCTGGAGATCTTCCTGCTGCTGGTGATCCCGTTCTCACTGCCGCGCACCTTCGGCAAGATGGTCGGCAACGTCAAGCAGGGCTACGCCGTCGTCGCCGCCATGGGGATCATCTGGCTCCTCGCCGTGGTCGCGGTGACCTGGGTCGAGTACGCCCACCCGGGTGCCGCCTCACAGATCGCCGGCGGTTCGATGGAGGGCAAGGAACAGCGCTTCGGCGAGGGCCCGTCATCGCTGTTCGCCGTGTCGACGACCATGACCTCGACCGGGTCGGTCAACTCCTTCCACGACTCCTACCAGGGCCTGTCGGGAGGCGTTCTGCTGCTCGGCATGATGATCGGTGAGATCGCGCCCGGCGGTGTCGGCTCCGGCCTCTACGGCATGCTGATCATGGCGATCATCGCCGTCTTCATCGCCGGACTGATGGTCGGCCGTACGCCCGAGTACCTGGGCAGGAAGATCGGCACCCGAGAGATCAAACTGGCCGCCTGCTACATCCTCGTCACCCCGGCGCTGGTCCTGACCGGCACCGCGGTGGCCATGGCCCTGCCGGACGGCAAGGACGCCATGACCAACATGGGCGCCCACGGTTTCTCCGAGGTCCTGTATGCCTACACGTCCGCGTCCAACAACAACGGCTCCGCGTTCGCGGGCTTCGGTGCCGACACGGAGTTCTTCAACACGACGCTGGGCCTGTGCATGGCGCTGGGCCGGTTCGTGCCCATGGTGTTCGTGCTGGCGCTGGCCGGCTCGCTCGCCGAGCAGAAGCCCGTCCCGGCCACGGCGGGCACGCTGCGCACCGAGAAGCCGCTGTTCACCGGGCTGCTGGTGGGCGCGATCCTGATCATCACCGGTCTGACGTTCTTCCCGGCCCTCGCCCTGGGCCCGCTCGCGGAGGGGCTGGCGGCATGACCACCGACACCAGGAAGCACGAGGACCCGATGCCCACGGCCCTCCAGAGCCGAGCGCCGCACCAGGACGTACCGACCGGGCACAGGCCGTCCGAGGGTCGCGTCGGCGCCGGCCTGTTCGACCCCGGGCAGCTGGTCACGTCCTTGCCGGACGCCTTCCGCAAGCTCGACCCGCGGGTGATGGTCAAGTCGCCCGTGATGTTCGTCGTGCTGGTCGGCTCGGTGGTCACCACCGCGCTGGCGGTCAAGGACCCGGGGGACTGGTTCGGCTGGGTGATCGCCGCATGGCTGTGGCTGACCGTTGTCTTCGCCAACCTGGCGGAGGCGGTTGCCGAGGGCCGCGGCAAGGCGCAGGCCGACACCCTGCGCAAGGCCAAGACCGACACGGTCGCGCGCCGGATCACCGGGGACTCCGAAGAGCGTGTTCCCGGCACCGAGCTGCGGATCGGCGACATGGTCGTCTGCGAGGCGGGCGACATCATCTCCGGCGACGGTGACGTCGTCGAGGGCGTCGCGAGCGTCGACGAGTCGGCCATCACCGGTGAGTCGGCGCCGGTGATCCGCGAGTCGGGGGGTGACCGAAGCGCCGTGACCGGCGGTACGAAGGTGCTGTCCGACCGGATCGTCATCAAGATCACCACGAAGCCCGGCGAGACCTTCATCGACCGGATGATCAACCTGGTCGAGGGTGCGGCCCGGCAGAAGACGCCGAACGAGATCGCGCTGAACATCCTGCTCGCCTCGCTGACGATCGTCTTCCTCCTCGCGGTCGTGACGCTGAAGCCCTTCGCGATCTATGCGGGCGCCGACAAGCAGACCTCGATGATCGTGCTCACCGCGTTGCTGGTCTGCCTGATCCCCACCACCATCGGTGCGCTGCTGTCGGCGATCGGTATCGCGGGCATGGACCGGCTGGTGCAGCGCAATGTGCTCGCCATGTCCGGACGTGCGGTCGAGGCCGCCGGTGACGTCTCCACGCTGCTGCTCGACAAGACCGGCACCATCACGCTCGGCAACCGGCAGGCCGCCGAGTTCGTGCCGGTACGCGGTGTGACGGCCGCCGAGGTCGCCGACGCCGCCCAGCTGTCGTCGCTGGCCGACGAGACACCCGAGGGCCGCTCCATCGTCGTACTGGCGAAGGAGGAGTACGGGCTGCGCGAGCGGCACCAGGGCGAGCTGGCGCACGCCGAGTGGATCGCCTTCACCGCCCAGACCCGGATGTCGGGTGTGGACGTCGACGGGCGCAAGGTCCGCAAGGGTGCGGCCGGTTCGGTCATCGCCTGGGTACGGGAGCAGGGCGGCACCGTGTCCGAGGACGCCGACGGCATCGCCGACCGGATCTCCGAGGCGGGCGGCACCCCGCTGCTGGTCGCCGTCCAGGACGACCGGGGCGTCCGCGTCCTGGGCGTCATCCACCTCAAGGACGTCGTCAAGGACGGCATGCGGGAGCGGTTCGAGGAGCTGCGCCGCATGGGCATCAGGACGATCATGATCACGGGCGACAATCCGCTCACCGCCAAGGCGATCGCTGACGAGGCCGGGGTCGACGACTTCCTCGCGGAGGCCACGCCCGAGGACAAGATGGCGCTGATCAAGCGGGAGCAGGCGGGCGGCAAGCTGGTCGCGATGACCGGCGACGGCACGAACGACGCCCCGGCCCTGGCACAGGCGGACGTCGGCGTGGCGATGAACACCGGTACGTCGGCCGCCAAGGAGGCCGGCAACATGGTCGACCTCGACTCCAACCCGACCAAGCTCATCGAGATCGTCGAGATCGGCAAGCAACTCCTCATCACCCGGGGCGCGTTGACGACCTTCTCCATCGCCAACGACGTCGCGAAGTACTTCGCGATCATCCCGGCCATGTTCGCCGTCGCCTACCCGTCCCTCGACAAGCTCAACATCATGGGCCTGGCGAGCCCTGAGTCGGCGATCCTGTCCGCCGTCGTCTTCAACGCACTGATCATCATCGCGCTCGTACCGCTCGCCCTGCGCGGCGTGCAGTACCGGCCGATGAGCGCGGACCGGATGCTCCGCCGCAATCTCGGCATCTACGGACTGGGCGGGCTCATCGCCCCGTTCATCGGCATCAAGCTCATCGACGTACTCATCTCGCTGATCCCCGGGATCGGGTGAAGGACATGAACACTTCTGTGGTGAACACCGCGCGGATGCTCTGGGCGGCCCTGCGCATGCTGCTCGTCCTCACCGTGGTGACCGGCATCCTCTACCCGCTGGCTGTGACCGGCATCGGACAACTGGCCTTCCATGACAAGGCCAACGGCTCGATGGTGAAGGTGGACGGCAACGAGGTCGGCTCGAGACTGATCGGCCAGAGCTGGAACATCAAGGGCACGGACAAGCCGGACCCGAAGTGGTTCCAGGGCCGTCCCTCCAACAGCGGCTACGACCCGCTGGCCACCGGCTCCAGCCAGCTCAGCGCCGACAACCCGAACCTCGTCAGGGACGTGAAGGAGGCCAAGAAGCAGGTCGCCCGGTTCAACGGCGTGCCCGAGTCCGAGGTGCCTGCCGACGCGGTCACCGGCTCCGCCTCCGCCATCGACCCGGACATCTCCCCCCAGTACGCGGACATCCAGGTCAGGCGGGTCGCCGAGGCCAACGGGCTGCCCGTCGCCCAGGTGGCCGAGCTGGTCAAGGAGCACACGCGGGCCCGTACGCTCGGCTTCCTGGACCAGCCGCGCGTCAACGTCCTCGAACTCAACATCGCACTCAGGGAACTGGCCACGAACTGATGGCCTCGGCAGGAAGGGCCGCGACCGAGGGCGGGCGGGCCGGGAGCCCGCGGCCCCCAAGCCCCCGGCGCGGCTTCGAACGCCTGACCCCGTCCGCCGAAGACAGGAAGGCCGCACGCCGATGACCCGGGTGCTGGTGGTGGAGGACGATCCACAGCTCGTACGAGCCCTTGTGATCAACATGCAGGCCCGGCAGTACGGAGTGGACGCGGCGCCCGACGGCACCACGGCCCTGCGCCTCGCCGCCGCTCGCCGGCCCGACGTGGTCCTTCTCGACCTCGGTCTGCCCGACATGGACGGGGTCGAGGTGATCAAGGCGCTCCGCGGCTGGACCAGGACGCCCATCCTCGTCCTCTCCGCCCGCCGGGCCTCCGAGGAGAAGGTCGCCGCTCTGGACGCAGGCGCTGACGACTACATCACCAAGCCGTTCAGCATGGACGAGTTGCTCGCCCGGCTGCGCGCCGCCGTCCGCCGCACCGAGACCGTGCCACTGGCTCCCGAGACGACCCTGGTCCGCACGGGCGACTTCACCATCGACCTGCTGGCCAAGAAGGCCGGCCGTGACGGCCGTGACATCCGGCTGACCCCGACGGAGTGGCACCTGCTGGAGATCCTGGTCACCAACCCCGGCCGCCTGGTCACGCAGAGGCAGCTCCTCCAAGAGGTCTGGGGCCCCGCATACGCCACCAAGACGAATTACCTTCGGGTGTACATGGCCCAGCTCAGGCGCAAACTCGAGACGGACCCCGCTCACCCCCGCTACCTGATCACCGAGCCGGGCATGGGCTACCGCTTCGAGACCTGAGCCGACTGGCGACCCGCCTCATCCCGCACGACAGATCCCGCACAACAGCGACAGATCCCGCACGACAGAGACGAGACGATGGCACGCGGCAAGCTCCGGATCTACCTCGGCGCGGCACCTGGCGTCGGCAAGACCTACGCCATGCTGTCCGAGGCGCACCGACGCACCGAGCGCGGCACCGACTGCGTCGTCGCCTTCGTCGAGCACCACCACCGGCCGCGTACCGAGGTGATGCTGCACGGCCTTGAGCAGATCCCGCGCAGGGACGTGGAGTACCGGGACACCACGTTCACGGAGATGGACGTGGAGGCGGTCCTGGCGAGGCGTCCGCAGGTGGCCCTCGTGGACGAACTCGCCCACACCAACGTCCCCGGCTCCCGCAACACCAAGCGCTGGCAGGACGTCGGGGAACTGCTGGACGCCGGGATCGACGTCGTGTCGACCGTGAACATCCAGCACCTGGAGTCACTGGGCGATGTCGTCGAGTCGATCACCGGCGTACGGCAGAAGGAGACGGTCCCGGACGAGGTCGTGCGCCGGGCGGACCAGATAGAACTGGTCGACATGTCGCCGCAGGCGCTGCGCCGCCGCATGGCCCACGGCAACATCTACAAGCCGGACAAGGTCGACGCCGCCCTGTCCAACTACTTCCGGCCCGGCAACCTCACCGCGCTGCGGGAGCTGGCGCTGCTGTGGGTGGCCGACCGGGTCGACGAGTACCTGCAGCAGTACCGCAGCGAGCACCGGGTGTCGAAGATCTGGGGTTCGCGCGAGCGGATCGTGGTGGGCCTGACCGGCGGGCCGGAGGGCCGCACGCTGATCCGCCGCGCCGCCCGCCTCGCGGAGAAGGGCGCAGGCGGCGAGGTCCTGGCCGTCTACATCGCCCGCAGTGACGGACTGACCTCGGTCTCCCCGAAGGAGCTGGCCGTCCAGCGCACCCTGGTGGAGGACCTGGGCGGCACCTTCCACCACGTGATAGGCGACGACATCCCCGAAGCGCTGCTGGCATTCGCGCGTGGGGTGAACGCCACCCAGATCGTGCTGGGCGTCTCGCGGCGCAAGACCTGGCAGAACGTCTTCGGCCCCGGCGTCGGCGCCACGGTCGCCCGGGACTCCGGCCCCGACCTCGACGTCCACCTCATCACCCACGACGAGGCGGGCAAGGGCCGCGGGTTGCCCGTCGCCCGGGGCGCCCGGCTCGGCAGGGTACGGATCATCTGGGGCTGGCTGGTCGGCGTGGCGGGTCCGCTGCTGCTGGCCCTCACGCTCACCCACACCGCCGCGGATCTCGGCCTCGCCAACAACGTGCTGCTGTTCCTGTCGCTGACGGTGGCCGCGGCCCTGCTCGGCGGACAGCTCCCGGCGCTGGCCTCGGCCGCCTTCAGCTCGGCGCTCCTGAACTGGTTCTTCACAGAGCCCCTTCGTACCTGGACCATCTCCGACCCCAGGAACATCGTCGCCATCGCCGTCTTCTTCGCGGTGGCCGTCTCGGTCGCCTCGGTGGTGGACCTCGCCGCCCGGCGCACCCAGCAGGCAGCCCGGCTGCGCGCCGAGTCCGAGATCCTCTCCTTTCTCGCGGGCAGCGTGCTGCGTGGCGAAACAAGCCTCGAAGCCCTGCTGGAACGCGTCAGGGAGACCTTCGCCATGGAGTCGGTGGCCCTGCTGGAACGCGAGAACGACGTCGCCGCGTGGACCTGTGCGGGCCGTGTGGGAAGCGCGCGGCCGGTTGAGCGCCCGGAGGACGCGGACGTGGACATGCCCGTCGGCGACCACATGGCGCTCGCCCTGTCCGGCCGGGTCCTGCCCGCCGAGGACCGCCGCGTACTCGCCGCCTTCGCCGCCCAGGCCGCCGTCGTCCTGGACCGCCAGCGCCTGCAGCACGAGGCCGACCAGGCCAAGGAACTGGCCGAGGGCAACCGCATCCGCACGGCGCTGCTCGCCGCCGTCAGCCATGACCTGCGCACACCTCTCGCCGGCATCAAGGCATCCGTCTCCTCGCTGCGCTCCGACGACGTGGAGTGGTCCGAGGAGGACCAGGCAGAGCTGCTGGCCGCGATAGAGGAGGGCGCCGACCGCCTCGACCACCTCGTCGGCAACCTCCTCGACATGTCCCGCCTCCAGACCGGCACCCTCAACCCGCTCATCCGCGAGGTGGACCTCGACGAGGTGGTCCCCATGGCACTCGTCGGCATTCCCGACCCCGAGTCGGCCGTCGTCCTGGACATCCCCGAAACCCTGCCGATGGTCGCCGTCGACAAGGGCCTGCTGGAGCGCTCCGTCGCCAACGTCGTCGAGAACGCGGCCAAGTACAGCCCCGAAGGCGAATCGGTGACGGTGTCGGCGAGCGCCCTCGCCGATCGTGTGGAGATCCGCGTCGTCGACCGCGGCCCCGGCGTCCCCGACGAGGCCAAGGACCGCATCTTCGAACCCTTCCAGAGATACGGCGACGCCCCGCGCGGAGCCGGAGTCGGCCTCGGCCTCGCCGTCGCCCGCGGCTTCGCCGAGGCCATGGGCGGCACCCTGAACGCCGAAGACACCCCCGGTGGTGGCCTCACCATGGTCCTGACCCTCGCGGCCGCCCCCAGCCACGCGCCGTCCCCCACGGACCTTCCGGCCACCGCCACGCAGTAGGTCCCATGGACGGTGTTCCGGCCGGGGCCGGGCGACCGGCCGCTTCGGCGTCAGGGATCCGTCAAGGCAACGCGCCCTGTGCGGCCGGGCGGATACGGCAGCGGCATCCTGAGTCCTGCCGGCCGCCGACCGCATCGACCGTCGTCCCGCGGCCCGCATCGACCGTCGTCCCGCGGCCCCTCGGACAAGGGGGCGCCCCCTGTACGGTCTGCTCCAGTGCCTCGGTGAGCCACTGCCCATACCAGGCCGACCGTCCGCGACGCGGACGGAGGGGCGCGCTCAGACCGGGCTGCCCGGGCACATCGAGCACCACCGTGGACCACCGGGCGGCCAGAGCCCGCGCGGTATGCCGGTAGACGGCGCTGCATTGGTGTTGGTGCCCGGCACCAGCTTCACGCTCGGCACGGCCGGCGTCGGGTCCGGGCCCAGGACGTCCGGAGTTGGTATCGGCCCGGCCTGGATCAGGGCGGAGAAGGGCCGTTGGACCCAACCGGTGGCTGATGCTGGGGCCGTTCGACCCTATCCGGCCAGGGGGCCCCGCCAACGATCATGTCGAGGCCGGGAAGCGCCGCGCCCTCCACCGCACGCGCGCGCTTCCCGGTCTGTGAGCGACATGAGCAGATGGGGAGGACGCCGTCCGATGGACGAGGCGCAGCTGGACCAGGTGAAGCACGCGGGAGAGGCGCTGATACGCCCCGCGGTCCGCAGAGAGGCCGGTACAGCCGTGCGGACGGCGGACCGGCCGTCCTGGGTGGAGTGGCTGACGACCACCGACCACAAGAAGATCGGAACGCTGTACCTGGTCAGCGCGTTCGTGTTCTTCGTCGTCGGGGGCGTGATGGCCCTGATGATGCGTGCCGAACTCGCCCGCCCCGGGCTGCAGGTGATGTCGAACGAGCAGTTCAACCAGGCGTTCACCATGCACGGCTCGATCATGCTGCTGATGTTCGCGATGCCGCTGTTCACCGGCTTCGCCAACTGGATCATGCCGCTGCAGATCGGCGCCCCGGACGTCGCCTTTCCCCGCCTGAACATGCTCGCCTACTGGCTGTTCCTGTTCGGCTCCTCGATCGCCGCGTTCGGCTTCCTCACCCCTGGTGGGGCCGCGGACTTCGGCTGGTTCCTGTACGCCCCGCTGTCGGACGCCGTCCACTCGCCGGGCCTCGGCGCCGACATGTGGATCATGGGCGTGGCGCTCTCCGGTTTCGGCAGCATCCTCGGCGCGGTCAACTTCATCACGACGATCATTTGTCTGCGCGCGCCGGGCATGACGATGTTCCGGATGCCGATCTTCACCTGGAACGTGCTGCTGACCGCACTGCTGATCCTGATCGTGTTCCCGGTCCTGGCGGCGGCGCTGTTCGCGCTGGAGTGCGACCGCAAGTTCGGCTCGCACATCTTCGATCCGGCCAATGGCGGTGCGCTGCTGTGGCAGCACCTGTTCTGGTTCTTCGGCCATCCCGAGGTGTACATCCTGGCGCTGCCGTTCTTCGGGATCGTCAGTGAGGTCATCCCGGTCTTCGCCCGCAAGCCGATGTTCGGGTACATGGGTCTGATCGGGGCGACGATCGCCATCGCCGGCCTGAGCGTGACGGTGTGGGCGCACCACATGTACGTCACCGGGGGAGTCCTGCTGCCGTTCTTCTCCTTCATGACCTTCCTGATCGCGGTCCCGACCGGGGTGAAGTTCTTCAACTGGATCGGAACGATGTGGAAGGGCAGCCTGTCCTTCGAGACGCCGATGCTGTGGACCACCGGCTTCCTCATCACCTTCGTCTTCGGTGGTCTGACGGGCGTGATACTGGCCTCGCCGCCGATGGACTTCCACCTGTCCGACTCGTACTTCGTCGTGGCGCATTTCCACTACACGGTGTTCGGCACGGTCGTGTACGCGATGTTCGCCGGCTTCCACTTCTGGTGGCCGAAGTTCACCGGCAAGATGCTCGACGAGCGCCTCGGGAAGATCACGTTCTGGACGCTCACGGTCGGCTTCCACCTCACGTTCCTGGTCCAGCACTGGCTGGGCGCGGAGGGCATGCCGCGCCGGTACGCCGACTACCTCGCTGCCGACGGCTTCACGGCCCTCAACACCCTGTCCTCGATCGGGGCGTTCCTGCTGGGCCTGTCGATCCTGCCGTTCCTCTACAACGTCTGGAAGACCGCGAAGTACGGCAAGCGCATCGAGGCCGACGACCCGTGGGGCTACGGCCGCTCGCTGGAGTGGGCCACCTCGTGCCCGCCGCCGCGGCACAACTTCCTCACCCTGCCCCGCATCCGCAGCGAATCACCGGCCTTCGACCTGCACCACCCCGAGATCGCCGAACTCGAGGCGGCGAGGTAGGCCGTGTTCCACGCTGTCCTGGGGATGGGGGTCGCGGTGGTGACCGCGTCCGGATGCGTCTGGTACGTGCCCGCACTCGCCGACCTGCGCGCAGGAGCCGACCGGCCCGTCTCCCGCCGGATCACCGCGGCCGCTTGTGTGACGGGCTGGGGTACGGCTGCGAGCTTTGTTCCCCTGCTCATCGTTCACCTGGCGTGGTGGGCGCTCGGCGCCGTGGCCGTGGTGGGCGCCACGGCAACAGCCGGGCTTCGGATACGCGCCGGCGCGCAGCGCCGATACGAGGCGAGGGAGATCGCCCGCCACTGGGCGGCACTGAGCGACACCTCGCCTCCCGGCCACCGGAGCCATGCCCGTTCGCGGTACGTCTTCGCAGCCCTCACCGGCTCCGGACTGGTTGCCGCCGTGGTGACCGCGGCCGTCCTGCTGGCCGCCGGACCTGAGGACGGGCTGGACTGGCTGTTGGCCGCTGTCGCCCCGGCCGTGATCGTCGGGGTGTTCCTCGCCGTCGCGTCCATGTACACGCGCGCGGCCCGCCGCGATGTGGCGGGTCACGCGGGGCGGTGACGGTCGAGAGCACCCCGCTCGGCCTTCTTCATCGGCCCAAGCCCACGCGGCGGACGCCTGACCTGTCGACGGGCCGACTGGGACACGAGGTGACCCTTCCGCCCGGTGCCACCACGGCGCCGGGTCCGGGCGAGACGCCCGTGTTGTTGACCAGGACGTCCGGGCGGTCCATCAGGGCCGCGGCCTCCCGGATGCTGTCGGCGCCCGTCACGTCGAGGACCAGTGGCCGGGTGTCGCCGCCGATCTCCTCGGCGGCCCGCTGCCCGCGCCCGGCGTCGCGGGAGCCCATGTACACCCACGACGCGCGGCTCGCCGCACTGCCGGCTGAGCGGATCCTGTGCGGGCTCGCCGCGCGGGCAGCCTGACGCGGTGGGGTGCCTGCGCCCTCAACCGCCCGAAGCGGGGGCGCGGTGTCACACGAGTTACGAGACGATCGGCACCGCTTGCCTGGCAGGACTCCACATCGCGGGTGTCTTCCCTTGTCCCGCTCCGGGTCACCGACGATGCATGGTCTCCAGAGCGGCGGCCAGCACGTGGGGGTCGTGATGGCCCTTGTAGACCGCGGGCGGTCGTTCGGTGAGCTCGAGGAGTTGGGACACCGCGGTCCAGGCGGTGCGGACCGAGTACTCGACGGTGAAGACGACGTCGTCGGGCACCTCGGCGAACTGGCCGATGAAGGCGAGGTTCACCGAGCCCTCGGGTACGACCTTCGGCCGGTCGTCGCGGCGGCGTGCCAGGAACTGGCTGGTGATGTACGGCATCAGGCAGGGCACGACGGTGGACGTCCGCAGTACGCGGGCCGCGAGCGACTCGTCGAAGGGCAGGTGGTGCAGGACCTCTTCGAGGATCTCTCGGCCGGAGCACATGGTCATCGGCTTGGGTGTGTGGTTGCCGGAGCGTCCGGGGCGCAGGCCGTAGCCCCACCAGACCGAGACGCCTTCGGGCTGGTTGCGGTAGACGGGCTGGCGCGGCGCCACGATGGTGAGCAGCCAGTTGGAGTCGGTGAAGGTCATCAGCCCGCCCCGGCCGGTCTCCCGGCCGCTGAACTCCGCGAGGGCGTCGAGGAAGAGCGGGTCCTCGGCGGTGACCGTGAACGACTCCCAGCGGGACTCCTTGACGCGCTTGTCGAAGGCGTCCGGGTTCCCGAAGTCGTCGCGGCCCCTGGACAGCCGGTGCCAGAGCAGCCAGGGGTCCGATTTCCGGGGAGGGGGCGGCGGGGCGGCGAAGTGGGAGCCGAGGCTGGTTGAGTCGGTCATGGAACCGTTGGTGACCAGGACCAGGTCGTCGGGGGCCACGTCGATCTGTTCGTCACGGCCGTCGCGGGTCAAGTAGATGCGCTCGACCGTGGTGGACCGGTGCCCTGGCGCGAAGGCGAGGTCGGTGACGTGGCAGCGGGTGTGGACGGTGACGCCCCGTTCACGGAGCCAGGTGGTCAGGGGGCGCACGATGGAGTCGTACTGGTTGTAGCGGGTGCCGTAGGCGCTCGTCATGGAGGCGAACTCGGGGGCCAGGTGGATGAAGCGTTTGAGGTAGCGGCGGAACTCGATGGCGCTGTGCCAGGGCTGGAAGGCGAACGTGGTGCACCACAGGAACCAGAAGGTGGTGGTGAAGAAGTGCTCGCTGAAGCAGTCGGTGATCCGCTTGCCGTCCAGATGCCCCTCGGGAGTTGCCAGGCAGCGGACCACATCCATCCGGTCGCGCTCTGAGAACCCCATCGAGCGGGTGTCGACGATCTTCCCGTCGCCGTCGATGAGGCGTGCCATGTCGTCCCAGGCGAAGTCCTCGTGGCCGGCCAGGATTTCCTGCGTCACCGACACGGAGGGGTCGTCGAGGGTGGGAATGCCGGAGAGCAGGTCGTACGTGCAGCGGTACTCGGCCTCGAACATGCGCCCGCCGCGCATGGTGTAGCCGGCATGCGCCGTGCCACCCGCGTCCAGGCTGCCGCCGGTGTTCCGCTGCTCCTCGAAGAGGTGGATGTCCGCTCCGTCGAACCCGCCGTCGCGGATCAGGAACGTGGCCGCGGCGAGCGCCGCGATACCGCTGCCCACCAGATACGCCTTCGCCATCGCACAACTCCTCGTTCTCGCCCGTCGACCGGGAAACCGCACATCCCACTGTTTCCGGTTCCTGGGGCGTCGTCAGTGGGCCGTTGGTCACCCACCTGGTCCGGACGGCCCCATCGGACGGGCTGCCGCGGTGGGTGGGCAGAGACGACGACGGCCCGGTCGGTGGACCGTCACCGAACGGGCCGTGCTCATCGTGGACTTACGCGGACTGCCGACCGCCACGCCACGGCGGCGCGGCCGCCCGGTGGCCGTCGTCCCAGGCGTGGGCGGCCTTGTCGGTCTGGCGGCGCAGCCGGTCCTGCAGTTTGTCGACGACCTCCCGGCCGGTGGCCTCCTCGGCGAGGACCACCACCTGGTGGCCACCGACACGCAGGTCGGCCGTGGCCAACCAGGGGTGCTCCGCGTGGCGGGCCGCCCGCACGATCCGCACCTCGCCGGTGACGGCGGGCAGCCCCGGCCGGCTGACGACGGCGTCGACCTTCGCGCGGGCGTAGTCGAGAGTGTCCTTGTCCACCGGGCCGTCGGAACGCAGCCGCACCGTGGGCGTGGCCTGGGCCTTGTCGCTGGTCATGGTGATTCCCTTTCTGGAGGGGGCAAGGTCGTTCAGGCAGCCGGGCCAGGCAGCCACAGGTCGGGGCCGAAGACCTCGTAGCGGATGCGCTGTGCCGGAATCCCGGCGCCCAGCAGCTGTCCGCGCACCGCCCGCATGAAGGGCAGCGGCCCGCACAGGAACACCGTGGCGCCGTCGGGCAGTTCGATCCCGTCGAGGTTCATCAGGCCCTCGCGCGTGTCGGGTTCCTCCGGGCCGGGCTGCTCGTACCAGAAGACCGCGCGGGCGTCCGGCAGTTGGCCGACGAGCTCCCGGGTCTCGGTGCGCAGGGCGTGGTCGGCGGGGGAGCGGTCGGCGTGCAGGACCAGCAACGGCCGGGTCGAACCGAGGGCGGCCAGATGGGCCAGCATGCCGGTCATGGGGGTGCAGCCGATGCCCGCGGAGACCAGCACGATGGGGGTGGTGGCGTCGGCCGGGTCGTCGAGGACGATGTCGCCGAAGGGGGCGGAGAGCGTCAGTTCGTCTCCTTCGCGCACGTGGCGGTGGAGCAGGTTGGAGACCTCGCCGTCCGGCGTGTCGTCCGTGGCGGCGACCCGCTTGACGGTGATGCGGCGCAGGTCTCCGCCCGGGTCGGAGGACAGGCTGTACTGGCGCAGCTGGTGGATGCCGTCGGGCATGCGCAGGCGCACGCTGACGTACTGGCCCGCCCGCGCTCGGGGTGCCGGTTCGCCGTCGGCGGGGCGGAGCAGGAAGGACATCACGTCCGGGGTTTCGGTGTGGCGTTCGACGACCGTCCACTGCCGCCAGGTCTGGCCGGGCTGGAGGCCCGCGTCCTGGTAGAGGCGTGCCTCCTGGGCGATCAGGGCACCGGCCATCAGCCAGTACACCTCGTCCCAGGCGGCCGCCACCTCAGGGGTGACCGCGTCGCCCAGTACTTCGGCTATCGCGCCGAAGAGGTACTTGTGCACGATCGTGTACTGGTCGTCGGTGACTCCGACGGCGGCGTGCTTGTGCGCGATGCGGGACAGCAGGGCGTCGGGCCGGACGTCCGGCTGTTCGAGCAGCGCGGTCGCGAAGCCGGCGATCGAGCCGGCCAGGGCTTGGCGCTGGGCTCCGCTGGCCTGGTTGCCGCGGTTGAACATCCCGTCGAGCAGTTCCGGCCGGTCGCGGAACATCGCGCCGTAGAAGCGGGTGGTGATCTCGTCGAGCGCTCCGGCGACGGCGGGCAGGGTGGCACGGACGACGGCGGCGGATTCTGCGGACAGCATGGAGCCTCCCAGGCAGGGGGGTGAGGGGGGGAT
>NZ_VJZE01000230.1 GCF_009377205.1 Streptomyces phyllanthi
ATCGGGGACTCCTGGTCGTACAGGAACCACTCGTCCGCGGGAACGGACGGTGGAACCACATGGCGTGGGCGGAAGTTGGGCCGACGATTGATCCGCTGACTGACCGTGCACGGGGCGGCCTGCACCGATCAGTCGCGAGGCAGCAGGGTCCCCAGCGGTCCGAGATCCAGATTGAGGTCCTCCGGCCGCAGCCCGTGCTGGTCGCACAGCTCGGTCATCCGCTGCTCCAGCATCATCAGCGTCACCCCGATGCGCTCGACCTGCTCATCGCTGAGGTCGCCCTGTTCCACCCGGCGGATCGCTTGCCGCTCCATCAGTTGCCGGAGCAGTTCGACGACGGCCAGCACCAAAGCCACCAGATCACGTCCGACCGTGTCCGGGTCGACATCGAAGCGGGGGCCCGTCACAGTGGCCCCGAGTCCGCCCAGGGGGCGGGTACCCGCTCGGTCACCGATGACAGGAGGGCGTGCAGCGACAGCCGGACCAGCGGCACGTCCGCGATGGCGATCACCAGGTCCCCGCTGATCACCACGCCCGTGGCCATGAGCCGGTCCAGCAGATCCACCAGCGGTACGCCGATCGGCCCGTCAAGCGGCTCACGCTCCTGCCACGGCACAGGTTCAACGCTCTCCACGGGCCCCGTCCTCCCCTGCGAACGAGTAGGGCACCCACGGGCCGGACAGCTCGATCAGTGCTCCGGTGCGCTGCCGCAGCGAGGCCACCGCCTCCGTGAACCGTGCCGTACGGCCCTCCTCCACCAGGTAGGCGCCGTTGAGGACCTGGGCGCGGCGGCAGCCGGTCAGCTGCTGGTCCTGGAGCCGGAGCCGGCGTGCCGCCACCGCCAAACCCCGCAGCTCCGCATCCGCCTCCTCGGCGGTGAGCAACGCGGCACGCCGGCTTTCCTCCCGTGCCCGCTGTGTACCTCGTACCCGCTCGAGATAGGCGCGTCCGGCGCCGGATGTCGGCGGCCCGGCCGGTACGCCAGTGGAGACGGCCCCGCGGCCCGCCTCAGTCGTTGCGGATGCCGAGGACGCGTACACCTTGACGCCCCACTCGACCCGCCCGTCGACGCGGTCCAGCACCGTGTGGAAACGGGCCGCATCGGCGCCGAGGGCCTGCCGGGCGCGCTCCTCGCTGCTGTAGAGAGTGGCCAGCGCCATTGGCACAGCGGGCCCCTGGGCCGCGACGGCCATCACGACCTGGTGGTGGGCGCGGACGCACCGCTCCAGCTCACCGGGGTCGGACAGCCGCTCGGTCCAGGAGCGGCGGTCGGCCTCGGCCGCCGGCACCTCCTGTACGACGGCGTGCAACCGCTCGAAAGGCAGCACCCGCACAGGGGCGCCTGTGATCCCCGGCAACCGGGGGAGGGTGCCCTCGTCCACGTGGCGGCAGACGGCGAAGACGTAGGTCGCCGCCGTGGCGGGCGGCACTGTGGGGACGGGCTGCGTCATGACACCGGTCGCTCCTCTGCTCCTTGGGCCTGTCCGCTCGGCCGGCCCTCCGGGCTGTCCTGGTTCGCTGTGGATGCGGCCGTGCCGTTACGGGGTAGCCCCGCACCCTGCGCGGGCGCGGGTGCCGCGAGCTGCTCGCGCAGTCGTCGGTTCTCCTCCACCAGCTCTCGGTGCGCGGCGCGGGAGGAGAGTGCCGGATCGGTCTCCCACCAGTCGATGCCCGCCTTCTTCGCGGTGTCGACGGAAGCGATGAACAGGCGAAGCCGGATGGTGAGCAGCTCGATGTCCAGGAGGTCGATCTTGATGTCGCCGGCGATGACGATGCCTTTGTCCAGCACGCGTTCCAGGATGTCGGCGAGGTTGCTGGTGGTGGGGCCGGGGAGCTGTCCGGCTCGCCGGTAGTCGACCTCGGTCACCGGGCCGCCTCCGGTCCCGTTCTCGCTTCCAGCCGATCGAGCAGCCGGTCCTCTTCCCGTTCGAATGCAGCCAGGTCGATGTCGCCGTCCTCCAGTGCCTGGTTCAGCGCGGCAAGCCTGGCGCGGACCGCTGCCGGGTCGTTGACCTCGCGATCGGCGGCTTCGGCAAGCTGGTCGGCGACCCAGACCACTCCTCTGACGGGGGCCAGCGGCGCGGTCAGCAGGGCGGAGAGCAACCCCATGTCAGCCTCCCCTTCGCGCCGTGGCAGCTGCCGCGACCTCGGGCTCGGTGAAGCTGTAGCAGGGCAGCGGCCCGGCCACGCGCAGCTCGACCCGGTCCCGGTGAGTTGCGGACAGGCGGTCGACAGCCGCCCGGAAGGCCACGGTGTCCTGCCGGGCGACCAGGAACGACATGTTCAGCACGGTTCCGGTGACGTGCGGCCCGGTCGAGCGGGCCACAGCCAGAGCCGCCAGTTCCGGCTGAAGCTCCTGTGCGGCGTCAGCCGCGCGGCGCGCCAGGGTGTGGACCACCGCCTCGCCCAGGCGCACGTTCGCCTCGTACGACGGGCGGCGCTGTGTGGCCTCGCGGAGCCGCCGGATGTGGGGCTCCTCGGCGACCAGCGCTGCGAGCGCGCCGGTGGCCGGCAGTGCCTTGACGTTCATCTCCACGCGGCCGGCCAGCCGGTCGAGCGCGCGCAGATTCTGCTCGTGGCCGGCCTCCAGCTGCTCGCGGACCGTATCGGCGTCCGGAGCCAGCATTCCGAAGCGCATCGGCAGCACTGGTCCGTCCAGGGCCAGCGTGAGCAGCACTTCCTGGTGGGCCAGCAGATCCCGCCGTCGTGCACGCAACGGGACCGGGGCGGCACTGATCACGGCCGCGGTCGCGCCCACGGGCAGCAGTTCCAGGGCCGCCTGCGGTCTGCCCACCCCGCGCAGTTCCGCCGGCATGGGATGGTCGCAGGCGACGATGCCGTAGACGTAGGGCCCGGCCGCGGTCATCGCTCGCTCTCCCGCCTGCGACGTCCCTTTTCGGGCTCCGCCTTCACGGTACGGCGCCGCGGCCGCGCCTCCGGCTCCGGGCTTTCCCGCTCCTCGTCGCTCTCCTCCTCGGAACTGCCGACGACGTCGCGCAGCTTCTCACCCACCGACTCGATGGTCTTCTTGACCTTGCGTTTGCCCAGGCTCTTGGCTGCCGTACCGCTGAACAACTCGGGAATGGTGGTACTGCGTGAGGTCGCCTCCAGGTCGAGCCGGTTGCACGCCTCGGCGAACTTCAGATACGTGTCCACGCTGGCGACCACGATGCGCGCGTCTATCTTCAGGATCTCGATGCCGACCAGGGAGACCCGGACGAAGACGTCGATGACCATGCCGCGGTCCAGGATGAGTTCCAGGGTGTCGTAGAGCGTCCCGGCACGCGGTACGTACACGACCTCGCTGCTGGAGTAGGTGGTGGTCGTGGCCATGGTCAGGTGGGTCCTCTCGGAAGGCTTCCGGTGGGCGTCGGCAGGGCCCGTCAGTCGTTGGCGGCGCCTCTGCGGTAGCGGCAGACCCTGCGGTACTCGGCAGGCCGGCCGGATTCGTCGAGTTCCACCTCGTATGTGGCGAGCAGGCTGGTCGTATCGGGGATGCGAGGCACTTCCAGCACATCGACGCCAACGCACCAACCCTGTTCGGTGCGCCGCACGGCACACACGCCCTCGATGCGGTGGTTGATGAAGCTCTGCAACCAGTCGCAGGCGGTGCGGGCGGCCTCCTCAGGCCCGACCTGTGTGACCGTCCCCCGACCGGCGTCCGCCGAGGTACCGCGGGCACGCGCGCCCTTGGAGGGTGTACTGGTACCGGTGCGGCGTTGCTCAGGCATGACGCCAGCGTGACCGGGCGGCGCCCTGGACGCATCTTCACTGCGGCCGATCCGGCGAACGCGTCCGCCCTTGCCCCACAACGGTCGCCCAGCGGGTGATCGCGAGCCCCAGCACCGGATCCTCCTGCCTCACACATGGTGCGCAGGCCGCCGCGTACGGCACGTCGCCGTTCCGTCCGCCTGCACCTCAGCAGAAGGTGGCGAAACAACCTGGTCAGGCTTGCGATGTCGCCGTCTGCGGCAGTTGGCCAGTGCTGCCGCCGCCTGGGGCCCGAAGCCGGTAGCGGAGGAACAGATACGAATTCCTTCGCCGGATGCTGATCAGCTCCGTCCATTCCGGCCGGTCCGGCAGGAGTTCGAGTCCCTCGATCAGTCCGGGGCGGGCGGTGTCGGAACGGCCGGCGAGCACGGGGGATGTCGTGACGAACAGCTCGTCCAGCAAGCCTTCACCGAGCAGGTGACCGATGAGGTGCGGCCCGCCCTCGGTGAGCACCGCCGCGTGCCCGTGAGCATGGAGAGTCGCCAGCACATCGGCCATGCGGAGGGTGGGACCTTCGTCGGCGACGAGTACCGTGCATGCTTCTGGAATGCGTCCCTCCAGTCTGCGGGCGCCGTCCAGGGTGGTGGTCACGAGCGCGCCCGACTGCAGGGCTGGGTGCCGGACGGGCAGGTTGCCGCTCGCGGTGACAACGACCAGTACCGGTTGGGTGGCGCGGCGCAGGCTGCGCCGTAGCCCGGCGAAGTCCGGGGCGGCTTGGGGAAAGACGTACTCGGGTGTCCAGAGATGGCGGGGCGTGGCTCGGAGGGTGCCGGCGCCGACCAGTACGGCGTCGGCGCAGGCGCGCAGCAGTCCCATGACGAATCGGTCCGCGGGTTCGCGTCCGCTGATCGCCGATCCGGAGGAGGGGTATTCGGGACCGAGAGCTGTCACTCCGTCGATGGAGGTGACGAAGTTCGCGTACACACATGGTGAGGTGAAGCCCAGATCGCCGTCGTAGGCAGTGGCAAGCGCCGGGGGCAGACCGAAGCAGGGCTGCCCGGCCTCCTCATACAGCAACTCCAGGGGCTCCAACGAGCTTGCCCGCGTTGGCCCGGCGGTGTGCGCGGCGCTGTCTTCAGCCATGTCCGGCCAGGCCCCGCTGGCCGCACAGCGTGAAGAACTCGCCGCGCAGTTGCGGGTCCTCGTCGTAGGTGCCCCGCCAGTGGGTGGTACGGGTGCTGGACTCGATCTCCCGTACGCCGCGCATCTGCGTGCACAGATGCACCGCTTCCAGGTGGACCGCGACGCCGTGTGGCAGCAGGATGTGCTGCAGCGATTCGGCGAGCTGGCGGCCGATGCGCTCCTGCACCGAGAAGCGCCGGGCGAACAGCCGCACCAGCCTGGTCAGCTTCGAAAGGCCGAGGATGTGCTCGTGTGCGATGTAGCCGACGTACGCCTTGCCGAAGAACGGCAGGGCGTGGTGCTCGCAGAGCGCGAAGAACGGGATCGGTCCTTCGACGATCTGGCTGATCCGGCAGTCCGAACCGCCGTGGCACTCGGTCTCGAAGGCGGTGACCAGCTTCTCGTCGCCTTCGTACCCACTGGTGGCGTCGAAGAGGGCGCGAAGGAAGCGGCGGGGTGTGTCTGCCGTGGCCGCTGATCCGACGGCCAGGCCGAGCGCCTCGAAGATCTCCTTGACGTGACCCTCGAACCGCTGCCACTCCTCGGGGGTGATCTGCCGCGGAGACACGGCCGCCCACTCAGCCTCGTCCGTCACGGGCACCAGGCCCTCGCCGACCAGCCCGACGACAGGCGGGGGACCGTTCGTCTGCAGGGATTGATCGTTCATGCGCAGCCCCAAGACGTGACGCACGTCGCGTCGAAGTCGATCGCTTCCATTATCGACTGATCTGTGCGCGAGCGCTGCGCGAGCGGACAACGCCCGCCTGCAGCAGCACATCGAATCGAGCTGCCAGTCGTTCCCGACGACGGTGGCGACACAGGGTGTGATCACCCCACCGGGGCCGTCAACCCCGGAGCAGCTCCGCGAGCACCGCCGCTTCGCTGATCTCGGGATGCTTGGTTGCGGTGAGCAGTGTCAGGGTCCGGTCATGGGCGAGATCGCGCAGATGCGCCACAGCGTCTGCGTGCTCCGGATCTTCGAGCTCGGTCCGGTAGCGGCGGCTGAACTCAGGGAATCGCTCAGGGACGTGGTTGTACCACTTGCGCAGCTCCGTGGAGGGCGCGACCTGCTTGCACCACTCGTCGAGGTGGGCCTTCTCCTTGGCCATTCCCCGGGGCCAGATGCGGTCAACCAGCACTCTGGTGCCGTCGGTTCGCGCGGGAGCCTCGTAGACGCGGCGAACGTGCACGGTCCTTTTGCGTGCCATCGGGGGACCTCCTGCCGGGGCGTCGTACGTAGTAACGAGCGATGAACCACCTTGCACCGCTGTACGAGGTTCCCGCACGCCTCCCGGTCCTCATCCCACGCTACCCGGCATGCGCCCTGGCCGCCGTGACCACGCAGCGGGTCCAGGGGCGCCGGCCGGGCTCGTCAGGCCGGCCGGGCTCGTCAGGCGGGACGGGCTCGTCAGGCGGGACGGGCTCGTCAGGCCGGCCAGGCGAGGAAGCCTCCGACGAGGGTGCCGTAGGCGAGGTGCGCGGCGAGGGTGACGGTGGGGGTGCTGGGACCGTAGTTGAGCATGAGGAATCCGGGTGGTTCCAGCAGGGCGACGCCGGGAGCGCTGGTCTGTGACGTGCCCATGCGGGGGTGGATGAGAGGCAGCAGGATATTGACCAGGGCGGTGGCTGCGAACAGGCCGTGGACGAGGGCGAAGACACATCCGGTCGCCAACGCGCGGCTGGCCTACCAGCACTACGAGCGGGTCTTCTCTCCCCCCCGCTGGCATGCCCTGCGGCAGGCGGGGGCCCACCCTCAGCGTCCACTGTGGGCTTCGACCTCCGTCAAGGACCCCGCCTACCCCGACACCCGCTACGTGACCGAGCTCGTCGCACCCGGCGTGGTCAACACCATGCCCGAGGCCACCTTGCGCGCGGTCGCCGACCACGGCCGGGTACCGACCGACTCGGTCCGCGCCCACTACGACGACGCTCAGCAGGTTCTCGACCGTTTGCGGGCCGCCGACGTGGACTGTGACGAGCTCTTCGCTCGGCCACGACCGTCGCCTCGGACGCGGCCCGGGCCGTCCAGACCGCCCGCACCCATCCGGGCCAGATCGCCAGCCTGATCCTCCCGGTCGACACCGCCTGGTCACCCGCCGCCGGCGCTGCTGCGCCGTTGCCGGTGCCACCGGCACCCGCGGTGGGCGAACAGGTCATCGCCCGGGCCGCCGACGTGCTGCGGTCTGGGCGCCGGACAGCGTTCCTGCTCCGGGGCAGCGCGTTGCACGGCGAAGGGCTGCGGGCAGCGGGCCGCATCGCCGTGGCTACTGGAGCCCGCCTGATCTGCGACACCTTCGCTCCGCGCATCGAGCGGGACGCCGGCCGCGTG
The DNA here is from genome assembly GCF_009377205.1 of Streptomyces phyllanthi. GTDB lineage: Bacteria > Actinomycetota > Actinomycetes > Streptomycetales > Streptomycetaceae > Streptomyces > Streptomyces phyllanthi. The sequence goes on from NZ_VJZE01000230.1 coordinate 7,223, forward strand.
CGGGTGACCCGCCTGCCCTACCGAGCCGGCGACGCCATCGGCCTCCTGGCCCAGTACGACGTCCTGATCACCGTCGGGACCGACGCGCCAGTGGCCTTCTTCGCCTACCCCGGCAAGGCCGGTGAACTGACGCCGAACGGCTGTTACCACGTGGTGCTGTCTCATCTCCACGAGGACGGCGCCGGCGCCCTCACGGCACTGGCCGACCTCATCGGCGCCCCAACCGCCCGCTCCCCGCGGCACGACTGGCGTCCGCCTCCCGCTCCCGAGGACGGCGATCTGCCCCCTCAGCACCTTCCAGGCGCTCGCCCACCTGCTCCCCGAGGGAGCGATCATCAGCGACGAGAGCGTCACCGCCGGCTTCGCCGGCTACCCCGTGCTGGAACGAGCGGCACCGCACGATCACCTCAACCTCACCGGGGGCGCGATCGGCGGCGGCATGCCCCTGGCCACCGGAGCGGCGCTCGCCTTCCTGGGACGGAAGGTTGTGTCGCTGCAGGGCGATGGAAGCGCCATGTACACCCCACAGGCGCTGTGGACGCAGGCCAGGGAAAACCTCGATGTCACCACCGTCATCTTCGCCAACCACTCCTATCGCGTGCTCGACGAAGAACTTGACCTCCTTGGTGCCCCCGCCCCTGGCGCGCAGGCCGCCGCCCTGCTGGAACTCGACCGGCCCCGGCTGGACTGGGTGAGAACAGCAGAAGGCATGGGCGTCGAGGCGACCCGCGTGCACACGACCTCGGACCTGGAAAAGGCACTGCGCAGCACCTTCGAGCACGCTGGCCCCGGCCTCATCGAAGCAGCCATCGGCCGTCGACCGACGCAGTGACTGCCGCGAAACTGCCCGTGCTCCAGCGACTACCGCCAGGGCACGGGCAGTGGACCGGTCATAGGGTGATGGTGCCGCGGATGTAGACGGTGGCGGCGCCGCTGACCCAGACCGTGCCGTCGGTATCTGCGGTCACGTGGCTGACCTGGGCTGAGCTGGCCGTCGTCGACTGGCAGGAGACAGACGCCTCTGGCGCACGAAGCCGCGCCTCGGCCGCAGGCGTCGGCAGCGACTGGGGTCGAGTCTGGAGCGTCATGCGCATACTCAGCGAAGTCCATGGCGCGGAGAACGTACGACTTGTCGTCTGGTTCTACTGACCCAGCGTCACGGCTTCCCTGTTTCGGATGGTTTGGCCTTTAAATGGCTATTCCTTGCTCAATCGGTCTGGTTCCCCATGGGCATGCCGGTGCCGGGTTGGGAGTCCTGGCCGTCTCGGTGCCGCAGGCGTCCCTCGACCTGCGAGCCGAGAGGCCGACGGACAAACCGGCTGGCAAGGAGAACCTTCACCATGGTGGACATCGTCGAAATCTACGTCCACTGGTACGCGGGCCGGTCGAAGAGCCGGCTGGCCACTTCGCTGGGGGTGGACCGCAAGACGATCAGGAAGTACCTGGCACTGGCGGAGGCGGCGGGATGACCCCGGGCGGGCCGCCCATGAGCGAGGCGGACTGGGCCGAACTGATCAAGAGCTGGTTCCCGGAGCTGGCCAGCCGGAGGCTGAACAAGCTGACCTGGCCGGAGATCGAGCAGCACCGGGACTACACCAAGCAGATGCTGGAGACCACCACGTCACCACGATCCACCAGCGGCTGCGGGACGAGCGGAAGCTGAAGGATCGCTCACCTCGCTGCGGCGGTGGTGGGACAGCCGGAGGACGTTGGGGCCGTCGACGGAACCGGAAACGCATCCGCCGGTTCGGCAAGTGCTCCTTCCCCCCTCTGGGCCCCTCAGCAGAGGCCCGTGGACGTCAACGGAACCGCGTGGACGCCGCTGTCAGTGGCCTCTGCCAGGATGCCCCGGTCAACACCACGACCTGGAGAGACCATGGGCACTTGGGATACCGGCCCGTTCGACAACGACACCGCGGCGGACTTCTGCGGCGACCTCGACGAGGCAGCCGCAGACGAACGAGAGGGCGTGATCCGCAGCGCTCTCACGCGTGTGATCGATACAGAGAACTACCTCGAAGCACCCGAATCCGACGTTGCGGTGGCCGCGGCTGCCCTCGTTGCCGCGCAATGCCCACAGGGCCCGGCCACCGGCTCCGTCTACGGGCCGAAAGAGCCCCTTCCTGACCTCGCCAGCCTGCGGGACCTCGCCCTCCAGGCACTTGACCGTGTTATGACCGAGCCGTCCGAACTGCTCGAGATCTGGGACGGAACTCAGGGCCGCGCTTGGCGCGCAGAGATCCACCGGCTGCAGAACGGGCTCCTGCCGCAAGCTCTCGGAGAACAGCTCCGACTGGTCTGAACAGCCTGCTGACACCGTTCGCCCACCACTGGAAGGGCGCCATGAGCTGGGATGTGCTCTTGTTCCGCCTGCCCGACGACATCACCTCGGTCCAGCAACTCCCCGATGCATACGAGTCGGCTCCGCTCGGCCGCCTGGACGATGTCCTTGCGACCATCACGTGTGCCGTCCCCGAAGCCGACCTTTCCGACCCCACCTGGGGAGAGATCCTCGGACACCCCTGGTCGATGGAACTCAACATCGGATCAGACGACCCCGTGGACTCGATCATGCTCCACATCCGGGGCTCCGGCGACGACGTCCTCACGGCGGTCTTCCGCCTCGCCGAAGCCCTGCACTGCAAGGTCCTCGACTGCGCGGAAGGAGAGCTCATCACTCCACGACAGACATCAGGCCGGCACGCCTTCCAGCAGTACCGCGACCACGCGCTCGACACGACAGTCGGGTAGAACGGCCGACATGACGGTCTTCTACTGTGCGAAGTGCGGTGCTCAGCTGACCCGCGACCTTCAGGAGCTTCCAGAGGTCCCCGATGCCCGTGTAGCCGACGCAGACCGCGACCACAAAACCCGGTTGGCACCCTCGACCGTGCCTATGGGGTCCTACGCCATCGACCCGAAGCCATGGGGCGCACCATTTGTGCGACCGTCGGCGCAAGACCTCGAACCTGATGCATCCGGGAATCGCGCTCATCTTATGCCGCCCGAGCTGGACGGAGCGGTCTCCAGGGGTCCCAGGAACTCGGTGATCGTGCATCCGAACGACGTGCCGAGCCTCCGTCCGGCCGGCGCGCTGGGCATACACGGCGGGTGCTGCGGGCCGTTGGGAACAGGGGGCCGCAACATGGCGTGCGCCTGTGGAGCACTCGTGGCAACCCTTGCCGCGGACTGTCTCGGGCCCCATGAACTGCACCTCGACTCCATCCGTGCGTACGCCTACAACACCGAACCCAAGGCGTGACCTCAGATCCCTCGTCACCCTGGGCCTCACCCCCTGCGGTACTGACTCACCGTGCCGGCCCAAGGGCCGGCCGCCCGGCAGAAACGGGGAACGATCACCGTCCGACTGGGGAACGATCTTCAACACGCTCCGCAGCTGCAGGCCAGACCGATTCGTGAACACCCCTTGGCCGGGTGAACTGGCCAGGCTCCACCGCAGAGACGAGACCGCCGACGGCGTCCAGGACTTCTTCACAGGCATGGAGCACGCCGGTCGGTCCCCACGCGTCCTTACCGGCGTCGTGCATCCCAGCGAGTTGCGCGGCTCGCGCACCGGGTTCAGGATGCGCCCGCAATGCCATCGTCAGCCATCGACCGGCTGCCGCCATGCTGGGCCGCACGGGCCAGCCGTTGATGATGCACAGCAGCTGCTGGCAGCTGAGGTAGATCCAGCCGGCCAGGAACAGGGCAGGGAGGCAGCAGGTGATCAGGGTGGAGCGGATGTGCCAGGAGAACCATTCCAGACAGCGTGAGAAGACTCTGGTCGGTGCGACGGCGTTGTGGCGGTGGGTGTGGTCGAACAGCAGGCTCGAGGGGGCCACGCCGCTGGTGTCTTTGATCTGTTGCCCGAGGCTGGACATGTGGGTGCGCCATGTCTTGATCCACTGGTAGGAACTGACGGCGACCAACAGCCAGCCCGCGCATAAGGTCATGCCGAAGAAGGCCAGGTAGTGCCGGTCCACGGTGCTGCGCTGGCCCGCGACGAAGGCCACCAGGGCGCTTTGGACAACCAGGAAGAGGTTCAGACTGCGGGCGGCGCCGACCCGGATGTACTGCGGATCCTCGCCCTCGATAAGCAGGACGACGTCACCGCGTGGACGGACCGTGGAGGGGCCGCGCCCGGGCCCTTCGCCGTCACCGAGACCGGCCTGCTCGACGAACTCGCCGACGTTCCCCGGTACGCGATGCTGCTCGCCACCACGACCGGGCGTGTTTCGTCCGTTCGTCTCGCTCGCAGCACCATGGCCTCGAGGTGACCCGCGCGCGATCTGCTGGTGCCGGACGCCGCGGTCATCCTCGACACCGAGACCACCCGCCTGGACGGACAGACCGTCGAGATCGATGCGGCCACCGGCAAGAAGCTGATGAACACCCTGGTCAAGCCGACCGAGCCGATCAGCGTCGGCGCCCGCTGAAACCGACGGGTTCGCTGAATGTGGAGGCAGATCAGCCGCGAACCGGCGGGCGCCTCGGGTCACGACCCCTGCTTCGTTCTCGGCAAGAACGTCGTAACGGCCGGCCCGCGGAGCGTCGCACGACGTGACGCGGGCCGGCTGACGATCGGTGAAACCGCAGGTCAGCCCAGCTTCCGGAACAGTCCCTCCTGGACGACGGACACGATCAGCTGCCCCTCCAGGTTGTAGATGCGCCCGCGCGCCAGGCCCCGCCCGCCCACCGCGATCGGGGACTCCTGGTCGTACAGGAACCACTCGTCCGCGCGGAACGGACGGTGGAACCACATGGCGTGGTCCAGCGACGCCATGTCGAATCCGCGCGGACCCCACAGGGGTTCCACGGGGATGCGGACCGCGTCCAGAAGCGTCATGTCGCTGGCGTAGGTCAGCGCGCAGGTGTGCACCAGCGGGTCGTCGCCCAGTGGCCCGACCGCCCGCATCCACACCGCGCTGCGCGGCTCGGCGTTCTCGACCTCGTCCTGGGTCCAGCGCAGCCGGTCCACATAGCGGATGTCGAAGGGCTGACGCCGCGCCATGCGCTCCAACTGCTCCGGCAGCGCGCCCAGATGCTGCTTGATCTCCTCGGCGAGCGTCGGCAGCGACTCGGGGTCCGGCACCTCCCGGGCCGGCGGCAGCTGGTGCTCGAAGCTCCCCTCTTCGGGCTGGTGGAACGAGGCGGTCAGATTGAAGATCGTGCGGCCCTGCTGCACGGCGGTGACCCGCCGGGTGGTGAACGACCGGCCGTCCCGGACCCGCTCGACCTGGTACACGATCGGCACACCCGGCCGTCCCGGGCGCAGGAAGTACGCGTGCAGCGAGTGCACCGGCCGGTCGCCCTCCGTGGTGCGCCCGGCGGCGACCAGGGCCTGGCCCGCCACCTGGCCACCGAAGACCCGCTGCAGGGACTCCTGCGGGCTGCGGCCACGGAAGATGTTGACCTCGATCTGCTCCAGGTCGAGCAGGTCGACGAGCCGCTCGGCGGGGTTGGTCGTCATGTGATGGCTTCTCCTGTGCTCACAGCCGTCCGGCGTCTGTTCACAACTGGCCTACGTCGGTGACCCTGACGACGGCGCGTCCCTCGGCGTCGGAGGCCGTCAGGTCGACCGCCGCGCTGATGCCCCAGTCATGATCGCCGTTCGGGTCGGCGAAGGTCTGGCGGACCCGCCACAGCCCGTTCTGCGGCTCCTCCTCGATCATCAGCAGCCGGGGACCGCGCGCGTCGGGGCCGGTGCCCAGCTCGTCGTACTCGTCCCAGTACTTGTCCATCGCCTCGCCCCACCGCTCGGCGTCCCAGCCGGACTCGGAGTCCATCTCCCCGAGTTCGTCGACCTGGTCGAGGGCGGCGAGCTCCACGCGACGGAACATGGCGTTGCGGACGAGGACGCGGAAGGCGCGCGCGTTGGAGGTGACCGGCTTGACCTGGTCGGCCTTCTCCTGGGCCTCCTCGGCGGTCATCTCCTCGGGGTTGGCGAGCTGCTCCCACTCGTCGAGGAGGCTGGAGTCGACCTGGCGCACCATCTCACCGAGCCAGGCGATCAGGTCCTCCAGGTCGTCCGACTTGAGGTCGTCGGGCACGGTGTGGTCGAGGGCCTTGTAGGCGCCGGCCAGGTAGCGCAGCACGATGCCCTCGGTGCGGGCGAGCTCGTAGAAGGACACGAACTCCGTGAAGGACAGCGCCCGTTCGTACATGTCGCGGATGACGGACTTCGGCGACAGCGGATGGTCGCCCACCCACGGGTGGCTCTTGCGGTACGTGTTGTACGCGTGGAAGAGGAGCTCCTCCAGCGGCTTGGGGTACGACACGTCCTGGAGCCGCTCCATGCGCTCCTCGTACTCGACGCCGTCCGCCTTCATCGCGGCCACGGCCTCACCGCGCGCCTTGTTCTGCTGGGCGGCGAGGATCTGGCGCGGGTCGTCCAGAGTGGACTCGACGACGGACACCATGTCCAGGGCGTACGAGGGGGACTCGGGGTCCAGCAGCTCGAAAGCGGCCAGGGCGAAGGTCGACAGCGGCTGGTTGAGCGCGAAGTCCTGCTGGAGGTCGACCGTCAGGCGCACGATGCGGCCCTCGGCGTCCGGTTCGTCGAGCTTCTCCACGATCCCGCCGTCGAGCAGCGAACGGTAGATGGCGATCGCCCGGCGGATGTGCCGCAGCTGCTGCTTGCGCGGCTCGTGGTTGTCCTCCAGCAGGCGCCGCATGGCCTCGAAGGCGTTGCCGGGGCGGGCGATGACCGACAGCAGCATCGTGTGCGTCACCCGGAAGCGGGACGTGAGCGGCTCGGGGTCGGAGGCGATGAGCTTCTCGAACGTGTTCTCCGTCCAGCCGACGAAGCCCTCGGGAGCCTTCTTGCGGACCACCTTGCGGCGCTTCTTCGGATCGTCGCCGGCCTTGGCGAGCGCCTTCTCGTTCTCGACGACGTGCTCGGGCGCCTGCGCCACCACGTAGCCCGCCGTGTCGAAGCCGGCCCGCCCTGCCC
>NZ_VJZE01000231.1 GCF_009377205.1 Streptomyces phyllanthi
CTTGATGGGGTAAGGCTCCCAGTAGACGACTGGGTTGATAGGCCGGATATGGAAGCACGGTAACGTGTGGAGTTGACCGGTACTAATAGGCCGAGGGCTTGTCCTCAGTTGCTCGCGTCCACTGTGTTGGTTCTGAAACCACGAACAACCCCACACCCATGGGTTACGGGTGTGGTGCGGGTGTTTACAGTTTCATAGTGTTTCGGTGGTCATAGCGTGAGGGAAACGCCCGGTTACATTCCGAACCCGGAAGCTAAGCCTTACAGCGCCGATGGTACTGCAGGGGGGACCCTGTGGGAGAGTAGGACACCGCCGAACAAATATTGAATGAGTCGGTCCCCGAACTTCGGTTCGGGGACCGACTCTTTTTTGTTCGGCGTCACTTCGTGTTCACGTTGCGCCACCAGCATCCGCAGGTATGGGTACAGCCGCAATGCTCAAGGCCGCAGGTATAGGTGCGGGTGACGAGGTCATCGTGCCGGCGTTCGGGAACGTCGAGGTCGCCGAGGCCGTCAAACTGGCCGATGCGGTGCCGGTGTACGTCGACATAGACCCCGAGACGTATTGCCTGGACATGACCGCGGTGGAGGCGGCCGTAAGCGCGCGGACCGCGGCCGTGATCGTCGTGCACCGTTTCGGCAGGAACGCGGACATCGCACGGCTGCGTGAAGTCGGGCAGCGACACGGCCTGTTGGTGTTGGAGCAGGGTGAGTCCGAGACGCCGTACGGCGAGGTGTCACAGCGTAGGGCGCATGCCGCCTATCTCAGCGGCCGGTTGCGCGGGGTGCGTACCCCGGATGGTGGTGGCGAGCACACCTACCAGCAGTACGTCGTGCGGGTGCCCGGCAACGGCCGACCGGACCGGGACGCCTTCGCACGGGCTCTGCGTGCCAGGGGAGTCGAGTGCCGGGTGCCGGTGAAGACGCCCGTGCACCGGATGCCCGGTTTCCGGCGGGACGTCTGTCTCCCGGAGACCGAACGCGCGGCGGACGAGACGCTGGCACTGCCCGTGGACGCTTCACTGACCAAGCGTGAGATTCAGCGGATCGTGTCCGCCTGCAACGCGCTCGGCGGGCTGCTGCAGCCGGCCTTCCCCTGAGGTCGGCCTCTCCAGTAGGCCGACCCCGCATGCGGGGGGCCGGAGGTATGGAGCACTCACCAGTTCGGGGTATGATCTATTCCGTTGCCGCGAGGGAAACCTCGAAACGCGACAGGCCCCTATAGCTCAGTCGGCAGAGCGTCTCCATGGTAAGGAGAAGGTCAACGGTTCGATTCCGTTTGGGGGCTCTGACAAAAGGCCTCGCCCACTAGGGCGAGGCCTTTTTGATGTGCTCGGTCAGCTCTGGCGTCAGTCCTTGTGGAGGCCCGGCACCCGCATCGCCAGGATCGCCATGTCGTCGGACGGGGCGTCGGAGGCGAAGCGTTCGACCGCGCGCATGATGCGGGACGCGACCGCGCCCGCCGTGAGGCCCGTACAGGTCGTCAGGACGTCCGTGAGGCCGTCGTCGCCCAGCATGCGCGTACCCTCGCGGCGTTCCGTGACGCCGTCCGTCACACAGAGGAGGACGTCGCCGGGGTCGAGGGTGACCGTCTGCTCGTACAGTTCCAGGTCCTCCATGACGCCGAGGAGAGGCTGGGGCTCGGCGGCAGGCTCGACCGTGCCGTCCTGGCGGAGGCGGAGCGGGAGCGGGTGACCGGCGCAGACGACCTTGAGTACGGCGCTGCCGTCCTCCTGGGGCCACAACTCGCCGTACAGGAGCGTCAGGAAGCGGCTGCGGGCGCCCTCGTCGATGATGGCGGAGTTCAGGCGCTCCAGCACCGCGGGGCCTCCGAAGCCCTCGCGGGCCAGCAGGCGCAGGGCGTGCCGGGCCAGGCCGGTGACCGCGGCCGCCTCCGGGCCCGTACCGCAGACATCGCCGATGGCGAAGCCGTAGGCGCCGTCGCGGATCGGGAAGAGGTCGTAGAAGTCGCCGCCGACCTCGTTGCCCTCGCCGGCCGCGCGGTAGATGACCTCGACCTCGACGCCCTCGATCTCAGGGAGCTCGGGCGGCAGGAGGCTGCGCTGGAGGGACTGGCTGATGGCCATGCGCTCCGAGTACAGGCGGGCGTTGTCCAGGGCCAGGGCGGCCCGCCGGGACAGGTCCTCGGCCAGTTCCAGGATCTCCTGGCGGAAGTGCTCGTCCGTCGGCTTGCCCAGCGTCAGCATGCCGATCACGCGGTTGCGGGCCACCAGGGGGAGTACGACGGTCTCGCCGCCGACCGCCGCGGCCGTCGCCAGTGTCGTACCGATGCCCGAGCTCACCGTGGCGGGCTCGCCCAGGCCCAGGCTGCGCATGGAGGTGCGCAGCGCCGCCTGGTGGGCCGCCTCTGCGGGGGCCGACCAGACGCGGGCGCCCGGGGTGGGGATCGGTTCCGGTGGGTGGATCTTGGACAGGAGCGCCTTGAGGCCGTCGATGCGCTCCTCGTCCTCGTGGAGGACGTAACTGAGGTACGGCTCGGAGGCCTGGTCGGCGATCGTGTAGACCGCGCACCAGGTCGCGAGGGTCGGGATCGTCATCTGGGCCATGAGCGCAAGGGTCTGGTCGCGGTCCAGGGTGCCCGCGAGGAGGTCCGAGGCCTCCACCAGGAAGCTGAGCGAGCCGCGGCGCAGGCGCTCCAGCTCGCCCAGGCGGGCCGATTCGACAGCGAGCGCGATGCGGTCGGCGGCGAACTGAAGGCGCAGGGCCTCCTCGTTGGAATAGCGGCTCGGGGCCTCCGCCGCCACGCCGAGGGAGCCGGTGAGACGGCCCTCGACCTTCAGCGGGACGGTGACGACCGAACGCATGCCCGTGCCGCTGAGCAGGGGTACGGCGCCGGGGACGGCCGTGAGGTCGTCGTGGACCGCCGGCATGCGGGCCGAGCCGTAACGGCCGGGCCCGGCCTCGACCGGAACGCGGGCGAAGCGCTGGCGGGCGGACGGGAGGCCCGTGGAGGCACGGACCTCCAACTCCGTTTCGTCGTCGGTGGCGAGGAGCAGGAAGGCCGAGTCGCCGTCGAGCATGTCGCGCGCGCGTTCGACTGTGCGCTGGAGGAGTCCGTCCAGGTCGTCGGGGGCCGGTGAGCCGATGAAGACCTCGAAGGGGTCCGACGGTTGGCCGTCGGACGAGGTGGCGGTGTCGGAGGCCGTGACGCGGATCGGGGTCTGGAGGACGGCGCGCTCGTCGTCCCGTACGAGAAGGCAGACCGTCGAGGGCTCGCCGTCGGTGTCGCGGACACGGAGGTGCGAGGCGTACACGGGGGTCACGCGGCCGTTGGCGCCGCGGATGCCGTAACTGCCCTCCCAGCGGGAGAGTTGGAGGGCCTCGGCGATGCCGGTGCTGGTTCCCGGGGTGTGCGGCCAGGCCGCCAGATCGGTGAGGGGCTTGCCGGTGACCTGCTCGGCGGCGTACCCGAAGAGCTCCTCGGCGTCCTCGTTCCAGGCGCTGATGGAGCCCGTGCCGTCGATCTGGACGACGGCGACACGGACACGGCCGTCGGCCATCGGGAGGAGGTTGGCGGGGAGGGACGGTCCGGCCGTACGGGTGCCCACCGGGCGTTCGGGGAGGTCGAGTTGGAACCAGACCTGCTTGTGCGTGGGCGTGTACTCGACGCCCCAGCGGCCGGCCAGGGCCGCGCACAGCTGGAGGCCGCGGCCGCCCTCGCGGTCGGGGCTGCCCATGTTGATGGGGGTGGTTTGGAGGGGAATCTCCCGTTCGGGGTATCTGTCGGCGACCTCGATGCGTACTCCGTCGTCGCTGCGGAGGCAGAGGACGTCCGCCGATGTGCCCGCGTGCACCACCGCGTTGGTGACCAGTTCGCTGGTGAGGACCACGGCGTCGTCGACGATGTCGGCGAAGCCCCAGCCCTGGAGGGTGTCACGGACGAAGGACCGGGCGGTCGCGACGGATCGTCCGACGGGCTCGAAACTGGCGGCCGCGCGCGCGGTGATCACAGAACTCCCTGTCCGGTTCTCGACGTGCTGCGACCCACGGCCGACCTGCTCCTGCCCCTGCCGCGGCAGAGGCTCGTTCCCCGTCGGCCGAGGATCCTGGGGCGGTCCCCCAGGATGCAGTCCGGTGGTCATGGTGCGGCCGCCCCTCCGATGCCTGCCCGCTCGTGCTCGTGCCACCGCCCAGGCCGGTGTACCGGCGTGGCTGGACAGCCGCATGCAAGGTTACTTACCTTCGCGGTCCATGCGGATGCCGGTCGGCCGTCTTTCCGCCCGAAGGGTGTGCGGACCGTGTGCGAAGCTGCCGAACTGTTATGGCCTGGTTCAGCCATGGTGAAACACTGGGCAAGCTTCTAAGGAGGGTCCGGGCAGGTGGGGTGCCTTCCGTATACACCGGGCAGCAGCACCCAGCCGTGGCTGGTATATCGGGCACGCGGTGGTTTCCGGTACACCGGGTGGTACCCGGGCACGCAGAGCAGAAATGGTCTACCCCTGCGGGAGGGACACAGTGGAGTCTGGCGCAGCGACGCGGGGCACTAAGACGCGCGCGAAAGGCGGACAGTCCCTGGGCAAGCAGCGCTCATCGCGCAACGGCGGCACCACAGCGGTGGACACGGCGTCCCTGAACAAGTTGCTGGCCGCTCTGGAAGCGATGCGTGACGGCAACTTCCGCAAGCGGCTGACGGTCACCGGTGACGGCGTGATGGCCGAGATCGCGGCCGTCTTCAACGAGGTGGCCGACCGCAACCTGCATCTGACCGGCGAATTGTCGCGTGTACGGCGCGTGGTGGGGCGCGAGGGCAAGCTCACCGAGCGGCTGGAGACGGGTGCCTGCGAGGGCTCGTGGGCGGCAGCCGTCGACCACTCCAACGCGCTGGTCGACGACCTGGTGCGGCCGGTGTCCGAGGTCGGCCGGGTGCTGTCCGCGGTGGCCGAGGGCGACCTCTCCCCGCGGATGGAGCTGCGGACCCAGGGGGCCGAGGGGAACACGAACGGGCATCCGCTGCGCGGGGAGTTCCTCAAGGTCGGGCGCACCGTCAACAACCTGGTGGACCAGCTGTCGACGTTCACCGACGAGGTCACGCGGGTGGCCAGCGAGGTGGGCACCGAGGGCAAGCTCGGCGGCCAGGCGCGGGTGCGTGGAATGTCCGGTTCATGGAAGGACCTGACGGACTCCGTCAACACGATGGCGTACCGGCTGACGGCACAGGTGCGTGACATCGCGCTGGTGACGACGGCGGTGGCCAAGGGGGATCTGTCCCGGAAGGTCACGGTCCACGTGGCCGGCGAGATGCTGGAGCTGAAGAACACCGTCAACACGATGGTGGACCAGCTCGCGTCCTTCTCCTCCGAGGTGACCCGGGTCGCGCGCGAGGTGGGTACCGAGGGCGAGCTCGGTGGCCAGGCGCTGGTGCCAGGCGTGTCGGGTGTGTGGAAGGACCTCACCGATTCGGTGAATCTTATGGCCGGCAATCTGACGGCCCAGGTGCGCGGGATCGCACAGGTGACGACCGCCGTCGCCAACGGTGATCTGTCACAGAAGGTGACGGTGAGCGCGCGCGGTGAGGTGGCGCAGCTCGCCGAGACGATCAACCAGATGACCGAGACGCTGCGGACGTTCGCCGACGAGGTCACGCGTGTCGCCAACGAGGTCGGTGGCGAGGGCCGTCTGGGTGGTCAGGCGAACGTCCCGGGTGCGGCGGGTACGTGGAAGGACCTGACGGACTCCGTCAACACGGTGTTCCGGAACCTCACCACTCAGGTGCGTGACATCGCTCAGGTGACGACGGCCGTGGCCAACGGTGACCTCTCGCAGAAGGTCACCGTCGACGTCGCCGGCGAGATGCTGGAGCTGAAGAACACCGTCAACACGATGGTCGACCAGCTGTCGGCGTTCGGTGCCGAGGTCACGCGTGTGGCGCGCGAGATCGGCGTCGAGGGTGAGCTGGGCGGTCAGGCCCAGGTGCCGGGTGCGGCGGGTACGTGGAAGGACCTGACGGACTCCGTCAACACGGCGTTCCGCAACCTCACCGGACAGGTGAGGAACATCGCTCAGGTGACGACGGCCGTGGCCAACGGTGACCTCTCGCAGAAGGTCACCGTGGACGTGTCCGGCGAGATGCTTCAGCTGAAGAACACCGTGAACACGATGGTGGACCAGCTGTCCGCGTTCGCCGACCAGGTGACCCGTATGGCCCGTGACGTGGGTACGGAGGGCCGCCTCGGCGGTCAGGCCGTGGTGCCCGGGGTGAGCGGCACCTGGAAGGAGCTCACCGACTCCGTCAACTTCATGGGCGGCAACCTCACCTCCCAGGTGCGGCAGATCGCCCAGGTGACGACGGCGGTGGCCCGGGGTGACCTGTCGCAGAAGATCGACGTGGACGCGCGCGGGGAGATCCTGGAGCTGAAGAACACCATCAACACGATGGTCGACCAGCTGTCCGCGTTCGCCGACCAGGTGACCCGGGTCGCGCGCGAGGTGGGTACGGAGGGCCGGCTGGGCGGGCAGGCCCAGGTGCCCGGTGTCGCCGGTGTGTGGCGGGACCTCACCGACTCCGTGAACGGCATGGCCGGCAACCTCACCGCCCAGGTGCGCAACATCGCGCAGGTCGCGACGGCGGTGGCCCGGGGTGACCTGTCGCAGAAGATCGACGTGGACGCGCGCGGGGAGATCCTGGAGCTGAAGAACACCCTCAACACGATGGTGGACCAGCTGTCGAACTTCGCCGAGCAGGTCACGCGCGTGGCCCGTGAGGTGGGCACGGAGGGCATCCTCGGCGGACAGGCCGAGGTCCAGGGGGTGTCCGGCACCTGGAAGGACCTCACGCAGTCCGTGAACTTCATGGCGAACAACCTGACCATCCAGGTGCGCAACATCGCCGAGGTCACGACCGCGGTCGCCAAGGGCGACCTGTCGAAGAAGATCACCGTCGACGCGAAGGGCGAGATCCTCGAACTCGTCACCACCGTCAACACGATGGTGGACCAGCTGTCGTCCTTCGCCGAGCAGGTGACCAGGGTGGCCCGCGAGGTGGGCACCGAGGGCATCCTCGGCGGCCAGGCGCACGTGCAGGGTGTCACGGGCATCTGGAAGGACCTCAGCGACAACGTGAACCTGATGGCCAAGAACCTGACCATGCAGGTGCGCAACATCTCCCAGGTCGCGGCGGCCGTCGCCAACGGCGACCTGACCCGGACGGTGACGATCGAGGCGCGCGGCGAGGTCGCGCAGCTCGCCGACACGTTCAACACCATGGTGAAGACGCTGAGCTCGTTCGCCGAGCAGGTCACCAAGGTGGCCCGTGAGGTGGGTACGGACGGCATCCTCGGCGGTCAGGCCCAGGTACCGGGAGTCGCCGGTACGTGGAAGGACCTGACCGAGTCCGTGAACGGGATGGCGTCCAACCTGACCGGTCAGGTGCGCAACATCGCGATGGTCACGACGGCCATCGCCAAGGGCGACCTGACGAAGAAGATCGACATCGACGCGCGCGGCGAGATCCTGGAGCTCAAGACCACGATCAACACGATGGTGGACCAGCTCTCGTCCTTCGCCGAGGAGGTCACCCGGGTCGCCCGCGAGGTGGGTACGGAGGGCCAGCTGGGCGGTCAGGCGCGTGTGCGGGACGTCGACGGCACGTGGCGCGACCTCACCGAGTCGGTGAACGAGATGGCCGGGAACCTGACCCGGCAGGTGCGTGCCATCGCGCGCGTGGCCACCGCGGTGACCCGTGGTGACCTCAACCTGAAGATCGACGTGGACGCCTCGGGTGAGATCCAGGAGCTTCAGGACTACATCAACAAGATGATCGCCAACCTGCGCGACACCACGATCGCCAACAAGGAGCAGGACTGGCTGAAGGGCAACCTCGCTCGTATCTCGGCCCTGATGCAGGGCCGCAGGGACCTGGACGACGTGGCCTCGCTGATCATGAGCGAGCTGACGCCCGTCGTCTCGGCGCAGCACGGCGCGTTCTTCCTCACCATGCCGCTGGTCGACGGCAAGGACCTCAAGGACCTGGGCACGGGCGACGACGACGCGTACGAGCTGCGCATGCTCGGGTCGTACGGCTACTCCATGGGCTCCATGCCGACGTCGTTCCGTCCCGGTGAGGCGCTCATCGGGACGGCCGCGATGGAGAAGCGCACGATCCTCGTGGAGAACGCGCCCAGCGGCTATCTGAAGATCTCCTCCGGACTCGGGGAGGCGCCCCCGGCGCAGGTCATCGTGCTTCCGGTGCTCTTCGAGGGGACCGTGCTCGGTGTCATCGAGCTGGCCTCGTTCACACCGTTCACGCAGATCCAGAAGGACTTCCTCAACCAGATCGCCGAGATGATCGCGACGAGCGTCAACACCATCTCGGTCAACACCAAGACCGAGGTGCTGCTGAAGCAGTCGCAGGAGCTGACCGAGCAGCTCCGGCTGCGCTCCGAGGAGCTGGAGCAGCGGCAGAAGGCCCTGCAGGCGTCCAACGCGGAGCTGGAGGACAAGGCGGCGCTGCTGGCCCGGCAGAACCGCGACATCGAGGTCAAGAACACCGAGATCGAGGAGGCGCGGCAGGTCCTGGAGGAGCGCGCCGAGCAGCTCGCGGTGTCGATGCGCTACAAGAGCGAGTTCCTGGCGAACATGTCGCACGAGCTGCGCACCCCGCTCAACTCGCTGCTGATCCTCGCCAAGCTGCTCGCGGACAACGCGGAGGCGAACCTCACCCCCAAGCAGGTCGAGTTCGCCGAGACGATCCACGGGGCGGGCTCCGACCTGCTCCAGCTGATCAACGACATCCTCGACCTGTCGAAGGTCGAGGCGGGCAAGATGGACGTCTCCCCGACGCGTATCGCGCTGGTCCAGCTCGTCGACTACGTGGAGGCCACCTTCCGGCCGCTCACCGCGGAGAAGGGCATCGACTTCTCGGTACGGGTGTCGCCGGAGCTGCCCGCCACGCTGCACACCGACGAGCAGCGGCTTCTGCAGGTGCTGCGCAACCTGCTGTCGAACGCGGTCAAGTTCACCGACAGCGGCGCGGTGGAGCTCGTCATCCGGCCGGCGGGTGTGGATGTCCCCGTGGCCATCCGGGAGCAGCTGCTGGAGGCCGGCTCGCTGAGGGACGCGGGTGCCGACCTGATCGCCTTCTCCGTGACCGACACCGGTATCGGGATCGCGGCGAGCAAGATGCGCGTGATCTTCGACGCCTTCAAGCAGGCCGACGGGACCACGAGCCGCAAGTACGGCGGTACGGGGCTGGGGCTGTCCATCTCGCGGGAGATCGCGCGCCTGCTGGGCGGCGAGATCCACGCCCAGAGCGAGCCGGGGCGCGGCTCCACGTTCACCCTGTACCTGCCGCTGCACCCGAGTGAACTGCCGCCCCAGGGATACGCGCAGCCCGCGCCCGCGATCGAGCCCGGCGAGCTGGTGGCGTCCGAGGCCGAGGTGTCCGCGGCCGGTATCGAGACGCCGGCCGAGGTGAAGTCGTACCACGCGACCCAGAACGGGCCCGCCGCGCTCTTCAGGCGCCGCCGCAGGGCGCTGCCGACGGCTGAGCGGCGCGCCGCGTCCGGCGGGGCCTCCGGGGCCGCCGGGCAGGAGCAGTGGTCGTCCAACGGCCAGGAGGCGGCGGCACAGCCGCGGGAGGGCATCCGGTTCGACGGCGAGAAGGTGCTGATCGTCGACGACGACATCCGTAACGTCTTCGCGCTGACCAGCGTGCTGGAGCAGCACGGACTGTCGGTCCTGTACGCCGAGAACGGCCGCGAGGGCATCGAGGTCCTGGAGCAGCACGATGATCTGGCGGTCGTGCTGATGGACATCATGATGCCTGAGATGGACGGATACGCGACGACTACGGCGATCCGCCGGATGCCCCAGTTCTCGGGGCTGCCCATCATCGCGCTGACCGCCAAGGCGATGAAGGGCGACCGGGAGAAGGCCATCGAGTCGGGGGCGTCGGACTACGTCACCAAGCCGGTCGACCCCGATCACCTGCTCGCGGTCATGGACCAGTGGATGCGCGGCGAGTGAGTGGCCGGGTGTCGGGAGTGGGTGTGGGGAACTGGTGTGCCGGGGGTGGTGAGTTGCCGCCGCGGCGCACCTCACCTCGTATGACCGACCGTGGCCGGGGCCGTGTAGGAGGGCGGGATTCGGGGAACCTTCTGGTCTCCCGCTACGTTTCTGCTACGTGCACAGTGACATCACGGTGACAGGGTGTGGCGACGGGCGGGGTGCGGCTACCATGACCGGCACAAGGACGGGCGGCGTAAGGGAGCCGTCCTCTGGGGCAATGCCCGGCGGTGTTGTCCCAAGTCCTGCGGACAGGGGAGGCCCCACGCCGGGGCGAGGAGGGCGGGCCATGGTGCAGAAGGCCAAGATCCTCCTGGTCGATGACCGGCCGGAGAATCTGCTGGCGCTGGAGGCCATTCTCTCTGCGCTCGATCAGACGCTGGTGCGGGCATCGTCCGGGGAGGAAGCACTCAAAGCACTACTGACGGACGACTTCGCGGTCATCCTGCTGGATGTCCAGATGCCGGGAATGGACGGTTTCGAGACGGCGGCGCACATCAAGCGGCGAGAGCGGACCCGGGACATCCCGATCATCTTCCTCACCGCCATCAACCACGGCCCGCACCACACCTTCCGTGGGTACGCGGCGGGCGCGGTCGACTACATCTCCAAGCCGTTCGACCCGTGGGTGCTGCGGGCGAAGGTCTCCGTGTTCGTCGAGCTGTACATGAAGAACTGCCAACTCCGGGAGCAGGCCGCCCTGCTGCGGCTCCAGCTGGAGGGCGGTGGCGGCAAGTCGGCGCCCGGTGAGAGCAAGGAGCCGGCCGGCATCCTCGCCGAGCTCTCCGCGCGGCTGGCGGCCGTCGAGGAGCAGGCCGAGGCGCTTTCCAAACAGCTCGACGACGAGTCGGCCGACGCGGCCGCGGTGGCCACGGCAGCCCATCTCGAACGCAAACTGACGGGGCTGCGCAGGGCGTTGGACGCCCTGGAACCCGGGGCGGGGAGCGGGGCGCCTTCGGTGCCGTCGCAGAACTGAGCGGGTTGCTTCTGCGCATGTTTCCGGGGTCCGCACCGTCTGCCCCCGTCTCGGTCCGAGCCACCCGGACTGCGCCAAGCGGCGTAGTCCGGGTGAACGCATGTCAGGGCCCACACCGGCGGCGTCAGTCTGACGCCCTTTCCACGGCGACACGAACGGGTGAAGCAGAAGCCACACGTGTCGGCTGTGGCCTGCACCGGTAACCTCACACTCATGGCCTCACGTCAGCCCGCAGCCAAGAAGCCCGCGAAGAAGGCGGCCGCTCCGACGAAGGCTCCGGCGAAGAAGGCCCCCGCGAAAAAGGCCGCCGCGAAGAAGGCGCCCGCCAAGAAGGCCGCGGCGAAGAAGGCGGCCCCTCCGAAGCCGGCGCCCAGTCCGACCGGCGGTGTGTACAAGCTCGTACGCGCCGTCTGGCTCGGTGCCGCGCACGCAGTCGGTGCCGTCTTCCGTGGCCTCGGGCAGGGTGCGAAGAACCTCGACCCGGCGCACCGCAAGGACGGCATCGCCCTGCTGCTGCTCGGCCTCGCCCTGATCGTGGCCGCCGGCACCTGGTCCAGCCTGCGGGGCCCGGTCGGGGACCTGGTCGAGATGCTCGTCACCGGCGCCTTCGGCCGGCTCGATCTGCTCGCGCCGATCCTGCTCGCGATGATCGCCGTACGGCTCATCCGGCACCCGGAGAAGCCGGAGGCCAACGGGCGCATCGTCATCGGTCTGTCCGCGCTCGTCATCGGCGTGCTCGGCCAGGTCCACATCGCGTGCGGGGCGCCCGCGCGCGGCGACGGCATGCAGGCCATCAGGGATGCGGGAGGGCTCATCGGCTGGGCCGCGGCCACGCCCCTGACGCACTGGATGGGCGAGGTCCTCGCCGTACCGCTCCTCGTGCTGCTCACGATCTTCGGGCTGCTCGTCGTCACGGCGACCCCGGTGAACGCCATTCCGCAGCGGCTGCGGCTGCTCGGCCGGAAGCTGGGCATCGTCCAGGACCCCGTCGACGAGGAGCTCACCGAGGACGAGCAGCGCTACGACGACCAGTGGCGCGAGACGCTGCCCGCGCGCTCCCGGCGCCGCAGGAGGGGCTCCGAGGAGTACGAGTACGACCCTGACAGCGCCGAGCAGGAGGCTCTCTCGCAGCGCCGTGGCCGCTCCAGGCGGTCGGCCGTGTCCCAGCCCGACGCGGACCGGCCCATGGACGCGGTGGACGTCGCCGCGGCCGCCGCTGCCGCGCTCGACGGCGCCGTCCTGCACGGTATGCCGCCCTCGCCCCTCGTCGCCGACCTCACGCAGGGCGTCACCGTCGAACGCGACGGCTACGAGGAGACGACGCCGATCCCGGCCTCGCGCTCCAAGCCGCCCAGGCAGGCGGCCAAGCCCCCCAAGCAGGAGAAGCTGACCGGCGAGGTCCCGGACCTCACCAAGAAACCGCCGTCCGAGACGCGTGACCTCCCGTCGCGCGCCGAGCAACTCCAGCTCTCCGGCGACATCACGTACTCCCTGCCGTCACTCGACCTCCTCACGCGCGGGGGGCCAGGTAAGGCGCGCAGCGCGGCGAACGACGCCATCGTCGACGCGCTCACCAACGTCTTCACCGAGTTCAAGGTCGACGCCCGCGTCACCGGCTTCACGCGCGGGCCGACGGTCACGCGGTACGAGGTCGAGCTCGGCCCCGCCGTGAAGGTCGAGCGGATCACCGCCCTGACGAAGAACATCGCGTACGCCGTCGCCAGTCCCGACGTACGCATCATCAGCCCGATCCCCGGCAAGTCCGCGGTCGGTATCGAGATCCCGAACACCGACCGGGAGATGGTCAACCTCGGTGACGTGCTGCGTCTCGCGGCAGCCGCCGAGGACGACCACCCGATGCTCGTCGCGCTCGGCAAGGATGTCGAGGGCGGCTATGTGATGGCCAACCTGGCGAAGATGCCGCACGTGCTGGTCGCCGGCGCCACCGGTTCCGGCAAGTCGTCCTGCGTCAACTGCCTGATCACGTCCATCATGGTCCGCGCGACCCCCGAGGACGTGCGCATGGTCCTCGTCGACCCCAAGCGGGTCGAACTGACCGCCTACGAGGGCATCCCGCACCTGATCACGCCCATCATCACCAACCCCAAGCGGGCCGCCGAGGCGCTCCAGTGGGTCGTACGGGAGATGGACCTGCGGTACGACGACCTCGCGGCGTACGGCTACCGGCACATCGACGACTTCAACGAGGCCGTGCGCAGCGGCAAGGCGAAGACACCGGAGGGCAGCGAGCGTGAGCTCCAGCCGTACCCGTACCTGCTGGTGATCGTCGACGAGCTGGCCGACCTGATGATGGTGGCGCCCCGGGACGTCGAGGACGCGATCGTGCGTATCACACAGCTCGCGCGCGCGGCCGGTATCCATCTGGTGCTCGCCACGCAGCGGCCGTCGGTCGACGTCGTCACGGGTCTGATCAAGGCGAACGTGCCCTCACGGCTCGCCTTCGCCACCTCCTCGCTCGCCGACTCGCGCGTCATCCTGGACCAGCCCGGCGCCGAGAAGCTGATCGGGAAGGGCGACGGGCTGTTCCTGCCGATGGGGGCCGGCAAACCGACCCGTATGCAGGGCGCGTTCGTGACCGAGGAGGAGGTCGCGGCGGTCGTCCAGCACTGCAAGGACCAGATGACGCCCGTGTTCCGGGACGACGTCGTGGTCGGCAGCAAGCAGAAGAAGGAGATCGACGAGGACATCGGCGACGACCTCGATCTGCTGTGCCAGGCGGCCGAGCTGGTCGTCTCCACCCAGTTCGGGTCGACCTCGATGCTCCAGCGCAAGCTGCGCGTCGGTTTCGCCAAGGCCGGGCGGCTCATGGACCTCATGGAGTCCCGTGGCGTCGTCGGTCCGAGCGAGGGCTCCAAGGCGCGTGACGTCCTTGTGAAGGCCGACGAGTTGGACGGTGTGCTCGCGGTCATTCGCGGGGAGGCGGACGGCTAGGGAACGGCTGGGGAGACGGGGCTCCGGGAGGCTCCTGAGGGGGCCCGGAGAGCGGGCTGTGTATTCGAACGTGACCTACCCGTAAGGGAATGGTGAGCAACCGTTTCCCAGTGGCGTACGTCAAGTTGAGGGAGGGGACAGATATATGTCCCACCCTCAGGATGACCGGCCATTCTGATGGCGTACAAAGTCCCACCGCCCGGTTGCCCCACCCTTTCGTAC
>NZ_VJZE01000232.1 GCF_009377205.1 Streptomyces phyllanthi
CTCCACCACCCCCGCGATCCGGCGCCGCGCCTCGTGCCGGGGCACGCCGCTCATCAGCAACTGGTCGTACGGCGTCTCCAGATGCCGTACGGAGGCGATGACCGCCGAGGTCACGGCCACCTCGGACAGCGTCCGCCCCGCTGCGCTCCGCCCGACGCGGCCGCTGCCGCGCACCGAGGCGTGTGCGGCGACGGCCCGTGCCCGCTCGGTCGGGCAGCCGGGAAACAGCCGCAGGATCTCCGCCGCGAACGCGTCCGTGAACCGCGCGTCCTCCTCCGCCCGCCGTCCGGCGTCCCGTATCCGGCGCCGCCGCCTCACCTCCGCGTCCGCCAGACACCGCTCCTCGGCCCGGGCGAGCGCCTCCTCCTCGACGAGGACGCCCTGCCGCTCGTACCGGCCCTTCCGCCGGTTGAACCGCACCACCACCGCGGACAGCGCGCTCTCCTCCCGCGACCTCCGGGTCAGCGCGGTGTCGCCCCGAGGCAGGAACACCAGATGCCCGAGATCGACGCAATCGAGACACCTCGGCACGCCGTCCTCCAGCACGAGCAACGCCACCGGCCCCCTGCGGCACTCGCCACAGTGCTTCTTCCTGAGCGCCTGGATCACGACAAGCCCCATGCGGGCCGGGGGAGTTGCGAGTGCTGCCATACGCGGTTCATTCCCGGCCCGACCAGCACTTCACGCCCCGCCGGCAGAGAGCACCGACGCATCGCGGACCCGTGTCGACGCCCCCAGAGAACCAACCCCCAGGCAGTCCGCGAATCTTGCCCTCCCCCGACTCTTGGAGGGTGCTGAAGGTGGAGGACTGGGCAGAGATACTCCGGCTTCATCGGGCCGCGTTGAACCCGGACCGGCCGCCGAACAAGGACAACGGCGCCGGGCGTCGGTGAGTCACAGGGCCCACCAGCAATACAGGCGCTGGTCGGAAGCCTGAGCGCGCTGAGCCAGTCCGGCCAGGTTCCTCAGAACAGCGGCGGTGTCCTCGACGCTGATCCCAATCTGCCGGAGTTCATCGGTCATCGACCACGGCTCGGCAAAGCGAACGAGGTCGTCCTGCGTCGCCGTGGCGAGGGCATCGATCAGGGTGTCCGACAAGCTGACCACGAACGGCGGGCCGTCCTCCGGCTCTGACAGCACTTGTCCGGACCGCGGGCGTTCGCCGGCCTCCTCATAGCTGCCGCCGGTCATGATGGCTTCGAGCTGGGCGATCGCGACGACCGGATCGATGTTCTTGAGGAAGACCACGTCGAGTTCCGCCTGCCCCGGCCCTCCCGGAGTCTGGAGGACCGCGACGGCAGCCTGGTCGTCAGCGGTGGAGAAGTAGTCGCACAGCGTCATGCCGCCGATTCTGGCATCCACGGCTGACAGTCCTGCCGGCACCGCTGCCTGCGCCTGGACTTCCCGCCCGTGACCGCTCTCACGGCTTCCCGCCCGTGACCGCTCTCACCGCCTCCCGCCCGTGACCGTCCTCAGGGCCGGACGGCCGTGCGCGGCATCATGGGCCGTGTGCGACTCGAAGCGATCACCTGGGAACGGCTCGGCGACCTCCTGGCCGACCGACTGCTCGACCTGAAGCCGGACGACGGCAGCCCCTGGCCGCGCATCGCCTTCGACGGGGCCCCCGTCGCCCGCCCCGGCGACCTCGCCCAGCGCGTCTCCGAGGCGCTGCGCGTACGGGGGCGGCCCTCGCTCGTCGTGGGCACGGAAGGCTTTCTGCGGCCCGCGTCCCTGCGGTTCGAGTACGGGCACGAGGACGTGGACGCGTACTACGACGGCTGGTTCGACACCGCCGCGCTGTGGCGCGAGGTCTTCGGCCCCCTCGAACCCGGTGGTGACGGCCGTGTCCTGCCCGACCTGTGGGATCCCGCCACCGACCGCGCCACCCGCAGCCCCTACGTCCGACTCCCGCCCGGCGGGCTCCTGTTGCTGCATGGCCCTCTCCTCCTGAAACACTGGTTTCCGTTCGACCTGTCCGTCCATGTCCTCCTCTCGGCGGGCGCTCTTCGCCGCCGTACCCCTGAGACCGAGCACTGGATGCTCCCCGCCTACGAGCGCTACGCGACGGAGATCGACCCGGTGGCCACGGCGGACGTCCTGGTGCGCGCCGACGACCCGCGCCACCCGGCGTGGAGCGGCTGATCCACTCCGACCGCTCTCCGTCTGCCTCCCGTCGGCCTTCTGCCTGCCTCCCGTCGGCCCTCGGCCTGCGCCCCGTCCGCGCTCTGTCTCCGGGTGCGAGCCCCTCACGGCGCAGCGAGAATTGAGGGCGTCGGGACCAGCGGTGCGTCCCGCACCGCGCCGGCCGTCCGGCAACGGGAGGTAGTTCATGACCACCGCCGGAGACATCATGCACCGCGGCGCCCAGTGGATCCCCGCTCACGAGACCCTGGACCGTGCCGCCCAGCTGATGCGCGAGCTCAATGTGGGAGCCCTGCCCATCAGTGACCAGAACGAACGGCTCTGCGGCATCCTCACGGACCGCGACATCGTCGTGGGCTGTGTGGCCATGGGCCATGACCCGTCCCGCGTCACCGCGGGCGAGCTGGCCAAGGGCACGCCGCGCTGGATCGACGCGAACGCCGACATCGGCGAAGCGCTCCGGGAGATGAAGGATCACCAGATCCGCCGGCTCCCGGTCATCGAGAACAAGCGCCTCGTGGGCATGATCAGCGAGGCCGATCTGGCCCAGCACCTGCCGGAGGACCAGATCGGGTCCTGGGCCGAGAGCGTCTACGCGAAGACCGCCGCGCGCTGACGGCCGTGCCGGGCGAGGGGCGTCACAGCCAGCCGTTGCGCTTGAAGCCCCGGTACAGGGTGAAGCAGGCCAGGGCTATGACGCCCCACACCATCGGGTAGCCGAACCTCCAGTGCAACTCCGGCATGAACTCGAAGTTCATGCCGTAGACCCCGCACACCATCGTCGGTACGGCGATGAGCGCCGCCCACGCCGTGATCTTCCGCATGTCCTCGTTCTGCGCGACGCTGACCTGGGCCAGGTGTGCCTGCAGGATCGAGTTCAGCAGTTCGTCGAAGGCGGCTATCTGCTCGGTGGCCCGCAGCAGGTGGTCGGAGACGTCCCGGAAGTAGGCCTGTATCTCCGGGGCGACCACCCGCTCCGGCCGGGTGGCGAGCTCCAGGATCGGGCGGGCGAGCGGGGCCACCGCCCGCTTCAGCTCCAGGAGTTCACGCTTGAGCTGGTAGATGCGCCCAGGGTCGGCCCGTGCGCCGTTCTCCGCGAACACGTCCATCTCCACCTGGTCGATGTCCGCGTGCACCAGGTCCGTGACGTTGAGGTACTCGTCCACCACATGGTCCGCGACGGCGTGCAGCACGGCGGCCGGTCCCTTGGAGAGCTGTTCGGGGTTCGCCTCCAGCTCCTCGCGCAGTGGGCCGAGTGAGCCGTGCCGGCCGTGCCGCACCGTGATCACGAAGTCGTGGCCGACGAAGACCATGATCTCGCCGGTGTTCACCACCTCGCTGGTCGCCGTCAGCTCCTTGTGCTCGACGTAGCAGACGGTCTTGAACACCGCGAACAGCGTCTGGCCGTACCGCTCCAGCTTCGGACGCTGATGGGCCTCGACCGCGTCCTCGACCGCCAGCGGATGCAGGCCGAACAGCTCTGCTATGCCCGCGAACTCACGCTCCGTCGGCTCGTGCAGCCCCAGCCAGACGAAGCCGTCGTCGGTCTTGCGGACGCGCTCGACGGCCTCCAAGAGGTCGCGGCCACCGGGCACGCGCGCCCCGTTCTGGTACGTCACGCAGTTCACCACCGCGGAGCCCAGCGGGGAGCGGGCCGGGTGACTCAGGTCGACACGGCCGCGGCGCCGTGCCAGCCGTGCCACCCGGCGGAGGCCGCCGACCTTGTCGAGGCCCGTGACCTTCCGCAGATTCCCTGCCATGGACATCTGGATCTCCTCGCGTGGATCTCCCCTTTGTGCGCGGTTCGCTTCCGCGGCACCGCACTCTGCGCCTTGCCGCGGCCAGTCTGCCAGCACATATCGAGTGACGGGTAAGCCTGTGGGAACGGAGGGCTCCGCTCCGATTGGCGGCTGCTGTGCTTGTTCGGGCCGCTCGGTTCCGTCTCGCGTGCGCGCCGACCGGCCTCCGGGGGACGCGTTCCCGGTCGGTGGATTTTCCTGACCGTGCTTCTCGCCGGACCGGGACGCGTCGCCTGCGGGAGCGTCACTGTCCTGAATAAGACGGATAAATGGGATGATCAGGACATGATGCGAACCGACCGGTATCTCCTCGACAACCGACAGACCGAGGCGGGATCGCCCTTCGACGCCTTCGCCGCCGTGTTCGACCCCACCACGTTCCGGCACATGCAGGGCTTCGGCATCGGCTCCGGCTGGCGCTGCTGGGAGGTCGGTGCGGGGGGCACCTCCGTGATCTCCTGGCTCGCCAAGAGGGTCGGCCCGACCGGTAAGGTCCTCGCGACCGATACCGACACCTCGTGGATGACCTCACCCACCCGCGCGCCGGTCGAGGTACGCGTCCACGACGTGGGCCTGGACATGCCGCCGGGGGAGGGCTTCGACCTCGTGCACGCCCGGCTCGCCCTGGTCCATGTGCGGGACCGGGAGCGGGCGTTGCGCGCCATGATCAAGGCGCTGAGACCCGGAGGGCGGATCCTGGTCGAGGACACCGACCCGGCCCTCCAGCCCCTGCTCTGCCTCGAGGAGTACGGCCCCGAGCAGCAACTGGCCAACCGGCTGCGCCACGCCTGCCTCACCCTGCTCGCCGAGCGCGGCGCCGACCTCGCGTACGGGCGCACCCTGCCGCGGCTGCTCCGGCAGGCCGGACTGCGCGGCGTGGGGGCCGACGCGTACTTCCCGGTCGCCTCGCCCGCCTGCGCCGCCCTGGAGACCACGACGATCCGTCAGGTCCGCGACGAACTCGTCTCGTCGGGCCTGGCCACCGAACAGGACATCGACCGGCACCTCGCGAACATGGCCTCCGGCGGCATGGACCTCGCCACGGCACCGATGATCTCGGCGTGGGGGAGAAAGGCGTAGCTCCCAGGCTCCCCGGCTCCCGAGCCCCCGGGCTCTCGGGCCCCAGGCCCCCGAGCCCCGAGCCCTCGGACTCAGCTCGGCGTCGGCGGCCGGCCGCCCACACGCCGCACCGCCAGGGCCCCGGCCCGGCACCCTTCGCCCGCAGCCTCCTCGGGTCCCGCACCCGCGAGCAGGGCCGCCAGGAACGCCCCCGTGAAGGCGTCCCCGGCGCCCGTGGTGTCGACGGGTGCCGTGGGAATGGCGGGCACCCTGGCGCACACGGCGCCCGCCCGGGCCACCAGGGCTCCCTCGGCACCCTGCTTGGCGACCACCAGGGGAACGTGGCGGCTCAGCTTGGCCGCCGCGTCCGCCGGATCGGGCAGCCCGGTGAGCAGGCACGCCTCGTCACGGCTCGGCAGCAGTACGTCGATGCCCTCGACGAGCGCCAGGAACCGGTCCACGCCCAGTCGCACGAGGAACCCCGCCGACGCCGGATCCAGGCTCACCGGTACGCCACGCGCGCGTGCCGCGGCCAGCGCCACGGCCACCAGTGCCCGGCTCGGCTCCGAGAACAGCAGGTAGCCCGACAGGTGCAGACGGGCGACCCCGTCGAGCAGGGCGTCCGACCAGTCGGCGGGGCCGAGCCGCAGGACCGCCCCGCTGTCCGTCAGGAACGTGCGCTCCGCGGCCGCGCCCGTGTCGACCAGGCAGATCACCGTCCCGGTCGGCGCCACCGGATCGACGACGAGCCGAGGCCGTACCCCGCAGGCCGTCAGCTCCCGTTCGTGCCACGCGGCCGCGTCCGTGCCCACTCGTCCGAGCAGCCGCACCTCCGAGTGGCCGCGGTGAGCCGCCCAGCAGGCCACGTTGGCGCCCGCTCCACCGGGCAGGGTCCGCACCGAGGCGGCCGTGTCGGTCCCCGACGCCAGCGGCCCGCGGTGCCGCGCCACGATGTCGGTGACGACGTCCCCGACGACCAGCAGGGCCCCGCCGGAAGACGGCACGCCCGCGCCCGGCGACATCACGACGGCGGCCGGCCGTGCTTCGCCTTCACCGGCCGGGAATGACGCACCTCCACCGGGCGGCCACAGCTCGTCTCCTCCGGCCGGCCGCTGCTCCTCTCCGCCGGCCGGAGCCGTGCCCTCGGCCCGTCTCCGCCCCGGCCCGCCCGGACCGGTCACACCCCGGCCCAGGCCGCCGCGATACGCGCCGCGAGCCGTACGTTCCCGCGCACCGCCGCCAGGTTCGCGCTCAGCGACGCACCCTCGGTGTGCCGCACCAGATAGTCCAGCAGGAACGGCGTGACGGCCTGGCCGGTGACGCCCTCCTCCTCGCACGCGTGCAGCGCGTCGGCGAGCACGCGCGCGTGCAGCTCGGGATCGAGCTGCTCCTCCTCGGGCACGGGGTTGGCGACGATGAGCGCGGACTCCGGCCCGCCGAGCGCGTCCTGTCCACGCATGACGTCCGCCACCTGCTCCGGCGATCCCAGCGACCAGTCCACCGAATGCCCCGAGTCGGACAGGTAGAAGCCAGGGAAGCGGTCCGTGCCGTATCCGGCGACGGCCACCCCCAGGGTCTCCAGCCGCTGCAGGGTCGCCGGCACGTCCAGGATCGACTTCACGCCCGCGCACACCACCGTGATCCTGGTGCGCGCCAACAACCCCAGGTCCGCGGACTCGTCCTGGGTCACCGTCCACTCCCGGTGCACTCCGCCGAGCCCGCCCGTCGCGAACACCCGTACGCCCGCCAGGGCCGCCAGCAGCGCCGTCGCCGACACGGTGGTCGCGCCGCTCGCCCCCGAGGCCACCGCGAGCGGCAGGTCCCGGTGGCCCAGCTTGCGGATCCCGTCCTCGTTCGCGACCCGCTCCAGCTGTTCCTTGTCCAGGCCCACATGGGGGCGGCCGTCGAGCACGGCGATCGTCGCCGGGACGGCACCCTCCCGCCGTACGACCTCCTCCAGCTCCAGCGCCACCAGCAGGTTGCGCGGGCGGGGCAGCCCGTGCGCGATGATCGTGGACTCCAGGGCCACCACGGGACGACGCGCGTCAAGCGCCTCACGCACCTCTTCGGACACCACCAGCACCACGCGCCTGCCTCCTGTCTTCCGGTTACCCCTCATCCCTGGCGGATGACGCGCCCGGCCAAACCCTTGCGGCCTGTGGGGGACACCACCAGCCTGGAACGCATGACGGACCACACACCACGTCTCGACCATGTCGTCCTCTGGGTCCGCGACCCGGTCGCCGCGGCCGACTTCTACGAGAAGGCCGTCGGACTGAGGCCCGTGAGGCTCCCCGAGTTCGTGTCCGGCCAGGCTCCGTTCCCCTCCGTGCGCGTCAGCGAGGAGACCATCCTCGACCTCATGCCGCTCACGGCGGCCGAGCGCATGACCATGCTGCCCGGCTCCGCGGACAGCGCGGGCCACCCCGTCAACCATGTGTGCCTGTCCTTCGACGGCGACGGATTCGAGGCCCTGAGGGCCCGTCTGGAGGAGCGGGCCGTTCCCGTCTCGGACCTCTCGTACGGCTCGTTCGGTGCCCGGGGCGAGGCCCGGCGCGCTTTCTACTTCCGTGACCCCGACGGCAACATCTTCGAGGCCCGGCACTACGAGTAGCCCGCGACGGCATCGCCGGGCGCCCACGCGCGCGGGCGCCCGGCGCCCTCAGAACAACGGCTCCGGGAGCACCCCTTCCAGGGCCAGCAGCTTCCGCTTGGTCTCCAGACCCCCTCCGAACCCGCCGATCCCGCCGTCGCTCTCGACCACCCGGTGGCACGGCACCACGACCGGCAGCGGATTGGAACCCATGGCCATGCCCACCGCCTGGGCCGCGCCCGGCTGCCCCACCCGCCCGGCCAGGTCGCCGTAGCCCACGACCGTGCCGTACGGCACGCCGGACGCCAGCTCGCGCAGCACCTGGCGGTTGAAGCCGGAGATCAGCGACCAGTCGAGGGGCAGCTCGAAGTCGTGCCGCCGGCCCGCGAAGTAGGCCCCGACCTGACGTATCGCCTCGGTCAGCAGCGGGGAGTCCGGTGCCTCGACGGGCTCGGTGCCGAGCCGGGACGCGAGCCGGCCGAGCGCCTTGTCGCGGACCGCGTCCGTGGCGTGGAACACGACGTTCACCAGGCCGTCGCACGTCGCGGCCAGCAGCAGCGGACCGATGTCCGTGCCGACGACCGCCCATACGACCTGCTGCTCGTACTGCCCATGGCTGTTCATGCGACCCACCGTACGGCGCGCCACTGACAACGCCCGGGGCACGGACGTTCGGTACGTCCCTGCCCCGGGCGTGCGCCGGTCTCAGAAGCCCTTCGTCACTCCGCTGTCGCGTTCCGGACGACGTCGGGCTTGTTCGAGATGATGCCGTCCACGTCGTAGCCGGCGACACGGCGGGCGCCCGCCGCGTCGTCCACGGTCCAGGTGAAGATCTCCAGCGGCTTGTCGTGCGGCCCGTCGAAACTGTGGATGGCGGCGACGTAGGCCCGGGAGATCGTGGTGTGCGAGGCGTTGATCTGGTCGCTGAACTTCGCGTACTTGGGCAGATCGGCGACCGAGGGGGTGCCCAGGAAGCCGGTCTTGACCCCGGGACGCAGCTGGTGGACCGTCCGCACGGTGTCGGCGCTGAAGCTCTGGACGACCAGCCGGCTCCGCAGGTGCGCCGGGCTGAGCCAGCCCTCGTTGCCCAGCACCTTGAGGGTCTGCTTCTCGATGCCCGGGTAGAGGCCCGGGTTCTTGATCTCCAGGACGAGCTTCTGGTGGTTGCGCGACACGCGGTTCAGGTACTGCTCGAGGGTCGGCACGCGCGCGCCCTTGTACCGGGAGCTGAACCAGCTGCCCGCGTCCAGCCGCCTGATCTCCGCCGCGGTGAAGTTCCGCACGTTCCAGGGCGCCCGGCCGGGGAAGACCTTCTCCACGTTGGTCGTCCGGGCCAGCGAGGCGTCGTGGAGGACGACGAGTTCGCCGTCCTTCGTGCGCTGAACGTCGTTCTCGACCCACGGGAAGCCCATCAGGGCGGCTTTGTCGACGGCGGCCAGGGTGTTCTCGGGCGCGTAGGCGGACGCTCCGCGATGCGCTACCACGAGCGGCCTGTCGCGTTCGTCGACGGCGTGGGCGGTGGATGTGGGAATGAGGAGGATGGTGGCCCCCATGAGCGCGGTGGTCGCGGTGGCAACGGCGCGCACGTGCATGCGTACTCCTCGCGTTGAACGATCACGAACCGCTCCAGCGTGACAGCAGAGGGTCAACAGCGGGTGGGTACACGATGACCACGAATTGAATGGAGGTGCCCAAGTCCGCTCACGGGCACCGCACAAGTGGGGCAGGGCCGTGTTTCTTTGCCGGAAAGTCGTTCGACCGTTCCGGTGGGGGTCATACTCTCTGCCTCAGCCGTGACCGTTGTCGGCGGTCCGGGGACGGGGGCATTCCAGGAATCAATGCACGTAACGGGTGGGAAGGGCAGCCGCGCATGCAAGGCACGGTCGACGGCTTCAGCTACGGACTCGTCACGCCGTTGGTGGCCTACCTCATGGCCTGCCTCGGTGGTGCGCTCGGGCTGCGCTGCACCACCAGATCGATGCTCGTCGCCGGGCGCTGGCGGGCAGGCTGGCTCACGCTGGGCGCGGCGGCGATCGGATCCGGCATATGGACGATGCACTTCGTCGCGATGATGGGCTTCAGGGTCCAGCAGACGCCGGTCCACTACGACAAACCGATGACCTTCGCGAGTCTCGCCGTCGCGATCGTCATGGTCGGCATCGGGATCTTCATCGTCGGCTACCGGGGGGCGACCGGAACGGCCCTCTTCACCGGCGGCACCATCACCGGCCTCGGCGTGGCCTCGATGCACTACCTCGGCATGGCGAGCATGCGCCTCAACGGGAAGCTCGAGTACAACACCGTCACGGTGGCCGCCTCCGTCATCATCGCCGTCGTGGCCGCCACCACGGCCCTGTGGGCGGCCGGACAGGTCCGCGGCTTCCTGTGGAGCGTGGGCGCGAGCCTCGTCATGGGGCTCGCCGTCAGCGGTATGCACTACATGGGCATGGCCGCCCTCAGCGTCCACCTGCACGGCGCCGCCAGCACCCCTGACGGTGAGTCCCCCGCCGCGCTGCTCGCGCCGATGATGATCGGTCCGCTCGCCTTCCTGCTCCTGGTCGGCATCGTCGTGATGTTCGACCCGCTGGTGATCATGGGCAAGCCCTCCGCCTGGAACTCCACCGAGCGGCGTCCCGGCGTACCGGCCCACACCACCGCCACCCACCTCGGCCGGCACCCCGAGTCCCGCTCCCGCGTGCCCCACCAGCACTCCCGGCGGTCGCGTTCCCGCACCCCGCAGAACTGGTGATCAGAGCCCGTTGTCAGTGCGGGGTCGTACGGTGGATTCCATGCGGCCCGTATCAAAGATCGAACGCACGGTGGCGCCCTTCGAGGTCGTCAGCCCCTATCAGCCGAGCGGCGACCAGCCCGCGGCCATCGCCGAGCTCGCCCGGCGTGTCGAAGCAGGTGAGAAGGACGTCGTCCTGCTCGGCGCGACCGGCACCGGCAAGTCCGCCACCACCGCGTGGATGATCGAGAAGCTCCAGCGCCCCACCCTCGTGATGGCGCCCAACAAGACGCTGGCCGCCCAGTTGGCGAACGAGTTCCGCGAGCTGTTGCCGAACAACGCCGTCGAGTACTTCGTCTCGTACTACGACTACTACCAACCCGAGGCCTACGTCCCCCAGTCGGACACGTACATCGAGAAGGACTCCTCGATCAACGAGGAGGTGGAGCGCCTGCGCCACTCCGCGACCAACTCGCTGCTCACCCGCCGCGACGTCGTCGTGGTCGCCTCCGTCTCCTGCATCTACGGCCTCGGTACGCCTCAGGAGTACGTGGACCGCATGGTCCCCCTCAGAGTCGGTGACGAGTTCGACCGCGACGATCTGCTGCGCCGCTTCGTGGACATCCAGTACACGCGCAACGACATGGCGTTCACCCGCGGCACCTTCCGGGTGCGCGGCGACACCATCGAGATCTTCCCGGTCTACGAGGAGCTGGCCGTCCGCATCGAGATGTTCGGCGACGAGATCGAGGCGCTGTCCACACTGCACCCCCTCACCGGCGAGGTCATCAGCGACGACCAGCAGCTGTACGTCTTCCCGGCCTCCCACTACGTCGCGGGACCCGAGCGCATGGAGCGGGCCGTCAACGACATAGAGAAGGAGCTGGGGGAGCGCCTCGCCGAGCTGGAGAAGCAGGGCAAGCTCCTGGAGGCCCAGCGGCTGCGCATGCGCACCACGTACGACATCGAGATGCTCCGCCAGATCGGCTCCTGTTCCGGGGTCGAGAACTACTCGATGCACTTCGACGGCCGCCTGCCCGGCTCCCCGCCGAACACGCTGCTGGACTACTTCCCGGAGGACTTCCTCCTGGTCATCGACGAGTCGCACGTCACCGTCCCCCAGATCGGCGCCATGTACGAGGGCGACGCCTCCCGCAAGCGCACCCTGGTGGACCACGGATTCCGGCTGCCCTCCGCGCTGGACAACCGCCCGCTGAAGTGGGAGGAGTTCCAGGAGCGCATCGACCAGACCGTCTACCTGTCGGCGACCCCCGGGCAGTACGAGCTCTCGCGCTCCGACGGCCAGGTCGAGCAGATCATCCGCCCCACCGGCCTGGTCGACCCCGAGGTCGTGGTCAAGCCCACCGAGGGCCAGATCGACGACCTGGTGCACGAGATCCGGGGGCGCACCGAGAAGGACGAGCGCGTCCTGGTCACCACGCTCACCAAGAAGATGGCCGAGGACCTCACCGACTACTTCGTCGAGCTCGGCATCCAGGTCCGCTATCTGCACAGCGACGTCGACACCCTGCGCCGTGTCGAGCTGCTGCGCGAGCTGCGCTCCGGCGAGTTCGACGTCCTCGTCGGCATCAACCTCCTCAGGGAGGGCCTCGACCTGCCCGAGGTCTCCCTGGTGGCGATCCTCGACGCCGACAAGGAGGGCTTCCTGCGCTCCGGCACCTCCCTCATCCAGACCATCGGCCGCGCGGCGCGCAACGTGTCCGGCCAGGTCCACATGTACGCCGACAAGATCACCCCGGCGATGGAGAAGGCCATCGAGGAGACCAACCGCCGCCGGGAGAAGCAGATCGCGTACAACAGGGAGAAGGGCATCGACCCCCAGCCCCTCCGCAAGAAGATCAACGACATCGTGTCGCAGATCGCCCGAGAGGACATCGACACGGAGCAGCTGCTCGGCACGGGGTACCGCAAGACGAAGGACGGCAAGGGCGCCAAGGCCCCCGTGCCCGCCCTCGGCAAGGCGGCCAGGAGCGCCAAGCCCGCCAGGGGCAAGGCCAAGGAGACCGTGCCGACCGACCGCCCGGCGGCCGAACTCACCGAGCAGATCGAGGAGATGACCGAACGGATGCGCGCGGCGGCCGCCGACCTCCAGTTCGAGATCGCCGCCCGGCTGCGCGACGAGGTCTCCGAGATGAAGAAGGAGCTGCGGCAGATGAAGGAAGCCGGTCTGGCCTGAGGGCCCGTCCGCGCGCCTGGTACAAGGGCCTGGACGTGCCACACAACCAGGACACAGGCGCGCTGTGTTGCAAGACCGACACAATGTGCGACCCAGGGTTCGGCACTGTCGGTGTCGAACCGTAGGGTGCTGGTCAACCGCGGATTCCGCGGCAACAGGGGACAGTCCGAGAGGGGAACAGCGCGTGACGGTCAACATGACCAAGGGGCAGGCCATCAGCCTGCAGAAGAACGACGGGGGCACGCTGACCGCGGTGCGTATGGGGCTCGGCTGGCAGGCCGCCCCCCGGCGCGGCCTGTTCGGTTCCCGCACCCGGGAGATCGACCTCGACGCCTCCGCCGTGCTGTTCGCGGACAAGCAGCCGGTCGACGTCGTCTTCTTCCGTCACCTCGTCAGCGACGACGGCTCCGTGCGCCACACCGGTGACAACCTCGTGGGCGGTGTCGGCCAGGGCGGCGACGACGAGGCCATCCTCGTCGACCTGGCGCGCATCCCGGTCCACATCGACCAGATCGTCTTCACCGTGAACTCCTTCACGGGCCAGACCTTCCAGGAGGTGCAGAACGCGTTCTGCCGCCTGGTCGACGAGACCAACGGCCAGGAACTGGCCCGCTACACGCTGGCGGGCGGCGGCCAGTACACCGCCCAGATCATGGCCAAGGTGCACCGCGCGGGCTCGGGCTGGCAGATGACGGCCATCGGCTCGCCGGCCAACGGCCGCACCTTCCAGGACCTCATGCCGGCGATCCTGCCGGTCCTGTAGGCAGTCCGACGCACGGCGCACAAAGCGACACAGGGGGAAGAAGGCGATGACGGCCGAGCTGGTCAGGGGGCAGAACCATCCGCTCCCCGAGGCCCGACTTGAGGTCCGCGTCTCGGCCGGCAAGCCGATCGTGGCCGGGGCCACGCTCAGCGACGAGCAGGGCAAGGTGCCCGGAGTGGAATGGGTGGCGCACCCGGGCGCGCCCACGCTGCCCGGCATCGAGGTGTCCAGGCAGGCGGCGGCCGACCACCGTCTCGCCTTCGACCTGGACGCCCTGCCCCGGACCGTGCACCGGGTGAGCGTCCTGCTCGCGCTGGTGCCCGGTGCGGGAGGCCCTGTCCGGTTCGGTGCCGTCGCCGCCCCCTTCGTCGCCGTCACGGGTCTCGACGGCACCGAGGTCGCCAGCTACACCCTCACCGGGCTGGACGCCGAGTCGGCCGTCGTCGCCCTGGAGCTGTACCGGCGCCAGGGCGCCTGGAAGGTCCGCGCGGTCGGCCAGGGATACGCGGGCGGCCTCGCCGAACTCCTCACCGACCAGGGGCTGCCGCAGGCACAGCAGCTCGCGGCCGGGATCACCGAGGCGGTGGCCCAGGGCCTGGCCCGCTCGGTGGCGGCACCCCCACCGCGTACACCCGACACCGACCGCACCCGGCAGGCCACGGCACCGGCGGGGAGCCCCGACCAGGCCCACGGCGGCACCGCACCCCAGAGCACATCCGGTACGACGTCCCCACAGAGCCCCTACGGCCCCGGTCCGCAGGACACCACGCGGATCGATCACACGACGGCGGCACCGGCCGGCGCCGCGCCGACGGACCCGTCCGCTGCCGCGCAGCCCGCCGCCGGCGGCCCCGTCAACTACACCCACCCCCGCCGCCAGAC
>NZ_VJZE01000233.1 GCF_009377205.1 Streptomyces phyllanthi
GGTGGGGAGCGGGGCGCGGACGTACGGGCGGCGGCCGCCCGGGAGCTTGGGGCGTTCGCCGTCGCGGCGCATCAGCCACAGCGCCCTGCGCCCCAACTCGACGCCCTCTCCCCAGACTTCGGGGTCGGCGGTCAGCGGGACCTCGATCCCCCCGGAGCCGGAGCCGGAGCCCGCCGAGCCCGAGCCGGGGCGGGCGGCGGACAGGATCCAGGCGAGGACGTCGACGGGATCGGGGGAGTGGCCGAGGCGTTCGGCGAGGTGCTCCCGCAGGCCCGGCGCCAGGTTCGGTTCCTGGCCGCCCGGTCGCCGGTACAGCGGGCGGACCCGGCCGGTGCGCGGGCCGTGCGGAGGGTTCAGCGGCAGTACGGACGAGACCAGCAGGACCGGACCGGAGGCCTCGGGCGCGACCGTCTGCTCCACCGCGAACGCCTGCCGCTCGTCCGCCACGCGCCACAACTCCGGCCGCGCGGCGTCGATCAGCCGGTGGTCGGGGATGAGCCACTGCTCGTCGAAGGGGGCGTGCAGGACCCGTACGGGCTCCGGGCAGGGCCCCGACTCGCGCTCCAGCCGCCCGGTGCCGCTGGACTGGCCCGGCAGCTGGGTCACCGCCGAGCGCGGGGTACGGGAGCGGGTGGGCTCGAACAGGGCCTCGCGGTCGGGCCCCTCGGCCTTGACCAGGGCGTCCCAACGGGCTTTCAGGGAGGCCGCGTCGGGGGCCGCCGGCCACCTCCGGCCCAGCCGCGGCGGGGCGACGGACCACGGCATGAGGTCCGCCAGCAGCGGAGCGTCGTCGTGCGTCACGCCCGGCATCGTACGACGGGGCGCCGACGGGATCACGTGGCGTCGAGGGTGACCGTGAAGGAGAAGCGGTCCCCGCGGTAGTGGATCAGCGCCACGTCCAGCACCCGGCCGTCCCCGCCGTACGTGACGCCCGTGTAGTGCAGGATCGGGCTGAGCAGCGGCACCCGCAGCAGACGCGCCGTCTCCGGGTCGGCCAGCCGCGCCTCCACGGTGTCGGTGATACGGCTGATGTCCGCGCCCACGACGTCCCGCAGCACCTTCGTCATGGGCCGGCGGAGCAGGTCGTCCCGGTCGATGCGCCCGGCCAGTTCGGGACGCACGTAGTTGCGGGCGTGGTTGGTCGGCTCGCCCGTCTTCTCGTCGCCGCGCAGCCGGTGGTACGTCGCCACCTCGTCCAGATCCGGGAAGTAATCGGCCAGTTCGCCCGGAACCGGAGACTTCCCGTGGTCCAGCAGCTCGGTCGTCATCCCCGACTGCTGGGCCACGATCGCGTCCACCGAGCCGAGCAGCCGCACGGGGGCGCCGCGCCGCGCGCTCGGCTCGATGAACGTGCCGCGTCTGCGGTGCCGGGTGATCAGCCCCTCGTCCTCCAGCTCCTTCAGCGCCTGCCGCATGGTCAGCACGCTCACCCCGTAGTGCCCGGCGAGCTGCTCCTCGGTCGGCAGGCGCAGCGGGTCCTGGGGTGACCGGCCCAGGATCGAGGCGCGCAGGGACTGCGAGACCTGATACCAGAGAGGCAGCTTGCGGTTCAGGACGATCGAGTCCGGGGCGAAGGAGGTCACCTGGGTATCCGTACCGGTCGCGGGCGCCGAGTGCAACGGGGGGCGGTGATCAGCCGGCCGGGCGGAAGTGGCGCCTCAGGCCCGACCACACGTCGTCGTACGCCTGTTGCAGGTGCTCCGCCCGGGCAGCCTGAGCCGTCGCGGTCATCGGCCAGCGCGTCTCGAACATGAACGCGAGCCCGTCGTCGAGCTTCTGGGGCCGCAGTTCGGCGGCGCTCGCCCTGTCGAACGTCTCCCGGTCCGGGCCGTGCGCCGACATCATGTTGTGCAGCGAGCCCCCGCCGGGCACGAAGCCCCCTTCCCCGGCCGTCTTCGCGTCGTACGCGCCCTCGATCAGGCCCATGTACTCGCTCATCACGTTCCGGTGGAAGTACGGCGGCCGGAACGTGTCCTCACCCACCAGCCAGCGCGGAGTGAAGGCGACGAAGTCGACCCCGGCCAGCCCGGGGGTGTCGCTCGGCGAGGTCAGCACCGTGAAGATCGACGGGTCCGGGTGGTCGTAGCTGATGGTGCCCATCACATTGAAGCGGCGCAGATCGTAGAGGTACGGCACATGGTTGCCGTGCCAGGCGACCACGTCGAGCGGTGAGTGGTCGTAGGTGGCCGTCCAGAGGTTCCCGCAGAACTTGTTCACCACCTCCACCGGGCCCTCGACGTCCTCGTACGCGGCTGTCGGCGCCTGGAAGTCCCGTGCGTTCGCGAGGCCGTTGGCGCCGATGGGGCCCAGGTCGGGGAGGCGGAAGGGCGCACCGTAGTTCTCGCACACATAGCCGCGGGCCGAGGTGTCCAGCAGCTCCGCACGGAAGCGGACACCGCGGGGGACCAGCGCGATCTGTGCGGGCTCCACAGGGAGCCGCCCGAACTCGGTGTGCAGCAGCAGACCGCCGCGCTCGGGGACGATCAGCAGTTCTCCGTCGGCGTCGCTGAAGACCCGGTCCATGGAGGAGTTGGCGTGGTAGAGGTGCACCGCCATACCGGTGCGCTGCGTCGCGTCCCCGTTGCCGCCGAGGGTCCACAGGCCGGCGAGGAAGTCGGTGCCCTCCGGCGGTTCCGGCAGCGGGTTCCAGCGCAGCCGGTTCGGGTCCGGCACCGTCTCGGTGAACGGCCCCGTGCGGATCGTGCCGTTGTCCGTGCGGGTGAACGCGGGGTGCGCGGCCGACGGGCGGATCCGGTACAGCCAGGAGCGCCGGTTCTGTGCCCTCGGCTCCGTGAACGCCGTACCGCTCAGCTGCTCCGCGTACAGCCCGAGGGGGGCGCGCTGGGGTGAGTTGCGGGCGACCGGCAGCGCGCCCGGGACGGCCTCCGAGCTGTGCTCGTTGCCGAAGCCGGAGAGATAGGTCAGCAGCTCGGCGGTCTTCCGCGCGTCCCGGCTCATGATCGCTCCCTCGTCCCTGATTCCTATGGCTCACCGTAGGATTCAGGGGGGTGGGGCGCAAGGGGAGGTCCGCGTCCGCGGGAGGCGGGACACGACCACAGGAGGAGCCGGGACCCGAAGAACCCGACCTCAGGGGGATCCGCCTGTCGGAGGCGTGCTCTAGTCTCCCCCGCATGTCGTGGACGCGCGGATGTCTCGCTGCGCTCGCGGTCTGTGCCCTCCTCGGCTCCGTGGCGGGCTGCGGTGACGGCGAGGCGCAGGAGCGAGGAACAGGGGTGTCGGCGTCACCGGTGGGCAACCTGCTGGACGCCACGGACGAGAGGGGACGGCACTACCGTGAGATCGACGAGACGGGCGCACCCGAGATCGGTATCGAGGTCCAGCCGGACGCCGACGGGGGTTGGGACATACGGCTGACCGTCCGCGGTTTCCGCTTCTCGCCCGCCGGGGTGAAACCGGTGGCCGTGGCCGGACGCGGCACCGCCGTCCTCTCTCTGGACGGCCGGGTCCTCACCCGTCTGCGCACCACCGAGTACCACCTTCCCGGCCGCCTCGTCCCGCGCGGCACCCACCGGCTCACCGCCCGCCTGTACGCCGACGACCACACCGTGTGGGCCGTCGACGGAGAGCCCGTCGAGAGCACGGCGGACATCACGGAGTCGGAGCCCGAGCCGACGCCGGCCGCGAGCCGGAGCGGGAGCGTCCGGGGCGCCACGGTGAGTGGGGGCGCACCCCCGGCCCGTACCGAAGGGCGTACCCGTACGGGACGCTCGTCGCACTCCGCCCGAAAGGCATCATGAAGCCCGTGTCCCAAGCGACCTCGCTGCGCCGCGCGCCCGTGCAGCGCCGCAGCGCCGAACGACTGACCAGGATCCTCGACGCCTGCGCCGACCTGCTCGACGAGGTGGGGTACGACGCCCTGAGCACCCGGGCCGTGGCCCTGCGCGCCGGAGTGCCCATCGGCTCGGTCTACCGCTTCTTCGGCAACAAGCGCGCGATGGCCGACGCCCTCGCCGAGCGCAACCTCGACCGCTTCACGGAGCGCGTCACCGAGCGCCTGCGGGAGACGGCCCGGGAGGCGGGCGGGGGAGCGGGCTGGCGTACGGCCATGGACGCCGTCCTCGACGAGTACCTCGACATGAAGCGCACCGCGCCCGGTTTCGCCCTCGTCGACTTCGGCAACCAGATCCCGGTCGGCGCCCTCCACTCCGAGCCCAACCACCGTGTCGCGGACCGCCTCACCGAGCTCCTCTCCGGCTATATCGACCGCACCCCCGACGACGACCTCCGCCGCACCTTCCTCATCGCCGTGGAAACCGCCGACACCCTCGTCCAGCTCGCCTTCCGGGTCTCCCCGGACGGGGACGAGCGGATCATCGAGGAGGCGCGGGAGCTGCTGAGGGCGTATCTGGCGCGGGTCCTGGACTGATCGGACCGACGCGGCCCCCAGGAGCCGGGGATCGGCCCGGCAGGGGACTCCCCCAGATGCATACCGGTCGGTATGCTCGGTCGCAGTCGTGCGTCAACGCAGCCGCAGCCCCCCGGAGGACCCGTGTCCCGTACCGCTGACACCACCGCAGACTCCCGTACGGCTCTGCGGATCTGCCCCCTCTGCGAGGCGACCTGCGGGCTGACCCTCACCATCGAGGGCACCCGCGTCACCCGTGCCCGCGGGGACCGCGACGATGTGTTCAGCAAGGGGTTCATCTGCCCCAAGGGGGCCTCGTTCGGGGCGGCCGACGGGGACCCGGACCGGCTGCGCACCCCGCTGGTCCGCAAGGACGGGGAACTGCGCGAGGCCACCTGGGAGGAGGCGTTCGACGCCGTCGCCGCGGGCCTGCGCACAGTCGTCGAGACGCACGGGCCGAACGCCGTCGGCATCGTCCTCGGCAACCCGAACGTGCACACCATGGCGGGCGCCCTCTACCCGCCCGTCCTGCTCGCCGGCCTCGGCACCCGCAGCGTGTTCACCGCGTCCACGGTCGACCAGATGCCCAAACACGTCTCCAGCGGACTGCTGTACGGCGACGCCAATCTCATACCGGTGCCCGACCTCGACCGCGCCGACCACCTGCTGCTCCTCGGCGCCAACCCCCTGGAGTCCAACGGCAGTCTGTGCACCGCCCCCGACTTCCCCGGCAAGCTGAAGGCCCTCAAGGCGCGCGGCGGCACCCTCACGGTCGTCGACCCGCGCCTCACCCGCACCGCCAAACTCGCCGACCGGCATGTCGCCATCCGGCCGGGCACGGACGCGCTGCTGCTCGCCGCGATGGCGTACGTCCTCTTCGAGGAGAAGCTCGTCGACCTCGGGGAGCTCGCCCCGCATGTGCTGGGGGCCGACGAACTCGCCGAGGCCGTCCAGGGGTTCACCCCGGAGGCCGCCGCCGAGGCGTGCGACGTGGACGCCGGTACGATCCGCGCGCTCGCCCGCGAGCTGGCCGCCGCGCCGACCGCCGCCGTCTATGGGCGCATCGGCAGCTGCACCGTCCCGCACGGCACCCTCGCCAGCTGGCTCGTCGACGTGCTGAACGTGCTCACCGGCAACCTCGACCGGCCCGGCGGGGCGCTCTTCCCGCTGTCCGCCACCGACAAGACACCGCGACCGGCCGGTCCGGGACACGGCTTCCAGCTCGGGCGCTGGCACAGCCGGGTGAGCGGACACCCCGAGGCCAAGGGCGAGTTGCCGCTGTCCGCCCTCGCCGAGGAGATCGACACCGCGA
Organism: Streptomyces phyllanthi; assembly: GCF_009377205.1. Taxonomy (GTDB): domain Bacteria; phylum Actinomycetota; class Actinomycetes; order Streptomycetales; family Streptomycetaceae; genus Streptomyces; species Streptomyces phyllanthi. The sequence continues at coordinate 5,679 of NZ_VJZE01000233.1, forward strand.
CCGGCGAGGGCACCCCCGTGCGCGCCGTCATCGCCGTCGCCGCCAACCCGGTCCTCTCCGCGCCCGACGGAGACCGGCTCGACAAGGCGCTCGGCTCACTGGACTTCATGGTCAGCGTCGACCCGTACCTGAACGAGACCTCGCGCCACGCGCACGTGCTCCTGCCGCCGCCCCCGCCCTCGCAGGCCCCGCACTTCGACTTCGCGTTCAACGCCTTCGCCGTGCGCAACCAGGCCCGCTACAGCCCCGCCGCCGTCCCCCTGGAGGAGGGCCGGATGGCCGAGACCGAGATCCTCGCCCGGCTGGTCCTCGCCGCCACCGATTGGGGTCTCCCCTGCTCGAGCGAAGCCGAGAGCTTGGGGAAGCACGGTGCCGACCCCTCCGCCGTGGACGCCATGGTCATCGACCAGACGCTGGGCAAGGCGGTCAGGGAGGCCCACTCGCCCGTGTACGGGCGCGATCCGGGCGAGCTGGCCGCCGCGCTCACCGGCGGTACCGGGCCCGAGCGGCGGCTCGACATGATGTTGCGCCTCGGCCCGTACGGTGAGGGGTTCGGCGCGCGAGCCGACGGACTGACCCTGGAGAAGCTGCTCGCGCATCCGCACGGCGTCGACCTCGGGCCCCTCCGGCCGCGGCTGCCGCAGCCGCTGAAGACGCCCAGCGGGAAGGTGGAGTTGCTGCCGGGGCCGATCGCCGGTGACCTGCCCAGGCTGCGGGAGGCGCTGCGGGAGCGCCCCGACGGGCTCGTGCTCGTCGGGCGGCGGCATCTGCGGTCCAACAACAGCTGGCTGCACAACGTGCCCGCCCTCACCGGGGGCACCAACCGCTGCACGCTGCACATCCACCCCGACGACGCCGCCCGCGTCGGGATCGCCGACGGGGACGCCGTACGGATCAAGGGCGCCGGGGGAGAGGTCACCGCTCCCGTGGAGATCACCGACGCCATCCGGCGCGGTGTCGTGAGCCTCCCGCACGGCTGGGGACACGACCGTCCCGGCACCCGGATGAGCCATGCCGCGCTCGACCCCGGCGCCAACGTCAACCAGCTTCTGGACGGCTCGCAACTCGACCCGCTGTCGGGCAACGCGGTCCTCAACGGCGTGCCCGTTGACCTGGTGCCTGCCCTCGCTCCAACTGCGGCAACGCTGTGACCTGGAGTTTTGCGCTTATTGCTCGCATGTCAACGTCTTGTTAACGGTTGTGTACGCGCCCTAACGTCGCTCCAACCGCCGGCCCTGGTGGCTGTTCAAGGGCGAACGTTAGGTAATCCAACTCATGCTGACCATCCTCGGCTTCACCATGATCGCGACCTTCCTGGTCCTGATCATGATGAAGAAGATGTCGCCGATCGCGGCGCTCGTGCTGATCCCCGCGCTCTTCTGCGTATTCGTCGGAAAGGGAGCCAAGCTCGGCGACTACGTCATCGAGGGGGTGGGCCAGCTCGCGCCCACCGCCGCGATGCTGATGTTCGCCATCGTCTACTTCGGCCTCATGATCGACGTCGGGCTCTTCGACCCGATCGTCCGCGGGATCCTGAAGTTCTGCAAGGCCGACCCGCTGCGCATCGTCGTCGGTACGGCCCTGCTCGCCGCGATCGTGTCGCTCGACGGTGACGGCTCGACCACCTTCATGATCACGGTCTCGGCGATGTACCCGCTGTACAAGCGCCTGAAGATGAGCCTGGTCGTGATGACCGGCGTCGCCGCCACCGCCAACGGCGTGATGAACACCCTGCCCTGGGGCGGCCCGACGGCCCGCGCCGCCACCGCGCTGAAGCTCGACGCGGGCGAGATCTTCGTCCCGATGATCCCGGCGCTCCTCGTCGGCCTGCTCTTCGTCTTCGTCCTCTCGTACGTCCTCGGTCTGCGCGAGCGCAAGCGCCTCGGCACGCTGAGCCTGGGCGACGTCCTGGAGAAGGAGAAGACCACCGAGGCGGAGCCCGAGACCGAGACGGTGCTCGTCGGCGCGGGTGCCTCCGGCGGTTCCGGCAACGACAAGGGCCGTACGGCGAAGGCCACGGGCGGCGCGGGCTCCGGCACCGACGCCGAGAACGCCGAGAACGCTGAGAACGCCGCCGACTCCGAGGACGTGCGGCTCCAGGGCCTGGACCCCAACCGCGAGACCCTGCGCCCGAAGCTGTACTGGTTCAACGCGCTGCTCACGGTGGCCCTGCTCACCGCGATGATCATGGAGTGGCTACCGATCCCGGTGCTGTTCATCCTCGGTGCCGCGCTCGCGCTGACCGTCAACTTCCCCGGCATTCCCGCCCAGAAGGCCCGGCTCGCCGCCCACGCCGACAACGTCCTCAACGTCTCCGGCATGGTCTTCGCCGCCGCCGTCTTCACCGGCGTCCTGCAGGGCACCGGCATGGTCGACTCCATGGCCAAGTGGATCGTCGACAGCATCCCGAGCGGCATGGGTCCGCACATGGCGCTCGTCACCGGCTTCCTGAGCCTTCCGCTGACGTACTTCATGTCGAACGACGGCTTCTACTTCGGTGTTCTGCCGGTGCTCGCCGAGGCCGGCGCCGCGCACGGGGTGTCGCCGCTGGAGATCGCCCGCGCCTCGCTCGTCGGCCAGCCGCTGCACATGTCGAGCCCGCTGGTCCCGGCCGTGTACGTGCTCGTCGGTATGGCGAAGGTCGAGTTCGGCGACCACACGAAGTTCGTGGTCAAGTGGGCGGCGATCACCTCGCTGATCATCCTCGGTGCGGGGATCCTGTTCGGCATCATCTGAGCCCCGCGGGGCAGTTGAGAACCGCAGAACCATCAAGGAGGACGGCAACGTGAGGCCCGGTGGGAGCCGCGGCTGGCTGCTCCGCCTCGTCATCGCCTTCAGCTTCGCGCAGGGGGCGGTGTCGATGGCGCGGCCCGCCGTGTCCTACCGGGCCCTCGCGCTGGGCGCCGACGAGCGCGCGGTCGGCGTGATCGCGGGGGTCTACGCCCTGCTCCCGCTCTTCGCAGCCGTACCGCTGGGCCGCCGTACCGACCACGGGCGGTGCGCCCCGCTGCTGCCCGTCGGCGTCGTCCTCATCTCCGGCGGCTGCGTGCTCAGCGGTGTCGCCGGCTCCCTTCCGGCGATGGCCGCCTGGAGCGGAGTGATGGGGCTCGGGCACCTGTCCTTCGTCATCGGCGCCCAGTCGATCGTGGCCCGTCAGTCCGCGCCGCGTGAACAGGACCGCAACTTCGGCCACTTCACCATCGGCGCCTCACTCGGCCAGCTCGTCGGCCCGATCGCCGCGGGCACGCTGATCGGCGGCCCGGACATGGCGGGCACCAGCGCGCTCGCGCTGCTCGTGGCGGGCGCGGGGGCCGCGGTCGCGTTCACCTCGCTGTGGCGCATCGAGCGCCGTACGGCACCCAAGTCCCGTACGGAACACGGCGAACGCGTCCCGGTGCACCGCATCCTGCGCACCCGGGGCGTGCCCGCGGGCATCTTCATCAGTCTCGCCGTGCTGTCCGCGACGGACATCCTGACCGCGTACCTGCCGGTGATCGGCGAGGACCGCGGTATCGCACCGTCCGTGATCGGCGTACTGCTCAGCCTGCGCGCCGCGGCCACCATCGCCTGCCGGCTCGTGATGACGCCCATGCTGCGGCTGCTCGGCCGGACCGCGCTGCTCACCGTGACCTGCCTGGTGGGCGCCGTGCTGTGCGCCGGCATGGCGCTGCCCGTGCCGGTGTGGGCGCTCGCCGTCATGCTCGCGGTCCTCGGGTTCTGCCTGGGTGTCGGGCAGCCGCTGTCCATGACCACGGTCGTGCAGGCCGCCCCGGACGACGCCCGCTCCACCGCCCTCGCGCTGCGGCTCACCGGCAACCGGCTCGGCCAGGTCGCCGCGCCCGCCGCCGCGGGACTCGTGGCCGGAGTCGCCGGTGTGGCCGCGCCGTTCGTGATGCTCGGCGTGCTGTTGCTGCTCTCCTCGGGTACGGCGCTGCGGTCGCGCGCGAAGCCGGGGAAGGGGCCGGAGGACGACGGTGGGACGAGCCGCGGATCTTCTGCGGCCTCCTTGGGCCGGAAGAGCGAAATCTGACGGTCCATGAGGCGTCCCCGAGGCGTGGCCGGTGGTCCCGGCCGACGCGAATGTGACAGAGAGTCAGGCGACAAGCGCGAATTGTGTGACTATCACCTGACCCGGAGGTCCCGCATGCCCACCTCGTCGTCCCTCCCGCGCCGCTCGGGGGCGCACCCGGGCACTCTCACCCTCGCGGCGCTGGCCGCCGCGGGAACCGCCCTGCTCGCCGTACCGGCCGCCGTCGCGGCTCCCGGCGACAACGGCGACGTCACCGTCCGCATCGAGGACGCCGACGCCCCGGTGGACCCCAACCAGCCGGGGGCCTGCGAGTTCTACCTGGAAGCCGCCTCCTTCGACGTGGTCCCGGGCCTCGCGTGGACCATCGAGCCGCAGCCGGCGCGGTCGGGCGCCGCCCAGCTCTCGGGGCATCTCACGCTCGCCGCGGGCGAGGGCCGGACGGACGGCACCATGGCGCTTCCCGAAGGGCAGTACAAGCTGACCTGGAGGACCGACGGCGGCATGGGCGCAGGCAAGCAGAAGTTCTTCAAGGTCGACTGCCGGAACGAGACGCCGGCCGCCGGACCGGACTCCGAGGGGCAGACCGAACCGGGCACCGAACAGGACGCCGGCCCGGACAAGGAGCAGGAGGCCGCCGAGGACACCGGGCGGAGCGCGGAGCGGAACGTCGGCCGGGACGCGGAGCGGAACGGCGGCCAGGACACCGAACGGGGCGCGGAGCGGAACTCCGGCCAGGACGCCGACCGGAACGCGGACCGGAACGCGGGTCCGGACATGCCGAACGGCGGGCCTCCCGCCGGAGGCGGCGGTCTCGCACAGCCGCAGGGCTTCGGGCCGCTCGGGGGCGCGCCGGTCGCGGGCATGGTGGCCGCCGGTCTGGTCGCGGTCGGCGGAGCCGCGTACTTCCGGCTGCGCCGCCGTGCCGATGGCGCGGCGTAGCCGCGTCCGGAGGCCCTGGTACAGGACGCGTGCCTACCGCCTGACACGGACGATCGTCGTGACCGTTTCCCTGGTGACGGGCGGCGTCTGGTGGGCTCAGGACAACGGTCCCGCAGGCTCCGCCGGGGCCCGCACGGACGCGCGTGGTGCGGGGGCACCAGGCGTGCCGGGGTCCCGGCGGCTCTTTCCCGCCGAACCGGCCCCCACCGCGGGGCCGCCCATGACCGCGCCGCCGCTCCGGCCGCTCGCGCGCTCCCGGGCCACCTCCCTGGCCATCCCGTACCTCGACATCTCGGCACCCGTGGTCGGCCTCCGCCTCGACCGCCGGCGAAGACTCCCCGCCCCTCCGCAGGACGACCCCGAACTGGTCGGCTGGTACGAGGGCGGCCCCGCGCCCGGCGAGCCCGGTACGGCCGTCGTCGTCGGCCACCGCGACACCAGGACCGGGCCCGCCGTCTTCGCCGCCCTCGACGCGATCCGGCCCGGGCGCGTCGTGGAGGCCAGGCGTGCCGACGGGGTCACCGCCGTCTACACCGTGGACGCGGTCAGGACGTACGAGAAGGCGCACTTCCCCGACCGGGAGGTCTACGGCATCCGGAACCGCCCGGAGCTGCGGCTGATCACCTGCGCCGGCCGGTACGACCGGAAGACCGGCTACTCGGGCAACGTCGTGGTCTTCGCCCATCTGACGGCCACCCAGGGGCCGAAGCGCCCCGTGTGAGCCGCGTCACGCGCAGGTCCGGGTGGGTAGAGCGCAGAAAACTAACGTCGCTAGTTTAGGAGCCGGACGACGAGGAACGCCCGGGAGGAACGCCATGAAGGCACACGACGGCATATACATCGACGGCGCCTGGCGGCCCGCCGCCGGGACGGACACGATCGCGGTCGTGAACCCGGCCGACGAGCAGGTGATCGGCCACGTCCCCGCGGGCACGGCCGAGGACGTCGACGCCGCCGTACGGGCCGCGCGCGCCGCCCTCCCCGGCTGGGCCGCCACCCCGCCCGCCGGGCGGGGCGCCCTCATCGGCGCCCTCCGGGACGTACTCGCCGCCCGCCAGGACGAGATCGCCGGGACCGTCACGGCCGAGCTGGGCTCTCCGCCGCCGTTCGCGCAGAAGGTCCAGGCGGGGCTGCCGGTGCTGGTCGCCGGGTCGTACGCCGAGCTGGCGGCGACATACGCCTTCGAGGAGAAGGTGGGCAACTCGACCGTCCACCACGAGCCCGTCGGCGTCGTCGGCGCCATCACGCCCTGGAACTACCCGCTCCACCAGATCGTCGCCAAGGTCGCCCCGGCCCTGGCGGCCGGCTGCACGATCGTGCTGAAGCCGGCCGAGGACACCCCGCTCACCGCCCAGCTCTTCGCCGAGGCGGTGGACGAGGCCGGCATCCCGGCCGGTGTCTTCAACCTCGTCACCGGCCTCGGCCCGGTCGCCGGCCAGGCGCTCGCCGAGCACGAGGGGGTGGACCTGGTGTCCTTCACCGGCTCCACGGCGGTCGGCCGGCAGATCGCCGCGACGGCCGGAGCGGCGATCAAGAAGGTGGCCCTGGAACTCGGCGGCAAGTCCGCCAACGTCATCCTGCCGGGCGCCGACCTGGAGCGGGCCGTGCACGTGGGCGTCGCCAACGTCATGTCCAACTCCGGCCAGACGTGCAGCGCCTGGACCCGCATGCTCGTCCACGCCTCGCAGTACGAGCGGGCGGTCGGGCTGGCCGCCGAGGCCGCCGCGAAGTACGGCGACCGCATCGGCCCGCTGGTCAGCGCCAAGCAGCGGGAACGCGTGCGGGGTTACATCGAGAAGGGTGTCGCGGAGGGCGCGCGGCTGGTCGCGGGCGGCGTGGAATCCCCCTACGAGAGGGGCTACTTCGTGAGCCCGACGGTCTTCGCGGATGTGACACCCGGGATGACCATCGCCCAGGAGGAGATCTTCGGGCCGGTCCTCTCGGTCATGCGCTACGAGGACGAGGACGACGCCGTACGGATCGCCAACGGCACGGTGTACGGGCTCGCGGGTGCCGTGTGGGCGGGCGAGGAGGCGGAGGCGGTGGCCTTCGCGCGACGGCTCGACACCGGCCAGGTGGACATCAACGGCGGACGCTTCAACCCCCTGGCCCCGTTCGGTGGTTACAAGCAGTCGGGTGTGGGGCGCGAGCTCGGTACGCACGGGCTGGGCGAGTATCTCCAGACCAAGTCCCTCCAGTTCTGAGGAGCCGTCCTTCATGACCACCCGGGTCCGTGCCGCCGTCCTGCCCGCCGTCGGGGCTCCGCTGGAGATCACCGAGATCGAACTGCCGCCGCCCGGACCCGGACAGGTACGGGTCCGGCTCGCCGCCGCCGGGGTCTGTCACTCCGACCTGTCCCTGTCCGACGGCACCCTGCGGGTGCCGGTGCCCGCGGTGCTCGGCCACGAGGGCGCGGGCACGGTGGTTGCCGTCGGCCCCGACGTCACCCATCTCGCGCCGGGCGAGGGGGTGGTCCTGAACTGGTCTCCTTCGTGCGGTGCTTGCCCTGCCTGCTCGCTGGGTGAGGTGTGGCTGTGCGCGAACGCGCTGACGGGCGTGGGGGACGTGTACGCGCGGCGCGTCCGTGACGGGGCGGACCTTCACCCCGGTCTCAACGTGGCCGCGTTCGCGGAGGAGACGGTGGTGTCCGCCGACTGCGTGCTTCCCGCGCCGGACGGCGTTCCGCTCGCCGACGCGGCGCTGCTCGGCTGCGCGGTTCTCACCGGGTACGGCGCCGTCCATCACTCGGCGCAGGTCCGGCCCGGGGAGACCGTGGCGGTGTTCGGGGCCGGGGGTGTCGGTCTGGCGGCGCTCCAGTCGGCCCGGATCGCGGGTGCCTCGCGGCTGATCGCCGTGGATGTCTCCCCGGCGAAGGAGGAACTGGCCCGTTCGGCGGGTGCGACGGACTTCGTCGTGGTCTCCGGGAACACGGCGCGTGAGATCCGCGCGCTCACCGGGAAGCAGGGCGTGGACGTGGCGGTGGAGTGCGTGGGGCGTGCTGCGGCCATCCGCGCGGCCTGGGACTCCACGCGGCGGGGTGGCCGCACCACGGTCGTCGGTATCGGAGGCAAGGACCAGGAGGTCACCTTCAACGCGATGGAGATCTTCCACTGGGGCCGGACGCTCTCCGGCTGCGTGTACGGCAACTCCGACCCGGCGCGGGACCTGCCGGTGCTGGCCGGGCATGTGGGTGCGGGGCGTCTGGACCTGGGGGCGCTGGTGACGGAACGGATCGGGCTGGAGGGGATCCCGGCGGCGTTCGAGAACATGGTGGCGGGGAAGGGCGGTCGGGCGCTGGTGGTGTTCTAGGGGGCTTTTTCGCCCCCGCCGCCCCTACCCGTCCCATCCACGTCCCATCCCCAGGGGCGCT
>NZ_VJZE01000234.1 GCF_009377205.1 Streptomyces phyllanthi
CAGTGCCCCAGCCCCGCGCCCCCGTCGACCGGGATCACGGCGCCGCGCACATAACCGGCACCGGCCAGGAACGCCACCGCGTCGGCGACCTCCTCGGGGCGGGCCAGGCGTCCGGCCGGGGTCTGCCGCAGCAGGTTCCGGCGCTGTTCCTCGGTGAGCGCACGGCTCATGTCCGACTCGGTCAGACCGGGCGCCACCACGTTGCAGGTGATGTCCCGGGGGCCGAGTTCATGGGTCAGCGACCGTGCGAAGCCGACCAGCCCCGCCTTCGCCGCCGCGTAGTTGGTCTGCCCGGCGGCGCCGTGGAGGGCCGCCGTGGAGGAGATCAGCACGATACGGCCGTGGCCTGCGCGGAGCATGCCGCGCACCGCGCGCTGCGCGACCCGGAAGGCGCCCGTGAGGTTGGTGTCGATGACGGAGGTGAAGTCGGCCTCGCTCATCCGCACCAGCAGACGGTCATGGGTGGCCCCGGCGTTGGCGACCAGGACCGTGACCGGACCGTGGGCCGCCTCGGCCTCCTTGAAGGCCCGGTCCACCTGCTGACTGTCCGTCACATCGCACCGTACGGCGAGGAAGCCCTCGGACGCGGGCGGTTCGTCGCCGCGGTAGGTCACCGTGACCCGGTCGCCCGCCGCCGCGAAGCGGCGGGCCATGGCCAGTCCGATGCCCCTGTTTCCCCCGGTGACGAAGACCGAACGGGCCGTTGCCTGTGCCATCGTGTCGTCCCTCTCCTGCTGACGCCTGTTGTGCCGGTCCTTACGCGGTTTCCACCTGTTCGTCCCGTGTCGGTCGTTCCGGGACGTCCCGGGGGCGTGCCGTCCGTACCCGCAGTCCCACGACGGACACGGCGAAGCCGACCAGGGCCAGTGCGGCGATGGAGAGCGTGGCCGCGTACATCGCGTCGAGGAAGGCGCGGTCGGCCGCGGCCGCCAGCTCCGGCAGCCGCAGCGAACCGGCCAGTGAGCGCGCCGCCTCGGCGGACGTCCGGGCCTGCTCCTCGGCGGCGGGTGGCAGACCCCGCGCGGCGCCGGGCAGATCGGCGTGCGCCATCCGCTCCCGGTACACGCCGGAGAGGATCGAACCGGCCATCGCCACCCCGAGCGTCCCGCCGACCTGCCGGGTGACGCTGTTGACGGCCGAGCCCGCGCCCGCGAGCTGCGGCGGCACCCCGCTCATCATCACGGCCGTGACCGGCGTACCGACCAGGCCCATGCCGAAGCCCTGGATCCACAGCAGTGCGGCGATGACCCAGAGCGGGGTCCGCCCGTCGAGCCACGCGTAGCCGACGTAGGTGGCGGCCGTGGCCAGGATTCCGGCGGCGACCGTCCAGCGGGCCGACAGCCACCGGCTGACCGCCGGGGAGGCCTGACTGCCCAGGACGATGCCGACCGCGGCGGCGATCATCACCGTTCCGGCGTCGGCGGGAGAGAGCCCGCGGGGCCCCTGGAGATAGAACGCCGCGTAGAACAGATGCCCGGCCAGCGCCATGAACGCGAGCAGGAGCACCACGCTCCCCGCAGTGAATCCTGGCTGCCGGAAGAGCCGCAGGTCCAGGCTGGGCGCCGGGGACCTGCGCTGACCGGCCGCGAACACGGTGAGCAGCACACCGCCCACGACCAGGGGCAGCAGGACGTGCGGGCCGTACCAGGACTGTCCGTTACCGAGTTCGATGATCGCGTAGACCACACCGCCGAGGCCGAGCACCGACAGGGACAGCCCCGGCAGATCGAGCACCCTGCGTCCGGGGCCCTTCAGTCCGGGGACGACGGCCACCACCCCGGCCAGGCACAGGGCGACGATCGGCACATTGACCAGGAACACCGAACCCCACCAGAAGTGGCTGAGCAGCGCACCGCCCACGACCGGGCCGACGGCCACGCCCAGACCGCTGGACGAGCTCCAGATCGCGATCGCCCGGGTGCGTTTCTCCTCCGGCGTGCTCTGCACGATGACCGACAGGGTCGCGGGCATCAGCAGCGCACTGCCCGCGCCCATGAAGGCGCGCGCCACGACGAGCCAGGCCGGGCTTCCGGCGAACGCTCCGGCACCGGAGGCGGCACCGAACAGCGCCAGACCGGCGAGGAGGGTCGTCCGGGGGCCGAAACGGTCGGCCAGCGCGCCGCCCGCGAAGAGGGTGCCGGCGAAGACCAGGGTGTAGGCGCTCGCCACCCACTCCAGTTCGGCGGGGGTCGCACCCAGGCCCCGGACCGGGTCGGCCAGCGTGGTGACGGCGACGTTGAGGACCGAGGTGTCCAGCCAGATCAGCATCTGGGCGCAGACCACGACCAGGAGGACGGGCCATGACCGGGAGGCGTTCCCGCCCGTGCTCACCCTGCTCACCGCACGTCTCCTTCGCTCACCGCACGTCCCTTCGTTTCCTCCGGCCGACAGCCCGGGGTGGCCGCACCGATCACACCGACGGCGAGGGCGTCACCGGGCCCGGTCATTTCCGGCCCGGTCCGTCTCACTCCCGGCCCAGCCCGTCGCGCCAGCTCGGCCGCAGCGGCTTCCAGCCCAGCGCCGTACGGGCCCGGTCGTTGGCCGCGCCGTGTGCCGCCGTGAGCTGATGGGCCATGAACCAGCCGAGCAGGCGGGGCGCGAGCGCCGCCGGGATCGTACGAGGGGACGGGCCGGCCAGCATCCGGGCGTAGTGCGGCAGCCACTGCGCGGCCGGGGCCGGGTCGTCGTCCGTCACATGGAACACCCCGGTGGCCTCCGACTCGACGGCCGCCACCGTGGCCCCCACGGCGTCCTCGACGTGCAGGAACGACATGATCCCGGCGCCGCCCCCGGGCAGCGGGAGCTTTCCCGCCAGCACCGCCCGGGCGGTCCCGCCGGTACGGGCGTACGCGGTCCGGGGGCCGTACAGCGTGCCGTACCGCAGCACCACGCCGGCGACGGGCCCGCTGTCCGGTACCAGCCGCTCCAGCTCGGCTACGGCCCGTACGGTGGCGGCCCAGCCGGGGTCGGGCGCGTCCACGTACAGCGGCGCGTCCTCGTCGAGGACCGGCTCCCCGGCCGGGGCGGCGGCGAAGGCGACGGACTGCGCGACCAGCCGCCGCGCACCGGCCGCCCGGGCCGCCTCGACGAGATGGGCCGTGCCCTCGGTACGCAGCCGCGCGGTCAGGGCGAAGGCCGCCGGAGGGTCGTCGCGCAGCAGCCGCAGCGCCGTCATCTGATGGACGACCACCTCGGGCCGAGCGGCCGACACCGCCGACAGCAGGGCCTCGCGGTCGAGGGCGTCGGCGACCACGACCTGGTCCGCCTCCGGGGCCCGCGCCCGCGACCCCTGACGCACCAGCGCGCTCACCTCGTGGCCCCGCGCCCGCAGCGCGCCCACCAGCGGGTGCCCGATCACTCCGGTGGCCCCGGCGACAAGTACTCGCACGGCTCAGTCCTCCGAATCGCGTGTGTCGCGGGCGAGGGGAGTGGCGACCCGCATCAGCAGACGGCACGCCTTGTCGCCGTCCCGCAGGCAGCTCTCGGCCCGGTTCTCCGTCAGCGTCACGCCGAGCCCCTCGGACCAGCCCGCGTGGATGGCGGTGCACGGGCACCGGTAGCCCTCCAGCGAACCGGCCATCCGCACCATGGTGATGGCGAAGTTCCGCCGCAGCGTGAGCACGATCAGATCGTCGTCCTCCACCTCGGTGGAGGCGTTGCGCAGCTCCCGGGGAAACATCCGGTCACCGCACTCGTCGTAGCGGCGGCGCAGCTCCTCCAGGTCCTTGCCGTTGTCACCGCTGTCGGGGAGGGCGCCGGACCGGCGGGTGACGCGCTGCCCGACGTGGAGGGCGACCCTGCGCAGCGCCTCGGCGTTGATCTCGTTCGCGGCCTCCTGCCCGAACCGCGCCGCCACCCCCTGGTACCAGTGGGCGTCGTGCTGCCACCACAGCCGGTACGCCTCGACGGTCTCGGCGCGGTGGTTGACTCCGCCGGCATCCGTGCCCGTGTCCGTGCCCGTGCTCATGCGTGCTCCTCGGCCGCGAACCTGTCGCGCATCACTCGTTTGAGAACCTTGCCGGTGGCGCCCTTGGCCACATCGCCGGGCTTCATCCGCAGGGCCCGGGCCACCGGCGGGAATCCGGCACCCGACAGGACCGCGTTGACGCGCCCGGTCCACTCCTCGGTGTCGCCGCCGTCGGCGGTACCGTCACCCTCGTGCGCGAGCTGGAGCAGCGCGTACGCCTCGGCCTCTCCGTCGCCTTCCCAGTCCGCCCGTACGCCCTCCGGGGCGACCCCGACGACCGTGCAGTCCGCGAGCTCGGGCAGCTCCCGCAGCAGCAGTTCCTCGGTGCGGGTGCTGAACAGGATCCCGGCGCGGGTCCGGATGGCGTCCGTCGCCCTGTCCAGGTGGTAGAAGTTGCCCTCCTCGTCCTGGTAGGCGAGGTCACCGGGCAGCCAGTAGCCGCCCAGCCGCATCCGGTTCCAGGTCAGCGAGTCGTTCCAGTAACCGGGCGAAAGCGTCGGCGACCTCAGCCCGAGGCGGCCGATCTCACCCGGTGGCAGCGGGGTGCCGTCCTCGGCGAGCACGGCGGCCTCGGCGAAGCTGAACGGCTTGCCGATACAGCGTGAGTACGCGGACGTGTCCTTGGTGTGCCGGTTGTGGAAGAGCGAGTGGCCGACCTCGGAGGAGCCGAGCCCGTCGACGAAGACGGAACCCTCGACCCGCCTGCGGCGCAGGTCCGTGCCGTTCCTCTCGATCTGCTCGTGGCCGCCGTGCCGCACCAGGGCCCGGATGTGCGCCTCGTGCGCCGCGTCCCCGGTGTTGAACCACACCTCGACGCTGCTCAGATCACGGGCCGCCAAATCCTCACCGGCCATCTCGCCGAAGGTCCCGGCGAACGCCAGCACCGTGCTCGGCCGGTACTCCTCGATCGCGTCGAGCACCTCGGCACCGCGCCGGCCGGAGAGCAGTTTGACGTCCGCGCGCAGCAGCAGGCAGTACAGCAGGGTCGCGATGGCGGCGTTGTGCGGTCCCGGCAGCGCCACCAGGGTGCGCGCCATGTCCGCCCCGCTGGAGTAGCGCAGCCGGTGCACCTGCGAGTACATCAGCGTCCGGTGGGTGTGCGGCACTCCCTTGGGCATGCCGGTGGTTCCGGAGGAGTGCGAGATGATCACCGGGTCGGTGGGGTCGTGCCGGTACGGGTACGCCTTCGGCAGCCGCTCGCGGAACTCCGGCCGGATCTCCGCCGCCGTCACACAGAAGCCGAGCCCCGGGCCGTCGCCCTCCGGGCCCGACAGCACGGCGTGGTGCTCCGCGTCCGTGAACGCGCCCACCGCACCCTGACGGCGCACGTACTCGCGCGCGATCTCGGGGCGCAGATTGCCGTTGACGAGCGACGGGATGGCGCCGAGGGAGGTCAGGGCCAGGTAGTTCACCGCGTTCTCGGCACTGGAGTACGTGTGCACGGCGACCGGGTCGCGGGGCTTCACACCATGGGCCGCGTACCAGCCCGCGTACGTCTCGACCGCCTCGTACAGCTGTCCGAGCGTCAGCACCTCGGGACGGCTGCCGTCGGGCGCCCGCCAGGTGCCGTCCGTCCGCAGCGCGAGTTCGCCGGGCGCGCGGCCGTACGCTTTCAGACGGTGCAGGACGTTGCCGGCGCCGAGTTCCGTGTCGGAGCAGATCCGCGCCCGCTCCTGCCTACTGATGAGCATGGGTCTCCGTCTCGTTTCCTGCGGGGAGCGCCTTCGGGGGAGCCTGCGGGTCGGTGCCGAGCACGAAGGCGGTGGGGCCGCGCCGTGTGTCCGGCTCCGTGACCAGGAGGTGGCTGCCGCCGTCCCGCAGCAGCCGCCGGTGGACGGCGGCCAGGTCGAACAGGCCCTGGATGCTTCCGGGACGCCCGGCGTCCGCGGTGCCGTCAGTGCCGTCGGTGCCGTCCGCGTCGTACGTCTCGGCCGAGCGGACCGTCACCGGTGCCTCGGCGCAGGCCCTGCCGAGCAGCACCGCCGCCGCCAGGCCCCCGGACCCGGGGAGGTCCGGCACCGGCCGTCCGGTGCCGGACGTCAGCTCCCGGTACGCGGCGGCCACGCGCTCGCCGCCGCCCAGCTCCACGCCCAGCACCAGGACCCGGTCCAGCTCCGGGTCCTCCAGCAGCAGATCCGCCATGGCCAGCAGTTCACCCACCGGGTCGTCGACGGTGGAGAGGCTGAACATCTGTCCGGTGATCCCGAACTCCTGGCTGGTGTAGCCGAGTACGGAGTTGGCGGTGGCCTGCATGAACAGCAGCGGGTTGTGGACCCGCCCGGAGACCATGCGCCGGCTGGCCAGATCCGCGGTGGTGGTGTCGCCCATCAGCGTGGCCAGCGCCACGGCGGTGCGGGAGCCGTCCCCGGGCCGTTCGGTCAGACACCGCCGGGCGGCCTCGAACGCGAGTGGGCTGAAGGCCGACTCGACGAAGCCGGGGAGCCTCGGCAGCGTGATGTCGTCGTCCCGACCGGTGCCGTACGTCGCCGTGGCGGTGGCGAGGATGCCGAGGGGAGCGCGCAGTACCGTCTTCCCGGTCGTCATGGCCGCTCCAGGACGAGTGCGGTGTTGGCGCCCCCGAAGGCGGCGTTGACGGTGAGGGCCCGGCGGACGTCGGCCTGGCGCGGCCGGTTCGGCACGCAGTCCAGATCGCACTCCGGGTCCGGCCGGGTGAACCCGGCGGTCGGCGGCAGTACGCCGTCCGTCAGGGCCAGCATCGTGATCAGGAACTCCACGACGCCCGCCGCCTCCAGGAGGTGGCCGGTGGTGCTCTTGGTGGAGCTGACCGGTACCGCCTCGGCCCGCTCGGGGAAGACGGCGCGCAGTCCGCGGGTCTCGGCCCCGTCGTTGTACTTGGTGCCGGTGCCGTGGGCGTTGACATAGCCGAGGGCCGCCGCGTCCGGGTCGCCCGCGAGCCGCAGGGCCTGCCGCGCGGCGCGTGCCAGTCCGGCGCCCTCCGGGTGCGGCTGGGCGATGTGGTGGGCGTCCGTGGCCGCGCCCCAGCCCACCACGGTCGTCAGCGGCCGGGCACCGCGGCGCCGGGCGTGCTCGGCGGACTCCAGCACCACGGCCGCCACCCCGTCGCCCAGCAGCAGCCCGCTGCGGTCGGCGCTGAACGGGCGCACCATGCCGTCGCGGGACAGCGCCCGGCCGGAGTCGAACTTGCCGAAGGTCTCCTCCTCCACCAGATATCCGCCCGCGCAGACCGCCACGTCGATCCGGCCCGAGGAGATCAGCCGGCAGGCGTGGATGATCGCGGCGGCGGACGCCACACAGGCGTTGGTGAAGGTGAGCCGCGGCCCCGTCAGACCGAGCCGGCCGGCCAGCAGCTCGGTGAGGTACGCGGGCACGGCGTCGGCGACGCGCTTCGCCGCCGCTCCTCCGGTGTGCGGGGTCGCTTCCCCGCCCGGACGGTGGCCGGGGGCGGCGCCCGCCGCCCCGTCCGCCGCCGCCTTCGGACGCCCCCCGGTGTCCGCGCGCCCGTGCGCTCCGGCGTCCGCGAGCCGGTTCGCCGCCGTGCCTGTGGAGCGGACCCGGGCGGGCTCTCCCCGCCCGGAGTCACCGCCCTTTCCCGAACCGCCGCCCGGATCGCCCGGATCGCCCGGACCCGGGCCGCCCGGATCGCCCGGGACGAGCAGGGACCCGGCGGCGCCCCGCCAGTACCGTGTCACGCTGGTGTGGTCACCGGCGACACCGAGCAGCACCGCCGCCTCCGTGCCCGGCCCGAGGCCGGCCATGTCGAGGGCCTCGTCCCCGCACCGGGCGAGCGCGTGCCGCAGCGCCCAGTCCTCGACCGCGTCGGGCCCGTCCGGGGCGGCGGCGGCCATCGGCGTACGGTACGGGCCGGTGTCGAACCGCGTGGTGGGCGCGAACGCGGGGACCCCCGCGAAGACCCCGCGCCGGAGGGCCTCGGCACCCGTGCCGAACGCGGTGCGCACACCGAATCCGGTCACCGTCACCTCACCGCTCATCGCGGCCGCCCCCTTCCTCCCGCTCCGCCTGGGCCGCGCGCAGATACCCGGTGAGCCGCCGGAGCGAGGTCAGTCCGGCGATGTCCTCGTCGGTGGGCTCCACGACCAGGCCGTAGCGCTCCTCCACCACGTGCAGCAGCCACACCAGCCCGAGGGAGTCCAGGACCAGTTCGGCGTCCTCGCCGAGGTCGTCGGGCACCCCGGGAAAGATCTTGCGGTCCGACAGCAGCTCCCGGACGGTGCCGGCGGTGATCAGCGAGGCGGCTTCCGTGCTCATGCCTTCGCACCGCGCCGGACGACCTCGGTGACGAGCCCGCCGAGCGTCAGGGAGGCGAGGGGCTCGATGTCGGTGTCCGGTATCTCCACGCCGAACCGCGACTCGAGCCGCAGGGTGAGCTCGATCAGGCTCAGTGAGTCCAGGTCCAGCCCGCCGACGGTCACCGGGCTCTCGTCCGTGATCCCGTCGCGGCTCATCAGGATGTTCATCTCGTCGATGACCGTGGTCAAGACGAACTCGCGGATCTCGTCTTCCAGTGTCGACGTGCTCATGATCAGAAATCTCCCGTGCAGGATCAGTTGAAGAGGTGTGCGGAGGTGTGGCGGGGGTGGTCGGACAGTCCGCGACGAGCCCGGCCGGGCTACGCGCCACCGGCCACGGCCGCCTGAAGCGCCGCCGCCTGGCGCACCAGCTTCCCGTTGGACGTGCGGGGCAGGGCCTCGAGGAGCCGGATCACCCGGGGCAGCTTGTAGTCGGCCAGCCGCTCCCGGCACCAGCGCAGCAGCTCCTCCGGGGACGGCGGCACGGCACCGGCGGCGAGCGCGACGTACGCCTCCGTCACGTCCTCATGGACCAGGACCGCCTGTTCGACCGCGGGGTGCTCGCGGAGCACGCTCTCCACCTCGGTGAGATCCACCTTGAGACCGCCGATCACGACGAGGGAGTCGGCACGGCCGTGCACCCGGACCGCACCGGCGCCGTCCACCGTGGCCCGGTCCCGGGTGTGCAGCCAGCCGTCCGCGTACTGGGTGCCACCCGAGTCGAAGAGATACGGCGACTCCTCCAGCACGACATCCAGTTCGCCCCGGTGCTCCCGTAGCACCACACCGGGCGCGGCCCGGCCGACCGACGGCCGCAGCGCGCCACTGGCGTCCATGGCGACCACACCGGTCTCCGTCGTCCCGTAGGACTCGCCGACCGGCACGCCGTACCGCTCGGTGAACCGCGCCGCGACCTCCGGGGGCATCAGCTCGCCGCCCGACACCGCGACCCGCAGTTCGGGCAGTTCGGGAGCGTCGATCGCGGCGGCGAGCAGCTCGTAGTGCATCGGCACCCCGAACAGGGCGGTGATGCGGTGGTCCACCGCGGTCGCCAGGATGTCGCGGGCCGAGACCCGGGGCGCGAAGACCACGGAGACACCGGCCGCGAGGGAGTGCAGCAGCCCGGCGATCAGACCGAAGCTGTGGGCCGTCGAACTGAGCAGCAGCAGCCGGTCGCCCTCGCCCGGCATACCGGGGATCGCGGCGAACCGCTCCACCTCGGCGGCGAGCGACCGGGGGGTCCTGCCGATCACCTTCGGCCGTCCCGTGGAGCCCGAGCTGAACTGGACCAGCCGGTGCCCGGTGGTGGCCGGCCCGCCGGTCCTGCGGCACTCGGTGGCGACCTCGTACTCGGGCCGGAAGCCGAAGGCCGCCCGGACGTTGGAACCGGCGCTGACCATGAACTGCGGCCGGCAGGAGGCGCAGAGCGCCGCCACCTCGGCGGGTTTGAGCCGGAAGTCGAAGAGCATCACCTGGGCGCCGAGCCGCCAGAGCGCGAGCAGCACCTCGACCTGGGTGAAACTGGGCGGTGTCCGCAGGCCCACGGTGCTGCCAGGACCGATGCCGTATCCGGCGAACACCGCGGCCTGCTTGGCGACCCGTTCCCGCAACTCTTCCCGGGTGACGGTCTCCTGCCGGTGTGTCAGATAGGGCAGGCCGTCGTCCTTGGCGTCGAACAGCCGCTGGACCAGGGATCCCATCCCGTCCGGCGCGTCCGCTGCGAGCTCGCCCATCGGGCTCAGACCTCCTTGCAGAACTCGCCGATGGGCAGGCCCACATGGCGCTTGTCCGTGGCCAGGTAGCCGAGCAGTTCGTCACCGGTCTGCAGCTCGGTGACGTTGAGGACCTTCCCGCCCGGGCCGAGCACCCGTACGTGCCAGTCGTCCTGCACGGTCAGGCTGACCAGCCGCCCGTCCTCGGCGTGGGTGCGGATCTCCAGCAGCGGCCGGGACTCCAGCTTGGCGCGGCCGACCACGACCCGCCGGGTGCGGCCGTCGGCGCCCACGGCCAGCAGGGCGCTGCCGGAGCCCACCTCGCTCAGGTAGTTGGTGCGGTTGTCGGGGCCGAGCGTGTACGAGTGGAGCGCGCCCGCATTGACCCGGAACGGCCTGGTCGGCATGTACGGCAGCGGGTGGGTCTCGCTGCAGCAGAGGACGAAGCCGGAGGAGTACGAGCCGACGAGGATGCCCTCGTCCTCCTCGAAGTGCGAACAGGTGTCCACGCAGACCCGGTCGCCGAGCCCGACGTGCCGGATGCTCTCCACGGTCAGCGTGGACAGCTTCAGCTGGGGTGTGGTGGCCTCCAGCAGCCGCGCCAGGGCGAACACCTCGTCGGCGCCGCGGGGCGTGAAGAGGATGCCGTCCGAGCCGCGTTCCAGGACGTCGAAGACGATCGAGGCCTCCTCCAGGTCGTCGACCACGGTCACCAGCTTGCCCTCGGCGGACTCGGCCGCGGCGAGGACGATCTCCAGCGGGATCTTGGTCGGGTCGGCGAAGTGGATGACCGTGTACGGCAGCGCCATGGCGCCCGCGCACGACAGCTGGAGGGTGCGGTCGTCCCGTACGTCGATGAAGCCGGCGACGGGTGTGGCCCCGGTGGCGCGGTTGTCGGCGGCGAGCGCGTCCAGCTCGTCCTGGGCGGTGAACGTCCGCAGCAGGACGTCGATTCCGGCGCCGGTCGCGGATCCGGCCCCGGCGGGGGGCTTGGCGCCGGTGGCGGACCCGGCCTCCTGCTGGTCCTTGTCGCCCTTCGCCTCCTTGGTGCCGGGCTTCCTGGCGGCGGGCGTGGCCGGTCCTCCGGGCACCAGCACCCGGGTGATGGTCGGTGGCAGCGTCCCGAGCAACTCGGCATCGGTGGCCAGGACCCCGGCCATCCGGGTGTGGACGGCCGCGTCCACCACCGCCTGGAGCTGCGGCCGGGGGACTTCACGGAGATCGATCCACGCGAACCTCATACGACACCTGCCACAAACGTCGAGTAGTTAGTCATGCTCATGTCATCCGAGCTCTTGTCCGCGCTGTCCGCGCTGTCCGCCGTGCCGGCCTCCGCTGTTCTGCCGCCGCCGTGCACGACCGCGGCGAGCCGGGACACCAGGGAGGCGGGGGAGGGGGACGAGAAGATCCGCCGGCCGACGGCCAGCCCTCCGCAGCCGGCGGCCATCACCGCGGCGCCGTACTCGATGAGGTCCGAGCCGTCCGGCGGTCCGCCTGCCGCGAGGACGGGGATGGGGCTGTGGGCCACCACCTCGGCCATCCGGTCGAGCGGCAGGGTGACGGAGGTCTTCACCATGTCGGCGCCCAGGTCCGCGGCCACATTGACCAGGTGCGCGAGGAGGGCGGGATCGCGGGGGTTCTCGATCCGGGGGCCCCGCGGATAGACCATCGCGATCAGCGGCATGCCCCAGGTGTCGCAGGAGCGGGCCACCGCCCCGAGGTCGGCGAGCTGCTGCCGCTCGGTGTCCGACCCGATGTTCACATGCACGCTGACCGCGTCCGCGCCGAGCCGTACGGCCTCCTCGACGTCGCCGACCAGCACCTTGGCGTCGACATCGGCGGAGCAGGCGGTACTGGCACTCAGATGCACCACCAGGGCGCAGTTCCGAAGGACGTCCGGCGCGAGGGCGCGGGCGCGTCCCTTGTGCACGATGATCCCGTCGGCCCCGCCGGTCACCAGCGCCCGCAACAGGTCGTCCCACTGGCCCGCGGGGGCGACCGGGCCGTCGGAGACGCTGTGGTCGAGGGGGACGAACAGATGCCGGTTGTCACCCGCCAGCGACAGTCTTCTTAAACGCAATGGCTTGCCAGTTTTCAGCATGGGTAATGCGCCTTCCCGGCCCGGAGGCCGCATTCCAGAAAGTCGAACCCGGGCATCGCGTTGCGGTCTCCATGTCCGAAAAACGATGGTCGTAGAACTTTCAAGTTCAGCCGCGGCTCAGCATTCCGCGCGTGATCGGCCGTTGGCAAGGCGTGACCACTCGCAAATTTTTATACAGAGAACGGCAAGAATATTGACAGCGGTTTGACAGGCGGCGGCGGGTTGACGCTGTCCAGGGGTGGTGTTCGTGGGTAGTTATGCGGCAAGTGCTGAGGTGGCGGATGTGGGACGCTCTGTGCGTACTGTGGAGAACTGTCCCGACCCGTAGCGGCATCGGGTGCTTTATTGCTGTTGTAGGTGCGAAAGGGATATCGCTAATCGGGTGGGCTGCCTTCCCTTGTGGGAATTGAATTTCCGGGCTTAGGGTGACAGGCGCACTCCGGTTCGTGTTACATGCGAGGCCGTCCCCACTCGGGCCCGGACCGTTCGTATCCGGGCGTACCGGAAGTGAGCTCCCCATGCCCGATTCACCGTCCAAGACCGTTGCCGAGACCGGTTCCAGACAGGCCGTGTTACCGCGGCCGGCAGCGAGGAGCACGGCGCCGCGGGTCGCCGTCGCGAGCCTGATCGGCACCACGATCGAGTACTACGACTTCGCCGTGTACGGCACCGCCTCCGCGCTCGTGCTCGGTCCCGCGTTCTTCCCCTCCGGCAACGCCACCGTCTCCACACTGGCCGCGTTCCTCACCTTCGCCGCGGCCTTCCTGTCCCGGCCCCTCGGCGTCGTGCTGTTCGGGACGATCGGTGACCGGCTGGGCCGCCGACAGGCGCTCGTCGCGTCGCTGCTGCTGATGGGTCTTGCGACGGTCGGTGTCGGACTGCTCCCGACGTACGAGAGCGCGGGACTCCTCGCTCCCGTCCTGCTGGTGACGCTTCGTCTGCTGCAGGGCGTGAGCATGGGGGGTGAGTGGGGCGGGGCCGTGCTGCTCGCGGCGGAGCACGCACCGCCGGGGCGCCGTGCGCTGTACGCGGCCGTCCCGCAGGCCGGACCCTCACTCGGCTTCCTGCTGTCCAGCGCCGTCATCCTGCCCACGCTCGCCATCGCGGGACGGGACGGGTTCGCGAGCGGTGCCTGGCGGGTTCCGTTCCTGCTCAGTGCCGTGCTCGTGGTGATCGGTCTGTGGGTGCGTGCGACGGTCACGGAGTCACCCGTGTTCAGCGCCGCGACGTCGGGGCCGGGTTCGGGTTCGGGTTCGAGCTCGGGTTCGAGCTCGGGTCCGGGGGCGGTGTCCCGCTTTCCGCTGGGCACGCTGGTGACGCGGTATCCCGGGCGGCTGCTGCTCGGTACGGGTGCGGCGATCGGGGGGTCGGCCGTCTACTACCTGACGATCGTGTACAGCCTCTCGTACGGGCCGAAGACGCTGGGCATCCCGCAGAACACGATGCTGACGGCTGCGAGTGTCGGGGCGGCGGCGGGGATCGCGATCACGTTGCCGGTCGCCAGGCTGGCCGACCGGATCGGCCGGCGCCCTGTGATGCTGACCGGAGCGGCGGGCTGCGTGCTGTGGGCCGTTCCCATGTACGCGTCCCTGAGTTCGCGGGACGCCTTGGTGATCACCGGTGCGTACACGGTGGGGCTGATGCTGCTGGCGCTGATGTTCTCGCCGGTGGCGGCGTTTCTGCCGGAGCTGTTTCCCGCCCGGCTGCGCTACACGGGGGCGTCCGCGACGTTCATTCTCGCCAACACCCTGGGGGGCGGGTTCGCTCCGCTCGTGGCCACGTGGCTGAACAGCCAGTGGTCGTCACCGCTTGTGCTCGGCTTCTACACGGGTGGGCTCTGTCTGCTGAGTCTGTTGTGCCTGGTGGCTCTGCCGGAGACGCGTGGGGGCGAGTTCGAGGCCTGACGGGTCGCCGTCTGGTTTTGCTCGCCCCCGCCGC
>NZ_VJZE01000235.1 GCF_009377205.1 Streptomyces phyllanthi
CCCACGAGATGTCCGTCTCGTGGGTGCGGGGCCCCTGCCGTGACCGGTGGGTCTGCCGGTACCGCCGGGGATCTCACGGCCACCGTCCGGGACGGCGGGCGGGCTCCGGGCGGTGGATGCCGCGGGGGCGGTAGCCCAGGGCCTCGGAGTGGCCCAGCAGGTCGGCGAGGAGCCAGACGATGCTCAGCCACATCTCGGTGCCCTGGAGGCCGGGTTCCGGGCCCGGCCCGCTGCTACCGGGGCCGAATCCGAAGCCCTTGCCGTCCTGCCAGCGGGAGAGCGCGAGGGTGAGCCGGTGCTCCGCCCAGGCGCGGATCTCGGCGGAGCGGTAGCCGTCGCTTCCCGCCGGCGCGGCCGGCTGCCGTGTACAGAGCCACAGCGGATGGGCGACGTCCAGCACGTTGCAGGCGTTCTCCCGGCCGGAGCCGAAGTGGCGCGCGTCGCGGGCGTGGTCCAGGACCGCGTCCACGACCTTCGACGGGTGGGGCACCTCCACTCCGAACTGGGCGAAGGACCCGCGGGTCAGGCGGTAGTAGCCGTTGACCACCTGGAGGCGCCCGGATTCGGGGGAGGGACTGCCCCACATCCCCGTCCACGGGTCGGCCCGGGTCAGCAACCAGCCGAACAGGGCCTCCAGCGCCCCCGGCTCCGTCCCGTCGCCCCCGGCGCGCCGCGTGTTCCAGTGCGCCGCCGTCGCCCACGCGTCGATCCACGCACCGGCACCCCAGGCCCCGTCCCGCCAGGGCAGCCCGTCGAGCCGGGCGATCAGCTGACGTGCCGTCATGTCCCGTACCCCGCGCACGGGATACGGGAAGGACGCGCCCAGCAGTTCGAGCGCGTAGCCGACGCAGAGGACGTGATACAGCGCGGGCCCCTCGCCGATGAAGCCGTCGGCCTCCGGTACCGGCGCGGCCTCGCCGAACTCCGGAACCAGCCCGGTCCCCGCATCCTGCCTCCCGGCCAGCCGCGCGACGTGCTCCTCGGCGCTCAACTGTCCGGGCACACCCCCCAGCAGCAGATCCGCGATCTCCACGGCATCACAGTGCGCCCGTACGGTGGGCGCCACGCCCGGCCGGTCGGCGTACCGCTCCCCGTCCCAGCAGCGGTCCAGGATCCCGGCGGCCTGAGCACGGGCGGTCTCGGCGAACAGCGCCAGGGCCCCGTCCAGGGCGCGCTCGCCGTCCGGCGGGCTGCCCGTGCCCCGTGGCCCGCTCGTCCTGCCGGGACTCGTGTCACGCCGGTCGCGTATCGCCCGTGCCGGATTTCCCGCCGCCACCGTCCAGGCCGGCAGGTCCTTGGTGACCACCGCCCCCGCTCCGATCACGCAGTGGTCGCCGATGGTCACCCCGTCCAGGACGACCACGTGCGAGCCGATCCACACGTCGTTTCCGACGGTGATGCCCTCGACCGTGTGCGGCTGGCGGAAGACGGGGCGGTCGGGTGCCATGGAGTGGTTGAAACCCAGCAGCGAGGTGTGCGCTCCGACCCGTACGCCGTCGCCCAGGGCGACCTTGCCCCGTACGACCGTGAACGGGTTCAGCGTGCAGTCCGTGCCGGTGGTCAGGTCCCCGGTGACGTACGCGTGCGCGGCGATGTACGAGTCGTTCCCGAGCCGCAGCCGGTCCGGGTACACCGCCGCCGACCCGGCCACATAGCACCGCTCACCGACCCGTGAGTCCCCGCCGAGCGACTGCTGCCGCTCCCGCTGTGCGGCCCGCTGCTCTTCGGACGCCTCCTCGGCGAACAGCCAGGGGCAGTGGTCGAGGTGACGTGGGGACGGATCAGGTCCGAGATCATCCATGAGCCGCACGCTAGGGCCGTGCACACCCGGCCGAAAGAGTTTTCTGCCGCTGTCTCTCCGGGCGGCGGCTGTGGGAGGACGGAAGAGAGCTCAGTCGCCGGGGCTCTGACCCGGGGACTGAGCACTTCGGTCTACCTGATCCTCAGGACATCGAGCGCGGTGAGTGCCACGTGCAGTTCGGTGCGCTGTTCGCCGGACTCGAGGTCGCAGTCGAGTATCCGCTCGATGGTGCGCAGACGTTGGTAGACGGTCTCGCGGGACAGGCCGCCGGAGCGGGCGGCCACCGTCTTGTTGCCCGCCGCGTCCAGGTAGTGGCGCAAGGTGGTCAGCAGGTCCGTGCCGTGGCGGGCGTCGTGGTCGGCGAGCCGGCCGAGCCGGCGTTCGGCGTAGTCCTGGATCCGGGTGTCCTCGCGGAGTGCGAAGAGGAGGCGGCGCAGGCCGATGTCGGACCGTTCGTGGTAGGAGCGTCCCGGGGGGAGCGGCCGGCCGGGCTCGGTGGCTTCCGCGACGCGGGTCGCGTCGCGGAAGGAGCGGGCGACGCCGGAGAGGGCTGTCGCCTCGCTGCCCGCACTCACCGTTGTCCCCGGCACCAGGTCGAGTACGGCGCGGCTCAGCTGTTCGACAACAGGCCGCCACAGCTGGTCGGGGCGCAGGGACAGGAGGATGCCGAGACGGGTCGGACCGAGAAGGCCGACGAGGGCCTGTGTGCCCTTCTTCCTCAGCTCCTCGGAGAGGAGTTCCTCGGCCTTCGTCGTGTCGTCCTCGCGAGGGACGTCCGCGAACACGGCGATGAAGCGGGAGTCCTTCGTGGGCAGGCCCAGCGCGGCGACCCGGGCGTCGGCGTCCGCGGGCGAGCGGTGGCGCTGTTCGACGAGATCGCGCAGGACACCGCGGTGTGCGGTGCGTTCCCAGGGTGTGGGGTGGGTGAGACGGGCGATGGTGAGGGCCATCGCGGTTCTCTCCAGGACCGTGACGTCTTCGGGGCCGAAAGGGCCGAAGGCCGAGGAAGCGGCCGGGCGCAGCGGGCGGGCCGGGGTCGGGAGCATGGCCACCCTGCCCCAGCGTTCGCCCTGGTACTCCACGGGTGCCACGAGCCAGCCCCCGGGGCCGGAGACGGTCGTGTGGTCGGCGGGCTGTGTCGCTCGGGAGCGCTGTTCCCAGTCGGTGAGCGCCGCCTCGACCGTGTCGCCGGAGGGCTCGCAGATGAGTGCCCGGTGGACCAGGTTCTCCAGGACGACGGTGTGGCCGCTCATCTCGGCGGCGGCGCGTACGACGTCCTCGGGTCCGGCGCCGCGCAGGGTGAGCGCGGTGAACGCCTCGTGGACGCGCTGGGTCCGCCGCATCACCTCGGCCTGGTTGCCGAGGATGAGGGCGTGGACGACCTGGGTGACCTCCAGGAAGTTGACGTCCTTGGCCAGGGTGACGAGGGGGAGGCCGCGGGCCCGGCAGGCGTGGACCAGGGCCTCGGGCGGGCGGTGGTAGCGGCGGACCAGTTCGATGACCAGGGCCGCCGCGCCGATGTCGGCGAGCTCGTCGACGTAGCGGCGTACGCCGGCCGGCTCCTCGGGCAGGGGCATGCCGGTGGTCAGGACGAGCTCGCCGCCCTTGAGGAAGGAAGCGGGGTCCGTCAGCTCGGTGATGTGGACCCAGCGGACGGGCCGGTCGAGCCGGGACAGGCCGGTGACGACCTGGGGCTGTCCGGCGGCCAGGACGGGGAGCGCCAGGGCGTCGGCCACGGTGAGCGGGCGGCCGACTGTGTCCATGCCCGGACCCGGCACCGAGGCGCCGGGGCCGTCCGTGGCAGGCCCCGGAGCCGTGGGGTGGTTCTCGCTCACGGTGCCTCCATGGGGGTCCCCTGCTCGAGTGAGGACCGAGAGCTCGGGGGAGTGCCCCGTCACTCTGACAAGCCCGGCTGACCTGCGCAAGAGCCCGGAGACGGCGGGGGCGAGGTGGACGGGTGGGGCCCGGGGAGCGGCGCGCCTGACACAACGTCCGGACACCGCGTCACGGCTGGACAGATCGCGCGTTGGCGCCGTCCCGGTCCGCGGAGATGCTCGGGGAGACCGGAGCAGACCGACGAACCCGCCGGGAGACGAACATGACCGCACTGTCGCCGCACCTTCGCCAGGCCACTCCCGTGGTGGCGGCCCGGGGCGAGGGCGTCCACCTCTACGGCGAGGACGGCCGCCGCTATCTCGACTTCACCGCCGGGATCGGCGTCACCAGCACCGGGCACTGCCACCCCAGGGTCGTGGCGGCCGCGCAGGAGCAGGTGGGCACGCTCGTCCACGGCCAGTACACGACCGTCATGCACCAGCCCCTGCGGCGGCTCGTCGACAAGCTCGGCGAGGTGCTGCCGGCCGGCCTGGACAGCCTGTTC
Source organism: Streptomyces phyllanthi (assembly GCF_009377205.1). Lineage (GTDB taxonomy): Bacteria > Actinomycetota > Actinomycetes > Streptomycetales > Streptomycetaceae > Streptomyces > Streptomyces phyllanthi. The sequence goes on from NZ_VJZE01000235.1 coordinate 4,182, forward strand.
TTCACCAACTCCGGCAGCGAGGCGGTGGAGGCCGCGCTGCGGCTGGCCCGCCAGGCCACCGGCCGGCCGAACGTCCTGGTCTGCCACGGCGGTTTCCACGGCCGGACGGTGGCCGCCGCCTCCATGACGACATCCGGCACCCGCTTCCGGTCCGGCTTCTCCCCGCTGATGAGCGGTGTCGTCGTCACCCCCTTCCCGTCGGCCTACCGCTACGGCTGGGACGAGGAGGCCGCCACCCGCTTCGCGCTGAAGGAGCTGGACTACACCCTCCAGACGATCTCCTCGCCCGCCGACACGGCCGCGGTCATCGTCGAGCCGGTGCTCGGCGAGGGCGGATACGTACCCGCCACCCGCGCCTTCCTGGAGGGGCTGCGGGAGCGCGCGGACCGCCACGGCTTCCTCCTCATCCTGGACGAGGTGCAGACCGGCGTCGGCCGTACCGGCCGCTTCTGGGGCCACGAGCACTTCGGCGTCACCCCGGACATCCTCGTCACGGCCAAGGGCCTGGCCAGCGGCTTCCCGCTGTCCGGCATCGCCGCCTCCGAGGAGCTGATGACCAAGGCCTGGCCGGGCTCGCAGGGCGGTACGTACGGCGCCAACGCCGTCGCCTGCGCCGCGGCCTGCGCCACCCTCGACGTCGTACGCGACGAGAAGCTCGTCGAGAACGCCGAGGCCATGGGCGAGCGGCTGCGCCGGGGTCTGGAGGCGGTGGCCGACCGGACGCCGGGCATCGGGGACGTGCGGGGCCTCGGACTGATGCTGGCCACCGAGTTCGTCACCGAGGACGGCAGCCCCGACCCCGAGACCGCCGCCCGGGTGCAGCGCGCCGCCGTCGACGAGGGCCTGCTCCTGCTGCTGTGCGGCGCCTGGAACCAGGTCGTACGCATGATCCCCGCGCTCGTCATCGACGAGACGCAGGTCGACGAGGGCCTCCAGGCGTGGGCGACCGCGGTCGAGGCCGGCACCTCGGGAGCGGCACGGCGATGACGGACACCACCACGGCCCTGGAGCCGCTGGTCGCGCGGCTTGCGAAGACCGCTCCCGGCCTGCGGGTGGAGACCGGACCAGGCCCCACCGGCCTCTACGCCTACGACGCCTCCAACTACCGGGTCCCGCCGCGGGCCGTGGTGTTCCCCCGCAGCGCCGACGACGTGGTCGCGGTGCTGCGGGCCTGCCGCGAGGCGGGCGTCCCGGTCACCGCCCGCGGCGGCGGCACCAGCATGGCCGGCAACGCGGTCGGGCCGGGTGTCGTCCTGGACTTCTCCCGGTACATGAACCGGATCCTGGACATCGACCCCGTCGGGCGCACCGCACGTGTCGAGGCCGGCGTGGTCCTGGACGCGCTGCGCGGCGCGACCGCCCTGCACGGTCTCACCTTCGGACCCGACCCCTCCTCGCACAGCCGCTGCACCCTCGGCGGCATGATCGGCAACGACGCGTGCGGCAACCGGTCGGTGCGGCACGGGCGGACCGGCTCTCACATCGAGGCGCTGGAGATCGTGACGGCGGACGGCGTGCGGGCCGTCGCCGACCGTAGCGGCCTGCGCGCGGCCGACCCGAACGACACGGACGCGGTCCTGCGCGTCATCGGGCTGGAGGCGGACCTACGCCGCCTGATCGACGCCAACCTGGCGCCGATCCGCACCGAGCTGGGCCGCATCCCGCGGCAGGTCTCCGGCTACCAGCTGCACCACCTGCTGCCGGAGAACGGCTTCGACATGGCCCGCGCCCTGGTGGGCACCGAAGGCTCCTGTGCGGTCGTCACCGCCGCGACGGTCCGCCTGGTGGCGACCGCACAGGCTTCCACGCTGCTGACACTCGGCTACGACGACGTGGTCGACGCGGCCGAGGACGTCCCCGAGATCCTGCGCCGGCACCCCACCGCCGTGGAGGGCATGGACGAGGCGATCGTCGCCACCATGCGAGCCCGGCGCGGCCCGGACTCCGTGACCGGACTGCCCGAGGGGCGGGCCTGGCTCTACGTCGAACTCGACGGTGACGACCAGGCGGCGGTCGACGCCCGCGCCGCCGAACTGCTGGACGTGCTCAAGGCCCGCGGCCGGATGACCGGCGGCCGGGTCGTGCAGAGCCCGGCGGAGCGGCGCTCGCTGTGGCGGGTCCGCGAGGACGGCGCCGGGCTCGCCGCCCGCCTGGTGGACGGCTCGGAGTCCTGGCCCGGCTGGGAGGACGCGGCGGTAGCGCCCGAGAACCTGGCCGCCTACCTGCGCGACTTCCGCAAGCTGCTGGCCGCGCACGGGCTGACCGGTGTGCTGTACGGGCACTTCGGCGCCGGCTGCGTCCACGTGCGCATCGACTTCGACCTGGCCACGGACCCCGGCCGGGCCGCCGCCCGCCGGTTCCTCACCGAGGCGGCCGCCCTTGTCGTCGAGCACGGCGGCACGCTCTCGGGCGAGCACGGCGACGGACGCGCACGCGGCGAGCTGCTCCAGGTCATGTACAGCCACCGGATGATCCAGGCGTTCGCCGGCTTCAAGCAGATCTTCGACCCCGATGACCTGCTCAACCCCGGCGTCATCGTGGCCCCGGCCCGACTCGACGCCGACCTCGCCCTGCACACCCCCTCCGACGTGCTCCCCGTCGAGACCCTTTTCTCCTTCCCGCACGACGAGGACGGCTTCGCGGGCGCCGTGCGCCGCTGCGTCGGCGTCGGCCGCTGCCGCAGCGACTCCGGCGGCGTCATGTGCCCCAGCTACCGGGCCACGGGCGAGGAGAACGACTCCACCCGCGGCCGGGCCCGCCTGCTCCAGGAGATGGTGCGCGGCGGGACCGTCCAGGACGGCTGGCGCTCGACCGAGGTGCGCGACGCCCTCGACCTGTGCCTGTCCTGCAAGGCGTGCTCCAGCGACTGCCCCGTCGGCGTCGACATGGCCACCTACAAGGCCGAGTTCCTCCACCAGCACTACAAGGGCAGGCTCCGGCCCCGCTCGCACTACTCGCTGGGCTGGCTGCCCCTGACGTCCGCCCTCGCCGGATACGCCGCCCGACCCCTCAACGCGCTGCTGCGCGGCCCCGTCGGCAGACTGCTCGCCCGGCTGGGCGGCGTGACCACGAAACGCCGGATCCCGGCCTTCGCCTCACGGCGCGCGACGCGCAGGGCCCTGCGCACGGCGAGGACCGGCGAACCGGCCAAGGCGCTGCTCTTCGTCGACAGCTTCACCCGAGCCTTCCGCCCCGAGGTGGCGGGAGCCGCGAGCCGCGTGCTCGCCGACGCCGGAATCCCCTGCACGGCCGAGGACGGCCTGTGCTGCGGCCTGACCTGGGTCAGCACCGGCCAGCTGTCCGTCGCGCGCCGCATCATGGCCCGTACGGTCGCCCGCCTGGACAACGGCGACGACCGGCCCATCGTCGTGGCGGAGCCCAGCTGCGCGGCCGCGTTGAAACGTGATGTGCCCGAACTGCTCGGCACCGACGCCGCCCGGCGCGTCGCCGCCCGTGTCCACACCCTCACGGGGGCGCTGACCGACCTCGCCGCCGAGGACTGGACCCCACCGGAACTGCCCGAGAACGTCGTCCTGCAGACCCACTGCCACGAGTACGCCACCTTCAAGGGCCGCCACCCTCGCGACCTGCTCGGCCGCCTCGGCGTACGGAAGGTCGACGAGGCCGAGGGCTGCTGCGGACTCGCCGGGAACTTCGGCTTCGAGGAGCAGCACTACGACACCTCGATGGCCGTCGCCGACCTGGCCCTGAAGCCACGCCTCGACGGCATCCACGCCATCGACGGGGCCACGTCGGCCGTCGTGGTGGCGGACGGCTTCAGCTGCGCCACCCAGATCGACCACCTCGCCGGTGACCGGGGCATCCGCGCCCTGCATCTCGCGGAACTGCTCGACCCCGCCGACCAACCAGGAGAACCCTCATGACCGACACACCCACGCAGTTGTTCATCGGCGGTGCCTGGGTGGACGCCGCGGACGGCGCCACCATGCCCGTCGACGACCCCGCGACCGGCGAGATCCTCTGCCACGTCGCCGACGCGGGCCCCAAGGACGCCCGGCTCGCGGAGGACGCGGCCGTGCAGGCGCAGGAGGAGTGGGCCCGTACGGCACCGCGCGTCCGCAGTGAGATCCTGCGGCGCGCGTACGAGATCATCCTGGAGCGCACCGACGAGCTGGCGCACCTGATGACGGCCGAGATGGGCAAGCCGCTGGCCGAGGCCAGGGGAGAGGTGGCGTACGCCGCCGAGTTCTTCCGCTGGTTCTCCGAGGAGGCCGTCCGCGTCGACGGCGGCCACGGCGTCCTGCCCGACGGCCGCAACCGCATGCTGCTCTCCCGCCGCCCGGTGGGCCCCTGCCTGCTGATCACCCCGTGGAACTTCCCGCTGGCCATGGGCACGCGCAAGATCGGCCCGGCGGTCGCCGCGGGCTGCACGATGGTGCTCAAGCCGGCCCCGCAGACTCCTCTCTCCAGTCTGGCCCTCGCCGCGATCCTCAAGGAGGCCGGGCTGCCGGACGGCGTGCTGAACGTCGTCACCACCTCCCGTGCGGGGGAGGTGTGCGAGCCGCTCCTGCGCGGCGGGCGGGTGCGCAAGCTGTCCTTCACCGGCTCCACGCAGGTCGGGCGGCTGCTGCTCGCCCAGAGCGCCGACGCCGTAGTCCGCACCTCGATGGAGCTGGGCGGCAACGCGCCGTTCATCGTCTTCGAGGACGCCGACCTGGACAAGGCCGTGGACGGCGCGATGGTCGCCAAGATGCGCAACATGGGCGAGGCGTGCACCGCCGCGAACCGCTTCTTCGTCCACAGCTCCGTGGCGGAGGAGTTCGGACGGCGGCTCGCCGAGCGCATGGGCACGCTCGTCGTGGGTCCGGGCACCCGGGACGGCGTCGATGTCGGTCCGCTGATCGACAGGACCGGACAGGCCAAGGTCGAGGAACTGGTCGCCGACGCGGTGGAGCGTGGTGCGCAGGTGCTCGTCGGCGGCCGCACGCCCGAAGGCCCTGGCTGCTTCTACCCGCCCACCGTGCTCGCCGGCGTGGACCCCGGCAGCCGTCTGATGGACACGGAGATCTTCGGCCCGGTGGCGGCGATCCTCACCTTCGAGGACGAGGACGAGGTCGTACGCCGCGCCAACGACACGCCGTGGGGTCTCGTCGGCTACGTCTTCACCGAGGGCCTCGACCGCGCCCTGCGCGTCAGTGAACGCCTGGAGGTCGGCATGGTCGGCCTCAACACCGGCCTCGTCTCCAACCCGGCCGCGCCCTTCGGCGGGGTCAAGCAGTCCGGGCTGGGCCGCGAGGGCGGCCGGGTCGGGATCGACGAGTTCCTGGAGTACCAGTACCTCGCGGTGCCCGTGCGATGACGGCGGTGGTCCTGCCCTGACACACGTCCCCTCGCGCACCGTCCCCTCGCGCACCGCGGGGCCCCCGTTCCCGGCCGACCCGGTCTCCTGGCCGGGCACGGGGGCCGGCTCGCGGAGCGCGAGGGAGCGCGGTCAGGTCCGGTTTCCGTCCCTGCCCCGAGGACACGCGGCTGTCGTCCGGCCCCGGGCCCCCGCCTCAGCGCTGGTGGCGGGCGGTGATCTCCGCCGCGGTCTCGGTCACCAGTCGGCCCAGCTCGTCGAGGCGGCCGGGCTCGAAGCGGGAGGCGGGCAGGGAGACGGCCACCGCGGCCAGCGGCACGCCGTCACCGTCCAGGACGGGTGCCGCGATGGCACAGACACCCTGGAGGTACTGGTTGTGGTTGACGGCGTATCCACGGTCTCGGACGCGCTGGAGCTCCGCCCGCAGCTCCACCGGGTCGGTGATGGTCTCCGCGCCGTAACCCTCGAGCGTGCCCGTCGCGAACTCGTCGACCTCGGACTTCGGCAGATGGGCGAGGACCGCGTGTCCGGTGGCCGTGGCGTGCAGGGGTGAGGTGTCGCCGATGGCGTGGTAGGTCCGTACGGCGTGGTCGCAGTCGACGCGGTCCACCACGACCATGCACTGCAGTGCGTCGGGCACCGACAGGTGGATGGTCTCGTTCAGCTCGTCGCGGAGCCGGGTCATGGGCTCGCGGGCGGCGGCGAACAGGCTGGAGCCCTGGAGGGCGGCGGGTCGTACGGCGAGGATGCGGGCGCCGATCTCCCAGCGGGTGGTGTCCTTGCGGTTGGCTCGCAGCCAGCCCGCCTCGTTGAGCGTGACCAGGGTGCGCTGCACGGTGGACTTCGGCAGGCCGAAGAGCTTCGTCAGCTCTCCCACGGTCACGGGCTGGTGCTGGGCGACCGCCTCCAGGATGCGCAGCGACCTGGTGACGCTCTTCATTTCCAATTCCGGTACCCCCGTCAGTCGTGTGGCTTCGTCGTGCTCACTTCTTGACTCCCCCTCCGGAGTCGTGGGCATGATCGTGCCGGATTCTAGCATGGCGTTCCACAATATGGCATAAGGTCTGGTGGTGGCCGGTGATCCGTCCCCTCCTTCGGTCGGCCCAGGGTGGTGACTGCCTCAAGACGCACCGAGGGCCGGCTCCCACGCCGATGCGTGAGAGCCGGCCCATGCCGGCGCGGGGCTCTCGGGCCTCCGCCTTCCGCTCAGGCGCCCGCCAGGCGCCCGGTGATCTCCGCGGCCGTACCGGCGACGAGGCGGCCCCACTCGGGCGCCCGGTCCGCGTCGTACCGGGAGTCGGGCATCGAGATGGCCACGGCGGCCAGCGGTGTTCCGCTCTCGTCGAGCACGGGCGCGCCGAGGGCGCAGACGCCCGGGCGGTACTGGTTGGTGTTGATCGCGTATCCCTCGGTGCGAATGCGGTCCAGCTCGGCGCGCAGCTCGTCCGGGTCGGCGGGGGTCGTGTCGCTGAACCGCTCCAGTCCCTGCGCGACCAGCTCCTCGACGTCCTGCTTCGGCAGGTGGGCGAGGATGGCGCGCCCGACGGCGGTGGCGTGCAGCGGAGACGTGTCGCCGATGGTGTGGAAGGTCCGTACGGCGTGGTCGCAGTCGACGCGGTCCACCACGACCATGCACTGCAGGGCGTCGGGCACCGACAAGTGGATGGTCTCGTTCACCGCGTCCCGGAGTCGGATCATGGGCTCGCGGGCGGCGGCGAACAGGCTGGACCCCTGCAGGGCGGCGGGTCGTACGGCCAGTACCCGGGCGCCGATCTCCCAGCGGGTCGTGTCCCTGCGGTTCGCCCGAAGCCAGCCGGCCTCGGCCAGCGTGACCAGGGTGCGCTGCACCGTGGACTTCGGGAGTCCGAAGAGCTTCGTCAACTCCCCGACGGTGACCGGCTGATGCTGGGCGACCGCCTCCAGGATGCGCAGTGACCTGGTGACGCTCTTCATTTCCATCCGGTTTCCCCCTGTTAATCCTCGGAATCTCTGCTGGACACCCTCTTGACTCCCCTCCGGGCCGCTGTCATTCTCTGTGCCAGATTCTAGCACAGCGTTCCACAATGTGGCACGGCTCGCCGGGAGAGGTCCCGGAGACATGAGCCGGAACTCCGAGACGCGACGGTTGCGAGCTGTGGGCCTGACGAAGGGCCCGGCCCCCGTCCGAACAACCTCGAATCGATCAGCCTCACGTCGGGGGCCAGCATGCGCCCCGGCGATACGAAAGGAAAGTCCTGTGTCAGCTGCCAGGAAGCGCGTCGCTGTCGTCGGCGTCGGAACGATGGGCAGTCAGGCCGCCTGGCGGCTGGCGGCCCGCGGCGCCGAGGTCGTCGGCTACGACCGGTACGCCCCCGGCCACGACCGCAGTGCTGCCGGCGGTGAGACCCGGATCTTCCGCAGCGCGCACTTCGAGGACTCCCGGTACGTCCCGCTGCTCAAGCACGCCGACGCCCTGTGGGAGCAGCTCCAGGAGGAGACCGGCCGTGAGCTGCGCCGCCTGACGGGGTGCCTGCTGATGGGGCCGACGGACCACCAGCAGATGGCGACGGTTCTCGAGTCCATCGCCGAGCACGACCTCGACCACGAGGCGCTGGATGCCGAGGCGCTCGCCAAGCGGTTCCCGCAGTACCGCGTCGAGGACGGCGACGCGGCCGTGCTCGACCGCCGCGCCGGCTTCATCCGGCCCGAGCTGACCATCCAGACCGCCGCCCGCCGCGCCGAGCAGCTGGGTGCCGTCATCCACCGCTACACCACGGTCCGCGAGATCGTCCCCGTCGCGAACGGCGTGGAGATCCGCACCGACGCCGGCAGCGAGCGCTTCGACACGGCCGTCGTCACCCCCGGCCCCTGGGTCAACGACCTGCTGCCCGACCTGCCGTGGGAGGTGGACGTCCGCCGCCTCGTCAGCGCCTGGTACGTGCCCACCACCCCCGACGCCTGGTTCGGCGAGGAGCGCCCCGCCTTCATCCGGACCGCGCCCACCCACTGCTACGGCCTGCCGTCCCCGGACGGTGTCTCGGTCAAGCTCGGCCTCTCCCGCGCCCTGCACCGCCCCGCGGGCGACCCGAACCAGCTGGACCGGACGGTGCAGCCGGAGGAGCTGGAGATCTTCAGCGAGCTGATCGGCCGCTACCTGCCGGACCTGCACCCGGACCCGACCCGGCTCTCCGTCTACATGGAGGGCTACACCGAGAGCAGCCGCCCGCTGGTCGGCCCGCTGCCCGGCGCCGAGAACGTCGTCCTGCTCGCCGGATTCTCCGGCCACGGCTTCAAGCTCGCGCCCGCCTTCGGTGACATCGCCGCGGACCTCGCCCTGGACGGCGTCTCGCCGCAGCCCATCGGCTTCCTCTCCACCGTCGGCCGTACGGAGGCATGACCATGAGCGACACCAACCTCTCCGTCGGCTCCCTGGAGGCCCGGCCCGGCACCAAGGCGCGCGGCACCGTGCGGGCCGACCTCGGCACCCTCACCGCGGACATCCCGCTGACCCTGGTCAACGGCGCCCGCCCCGGCCCCCGGGTCGTCATCACCGCGGGAGTGCACGGCGGCGAGTTCACGCCCGTCGACGCCGCCGCGCGCCTGGCAGGCCTGCTGGAACCCGCTGAGGTGCACGGACAGCTGATCGTCTGTCCGGTCGCCAACCCCAACGCCGTGTACCGGGGCCGGCTCAACATCTCCCCGGTCGACGGTGTGAACATCAACCGTGTCTTCCCCGGCGACCCGGACGGCGGCCCCACCGAGCGCCTGGCCGCCTGGCTCTTCGCGAACCTGGTCGACGGCGCCGACGTCTACGTCGACCTGCACTGCGGCGGCATCGACCAGGTCCTGCGGGACTTCGTCGGCTACCGCCTCACCGGTGACCCGGACCTCGACAAGGCGACGGCCGAACTGGCCGGATCCTTCGGGATCGAGGACGTCATCCTCGGCCTGAAGGCCGACGGCGGCAACAGCCACGCCGCAGCCGCCCGCAGGGGCATCTCGGCGGTCCTCGTCGAGGTGGGCGAACTCGGGCAGCGTGACGGGGCCACGGCCCGCCGCCGCGTCGACGGCCTGTTCCGGGCGCTGCGCCACCTGGGCGTACTGGACCCGGACGACTCCGCCCCGGCACCGGTCCGCGAGTGGGTCTGGTCCGCCGGCGTCACCGCCGAGGCCACCGGCCTGTGGTACCCGGAGTTCTCCTTCGACGGCGACGTCATCGGCGAAGTGGCCGAGGGCGACGTCCTGGGCCGCATCGTCGACCCGGCCGACGGCCGGGAGCACACGGTCCGCGCCCCGGCCGGCGGACGGATCTTCTACGGCATGCACGGCCTCACCGTCGCCCCCGGCACGGAACTGGCCGCCCTCGCCGTCCCGTGGGACCCCGACACCGCCCCGCGACCCGACACCCTCGGGCCCCCCGGTG
>NZ_VJZE01000236.1 GCF_009377205.1 Streptomyces phyllanthi
ACCCCGGGGCGGGTGGGGTCGACGGTGCGGGTCCCGGGTGTCCCGGGTGTCCCGGGTGGTGTCCGGCCGAGGACCAGTCGGTCGCCGGGCCGTGCCCCGGCTGATGGGGCGGCGGCAGCGGAGCCCCCACTGCGTGCTGCATCCGGTGCCACTCCGTCTCGTACAGTCACGTTGGCGCTGGCAGGCGGGGCGCTGGCGCCCCGTCCCCTACCGAACGGTACCGTCCCCCGCCGTCGTTTGGTGAACGGCCGGGGACGGTCCGAAGTGCCCATGGCCACAAGGCGAATCGGGCGTACGGCGTCCAGGCGGGTGTTACTGCCCCACTTCACCGTAGGCAGCGAGCAGCACCGCCGGGTCGGGACCCTCCAGGACGGTGGGCTTGGCCAGTCCGTCGAGGACGATGAACCGCAGCAGGTCGCCGCGGGACTTCTTGTCGACCTTCATGGTCTCCAGCAGCTTGGGCCACTGGTCATGGCGGTAGTACAGCGGCAGTCCCACCGACTCCAGGACGGTGCGGTGGCGGTCGGCGGTCGCGTCGTCCAACCGGCCCGCGAGACGGCCCAGTTCGGCGGCGAAGTGCATGCCCACGGAGACCGCCGCGCCGTGCCGCCACTTGTAGCGCTCGTTCTTCTCGATCGCGTGCCCGAGGGTGTGCCCGTAGTTGAGGATCTCCCTCAGGCCGGACTCCTTCAGGTCGGACGAGACGACCTCGGCCTTGACCCTGATGGACCGCTCGATGAGCTCGGCGGTGTGCGGGCCGGCCGGGGTGCGGGCGGCCTGCGGGTCGGACTCGATCAGCTCCAGGATCACCGGGTCGGCGATGAACCCGGCCTTGATGACCTCGGCGAGCCCGGACACGTAGTCGTTGACCGGCAGCGAGTCCAGCGCCGCCAGGTCGCACAGCACACCGGCCGGCGGGTGGAAGGCTCCGACGAGGTTCTTGCCCTCGGCGGTGTTGATCCCGGTCTTGCCGCCGACGGCCGCGTCCACCATGGCCAGCACGGTGGTGGGGATGGCGATCCAGCGCACCCCGCGCAGCCAGGTCGCGGCCACGAACCCGGCCAGGTCCGTGGTGGCCCCGCCGCCCACGCCCACGATGACGTCCGTACGCGTGAACCCGGACTGGCCCAGCGCCTTCCAGCAGTAGGCGGCGACCTCGGCGGTCTTGGCCTCCTCCGCGTTCGGCACCTGGATCGCCACGGCCTCGTAGCCCTGCTCGGCCAGGTCCGCGCGCAGCGCCTCGCCGGTCCCGTCCAGCGCCTCGGGGTGGATCACCGCCACCCGCTTGGCCTTGCTCCCGATCAACCCGCCGAGTTCACCGAGGAGTTGACGACCGACCAGGACCTCGTACGGCTCGGTGCCCGCCGTGCCGCCGACCTGGATCCTTGTAACCTCGTTCGCCATCGCGTCCTCCGGCCGGGGGTCCGGGGGTTGTCCCCCGGGAGATGCGGTCTTCAGCTCCAGTGCGTCCAGGACGGCCTGGGTGACCTCTTCCGGCGTACGCCCGTCGGTGGGGACGACCGCGTGGGCCACCTCGGTGTACAGGTGGCGGCGGGCCTCCATCAGCTCGCGCCACTGCCGGCGCGGGTTGACCGCCAGCAGCGGACGGGCCGTGTTGAGGCCGGTGCGCCTGACCGCCTCCTCGACGTCCATCGACAGATAGACCACCCGGTGGGAGGCCAGCAGGGCCCGCGTGTCCTCGTCCAGGACGGAGCCGCCGCCCAGCGCCAGGACACCCCCGTGCTCGGCCAGCGCGGTGTGCACCGCCCGCTTCTCGATCGCGCGGAAGACCGGCTCGCCCTCGTCGACGAAGATGTCCGCGATCGAGCGGCCCTGCTCGGCGACGATGTCGTCGTCGGTGTCCCGGTAGCCGCAGCCGAGCCGCTCGGCGAGCAGCGAACCCACGGTGGACTTGCCGACGCCCATTGGGCCGACGAGAACGACCACGGGACCGTTCATCGGATCGCCAGGTTGTCGAGGTACGACTGCACGTTGCGGTGGGTCTCGGTCACCGAGTCGCCGCCGAACTTCTCCGCCACCGCGTCCGCGAGCACGAGCGCCACCATGGCCTCCGCGACGATACCGGCGGCCGGGACCGCGCAGACGTCGGAACGCTGGTGGTGGGCCTTGGTCGCCTCACCGGTGACCACGTCGATGGTGGCCAGCGCCCGCGGCACGGTCGCGATCGGCTTCATGGCCGCCCGCACCCGCAGCAGCTCGCCCGTGGTGAGTCCGCCCTCGGTACCACCCGAGCGGCCCGTGGCGCGCCTGACGCCCTCGTCGGTCCGCACGATCTCGTCGTGCGCCTTCGAACCCGGCACGCGGGCAAGCTCGAAGCCGTCGCCGACCTCCACGCCCTTGATGGCCTGGATTCCCATGAGGGCACCCGCGAGGCGGGCGTCCAGCCGGCGGTCCCAGTGCACGTGCGAGCCCAGCCCGACCGGCACCCCGTACGCGAGCACCTCCACGACACCACCGAGGGTGTCGCCGTCCTTGTGCGCCTGGTCGATCTCCGCGACCATCGCCTTCGACGCGTCCTCGTCCAGACAGCGCACCGGGTCGGCGTCCAGCTTCTCCACGTCGGCCGGGGTCGGGTAGACGCCGTACGGGGCCTTGGCCGCCGCCAGCTCCACCACGTGCGAGACGATCTCGATCCCCGCGGTCTCCTTCAGGTACGACCGCGCCACCGCGCCGAGGGCCACCCGGGCCGCCGTCTCGCGCGCGGAGGCGCGCTCCAGCACCGGCCGGGCCTCGTCGAACCCGTACTTCTGCATGCCCGCGAGGTCCGCGTGTCCGGGCCGGGGCCGCGTCAGGGGCGCGTTACGGGCGAGATCGTCGAGGACGGCCGGGTCGACCGGGTCGGCCGCCATGACCTGCTCCCACTTCGGCCACTCGGTGTTCCCCACCATGACCGCCACCGGGGAGCCCAGGGTCAGCCCGTGCCGGACGCCGCCGAGAAAGGTGACCTCGTCGCGCTCGAACTTCATCCGCGCGCCGCGCCCGTAGCCGAGCCGCCGGCGCGCCAGGTGGTCCGCCACCATGTCCGTGGTGATCGGCACGCCGGCGGGCAGACCCTCCAGCGTCGCGACGAGTGCCGGACCGTGGGACTCCCCCGCGGTCAACCAGCGCAACCTGCTCAACGGTGCTCCTCCGTGCTCGCGCCCTGGTACCGCCCTGCGTACGCACGTCCTCGCGTACGGCGACTGCGTGACCGGGTGCGCGGACCGGCCCGCCACCCTCGATCCTGCCACGTCCGCGACGGGGACCCGGCTGCCGGTCCATCAAACGGACGGGCACGGTCAGGAGGCGGCGTTCCGCTGGGTCTGCTGCGGCGCGTAGGCGCCGAGGAAGTCGGCACCGCTGGGCTGCTCCTGCCGGGGCTCACCGCTCGTCCGGGCCTGGGCCTGGGCCTGGGCCTGGGCCTGCTGGGGCGCGTACGCGCCGAGGTAGTCGGCGCCCCTCCCCTGTCCGGACTGCGCCACCGCGTGAACGGGCAGACCGGCGCGGGCCGCGCGACGGCGCGCGATCTTGTTCTTGAGCGTGATGATCCAGGAGACGACGACGATGAGGACGATCAGGGCGAGCACCGTCACCTGCACCCACTCCGGCATGAACTTCAGGACGATCTCGAAGATCTCGCTCTTGCCGCCCGCCAGCGGCACCCCCGTGGACATGATGGACATGGCCGTACTCCCCCCTGGTTCTTCTCCGCCCCCTGCGGAACTCGATGATCCTAGCGATCCGCGAGCGCGTGTTCGCCCGCTTTACGCATGGACTCCACGGGGGCCGGCGAACGGCCCGTCATCTGCTCCACCTGGAGAACCGCCTGGTGCACCAGCAGGTCGAGCCCGCTGACGACGGCCCCGCCGTACATCGACCAGCGCGCCGCGAGGGCGGTGGGCCAGGGGTCGTACAGCACGTCGAAGAGCGTGGCCGGCCGCTCGGGTACGGCGCCGGCGAGGGCGTCCGTCGTACCGGCCGGGGTGGTGGCGACGACCAGGGGGGCGCGCAGGCCCCGGTCCGCGTCCGCCCAGTCCTCCGTGCGCACCTCGACACCGAGCCGCTCGCCCCACTGCCGCATCTCGGCGGCGCGCGCCTCGCTCCGTACGTACGCGACGACCTCGCCGGTGCAGATCCGGGCGAGCGCGGCCAGCGCGGACGACGCGGTGGCACCCGCGCCGAGGATCGCGGCCGAGTCGACCTGCTCGATGCCCCGCTCGCGCAGCGCGGCGATCATCCCGGGGATGTCGGTGTTGTCGCCGCGGCGGCGCCCGTCCTCGGTGAACACCAGGGTGTTGACGGCCTCGACGGAGGCCGCCGTCTCGCTGATCTCGTCGAGCAGCGGGATGACGGCCCGCTTGAGCGGCATGGTCAGGGAGAGCCCGGCCCACTCGGGGCCCAGCCTGCCCAGGAACTCCGGCAGCGCGTCCTCGTCGACCTCGAAGCGGTCGTACGACCAGTCGTCGAGCCCGAGCGCCGCGTATGCCGCACGGTGCAGCACCGGGGAGAGCGAGTGGGCGATAGGGGAACCGAGTACGGCTGCCCGGTGCTTGCTGTCGGTACCGCTCATCATCCGTTCTGCTCTTTGAGGTACTGCTCGCGGTTGCGGTTGTGCTCTTCGTTGGTCACGGCGAAGAGCGTCTTGTCCTTGCTGATCGAGACGAAGTAGTACCAGTCGCCCTTGGCCGGGTTGAGGGCCGCCTTGATCGCCACCTCGCCCGGGTTGGCGATCGGTCCGGGCGGGAGGCCCTTGATCTTGTAGGTGTTGTACGGGTCGTTGATCGCGCGGAGCTGGTTGACCGATCCCGTGGCCAACTTGGACTCGCCCCGCAGGTAGTTCACCGTCGAGTCGAAGTCGAGCAGGCCGTAGGTCTCGGTGTTGTCCCTCTTGAGACGGTTGTAGACGACCCTCGCCACCTTCTCGAAGTCGTCCTTCGAATAGCCCTCGGCCTGGACGAGGCTCGCCACGGTGAGCACTTGCAGCGGGCTGTCCAGATCCAGCTTTTCGGCCTTGTTCTCCAGACCGAGGTCCTCGTATTTCTCCTTGGAGAACTGGACCATTTCCTTCAGGACGTCCTTGGGCTTCATTCCCTTGGAGACGGGATAGGCGGACGGGTAGAGAAACCCTTCCAGCGGATCCTTGATGTCCTTGTTGTCGTTCGCCCATTCGGGAAGGCCGAGCGTCGACCATTCCTTCTTGGCGACCGCGGCGGTCGTGCCCGCCTTGACCTTGAGACGCTTGTCGATCAGTTCGTAGACCTCGGCGTTGCGCCGGCCTTCGGCGACGACCAGGTTGTTGTGACTCTTGGGATCGAGCATGAGCTCGATGGCGCTCGCGGCGGACATCTGCTTGTTGAGCACATAGACGCCGGCCTGGATATTGCCCCCGTTGGGGTTTTCCTGCTGCGCGGCCACGAAGGCGTCGACGCTCTTCACGACGCCGGCCTTCTTCAGCGCCTGCCCGATCGCGGAACCGAAAGCACCTTTGGGAATGGTGACGGTCACCGTGTCGCTCGTGCCGTCCCCCGCGTAGTCGGGAGCCGCGCCGAAACGATTTTGGTAGAACTGGTAGCCGAAATACCCGGCTCCGCCGACGCCTCCGCCGAGAACGAGGACGACAACCAGACAGGCGAGGCCGCTGCGGCCTTTCTTGCCGTCCTTGCCGCTCTTACCGCCCTTGCCGCCTTTGCCGGCCTTCCCCTTCCGGCTGCCGCGGTCGCCCGGACCTTCGGAGTCCTCGTCGTCCTCGTCGTTGCCGCCGGCGAAGAACGCGTGCTCACCCTGGTCCGGCCCCGGGTCCCAGTCGGTCTGCTCGGGCTCGGGTTCGGCACGGCGGCGGGCCGGAGGCTCCGGTGGCGGGTACGCGTCGGACGTGCCGTAGTAGTCGGACTGGTCACCGCCGTACTGGGCGTTCTGCCCCCCGTAAGGGTCCACCGGGTCGGTGGGATACGGGACCTGGCCGTGCGTCTGCGTGCCGGTGTCCCAGCCACCGCCCTGGTACTGCTGATGGTTCTGGTCGGTGTACTGCCGACCCTGGTCGCCGTACGGCTGGTGGCCGTACCCGTCATACGACTGGTGGTTCTGCCCGTCGTAGGGCTGGTGGCCGTGACCCTCGTACGAGTAGTTGCCCTGCCCGCCGTACTGCTGGTATTGCTGTGGCGCCTGACCATAGGTGGCCTGCTGGCCGTGGCCCCAGTCGCCGTACTGCTGCTGGGGCTGCTGCTCTGGATGCTGCTGCGGCTGGCCGCCGTAGGGGGACTGCTGGCCCGCATGGGCCTGCTGTCCGCCCCATCCACCGTCCCCGTACAACGGGTCCTCGGGATGCCACGGTTCGGAGCCCGAGCTCCGGCCATACTCAGTCATCGATCCCCTAGAGCCGCGAGGCGGCGGTCGCGCGGCTCCGCTTCCGTCCCGCCTCGATCTGTGCGGAGGCTGTTCGAATGCCACCGCATCGCGCGGAACGTTACCGTATCGCGATCAGATGACCACTTCGACGCCCTCGCCGGGTGCTTTACCTGACACCCGTTCGGATTCGAGTGCCTGTTGCAGGATGATCACGGCTGCGGCCTGGTCGATCACCGATCTGCCCTTTTTGGACTTCACTCCGGAGGCGCGCAGTCCCTGACTGGCCGTCACTGTGGTCATCCTCTCGTCCACGAGCCTCACCGGAACGGGGGCGATCATGCGTGCCAGTTCCTGTGCGAAGCCGCGGACCTTCACCGCGGCCGGGCCCTCGCCCCCCTTGAGAGAGCGAGGGAGGCCGACGACGACCTCGATGGGCTCGTACTCCTCGACGAGTTGCCCGAGCCGGCGCTGCGCGGCCGGGATGTCACGTCCCGGGACCGTCTCGACCGGTGTCGCGAGGATCCCGTCGGGGTCGCACGAGGCGACCCCG
Organism: Streptomyces phyllanthi; assembly: GCF_009377205.1. GTDB lineage: Bacteria > Actinomycetota > Actinomycetes > Streptomycetales > Streptomycetaceae > Streptomyces > Streptomyces phyllanthi. Next base: position 6,896 of record NZ_VJZE01000236.1, read on the forward strand.
ATACGGGCGTCCCCGACGTCGATCGCGAGCCGGCGGCCTCTGCGCATCGCGGCGACCCCTACTTGGCCGTCTCGGTGACCAGGCGCTCGACCGCGTCGACGGCCTCGCCGATGGCGGCCGGGTTCTGGCCACCGCCCTGGGCGACGTCCGGCTTGCCGCCACCGCCGCCGCCGAGGGTCTTGGCGGCCGTGCGGACCAGGTCACCGGCCTTCAGACCGCGCTCGCGGGCGGCCTCGTTGGTGGCGATGACCGTCAGCGGCTTGCCGTTGCTGACGGTGAACAGGGCGACCACGGTGGCCCGTCCGCCCTGGATGCGGCCGCGCACGTCGAGGACCAGCTTGCGCAGGTCGTCGGGGGTCGTGCCGTCCGGGACCTGGCCGGTGACCAGGGCGACGCCCCGGACGTCCCGGGCGGACTCGGCGAGACCGGCGGCGGCCTGGAGCACCTTCTCGGCGCGGAACTTCTCGATCTCCTTCTCGGCGTCCTTCAGCTTGCCGAGCATGGCGGAGACCTTCTCCGGGAGCTCCTCCGGGCGGCCCTTGATCAGCTCCTGGAGCTGGGCGACGACCGTGTGCTCACGGGCCAGGAAGTTGTAGGCGTCGACGCCGACGAGAGCCTCGATACGGCGCACACCGGAGCCGATCGAGGACTCGCCGAGGAGCTTCACCAGGCCCAGCTGGGAGGTGTTGTGGACGTGCGTGCCGCCGCACAGCTCCTTGGAGAAGTCCCCGATGGTCACGACACGGACGCGCTCGCCGTACTTCTCGCCGAACTCGGCGATGGCGCCCTGCTTCTTGGCCTCGTCGATGCCCATGACCTCGGCCTGCACGTCGAGGTCGCGGGCGAGCACCTCGTTGATCTTCTGCTCGACGTCGGTCATCACGGCCGTCGGGACGGCGGACGGTGAACCGAAGTCGAAGCGGAAGCGGCCGGGCTGGTTCTCGGAACCGGCCTGGGCGGCCGTCGGGCCGAGGGCGTCGCGCAGGGCCTGGTGGGTGAGGTGCGTGGCCGAGTGGGCGCGGGCGATGGCCGTGCGGCGGCGGCCGTCGATCGAGGCGTGGGCCGTGGCACCGACGGTGACCTCGCCGACCTGGACGACGCCCTTGTGGACGTACACGCCCGGGACCGGCTTCTGGCAGTCGCGGATCTCGATGACGGCACCCGTGTCGACCTTGATCCGGCCGGTGTCGCCGATCTGGCCGCCGCCCTCGGCGTAGAACGGGGTGCGGTCGAGGACGATCTCGACCTCGTCGCCCTCGGTGGCGGCCGGGGAGGAGATGCCGTCGACGAGGATGCCGACGATCCTGGACTCGCCCTCGGTGTGCGAGTAGCCGATGAAGTCGGTCTCTCCGGCGGTGTCGGCGATCTCGCGGTAGGCGCCGACACCGGCGTGGCCGGTCTTCTTGGCCTGGGCGTCGGCCTTGGCGCGCTCCCGCTGCTCCTTCATCAGGCGGCGGAAGCCGTCCTCGTCCACGGTCAGGCCCTGCTCGGCGGCCATCTCCAGGGTGAGGTCGATCGGGAAGCCCCAGGTGTCGTGGAGCAGGAAGGCCTTGTCGCCGGGCAGGACCGTGCCGCCGCCGGTCTTGGTCTCGGTCACAGCGGTGTCGAGGATGTTCGTGCCGGCCTTCAGCGTCTTGAGGAAGGCGGCCTCCTCGGCGAGGGCGACCTTCTCGATGCGCTCGCGGTCGGTGATGAGCTCGGGGTACTGCTGGCCCATCATGCCGATGACGGTGTCGATCAGTTCCTTGACGACCGGACCGGTGGCGCCGAGCAGGCGCATGTTGCGGATGGCGCGGCGCATGATGCGGCGCAGGACGTAGCCGCGGCCCTCGTTGCCGGGGGTGACGCCGTCGCCGATGAGCATCACGGACGTGCGCATGTGGTCGGTGACCACGCGCAGGGACACGTCGGAGTCCTTGGCGTCGCGGTACGCGACACCGGTCAGCTCGGTGGCCTTCTTGATGACGGCCATGGAGGTGTCGATCTCGTACATGTTCTGCACGCCCTGCAGAATCATGGCGATGCGCTCCAGGCCGAGGCCCGTGTCGATGTTCTTGCTGGGCAGCTCGCCGAGGATCTCGAAGTTGTCCTTGCCGATGCCCTCGCCGCGCTCGTACTGCATGAAGACGAGGTTCCAGATCTCCACGTACCGCTCGTCGTTGACGGCGGGGCCGCCCTCGACGCCGAACTCGGGGCCGCGGTCGTAGTTGATCTCGGAACACGGGCCGCAGGGGCCGGGGACGCCCATGGACCAGTAGTTGTCCTTCATGCCGAGGCGCTGGATGCGCTCCTTCGGCACACCGACGACCTCGTGCCAGATGCGCTCGGCCTCGTCGTCGTCCTTGTAGACGGTGATCCAGAGCTTCTCCGGCTCCAGGCCGTAACCACCCTTGTCCTGGGGCGTGGTGAGCAGCTCCCAGGCGTACTTGATGGCACCTTCCTTGAAGTAGTCACCGAAGGAGAAGTTGCCGCACATCTGGAAGAACGTGCCGTGCCGGGTGGTCTTGCCGACCTCCTCGATGTCCGGCGTGCGCACGCACTTCTGGACGCTCGTGGCACGGGCGTACGGCGGCTTGACCTCGCCCAGGAAGTAGGGCTTGAACGGGACCATGCCGGCCGGGACGAGGAGCAGAGTCGGGTCGTCCGCGATGAGCGACGCCGAAGGGACGACGGTGTGACCGCGCTCCTCGAAGAAGCTCAACCAGCGGCGGCGGATTTCAGCCGACTCCATCAGTGGTCCTCATTCCGGTTGTACGAGTACGTCGTCCCGTCGACGACGTACGTCTTCGGCTTGGTGCGGTTCTCGATCGCGGCGTACTGCCGCGGGGCTGGGAGCTCGTGGTCGACCGGTGCGTTCAGGCCGAGCGCGTCGCCGAGTTCGGCTTCACGCTGGGCCATGCCGTCACGGACGTCGAGCGCGAAGCCGACCGCGCGGTCCTTGAGCCGGTGACCCGTCTCGATCGCCTTGTTCGCCGCCGTCGCGGCGAGGTTCTCGGGGGTCAGCTGCTTCAGCTTGCGGTTGACCTTGGTGGTGGCCCACACACCGGCGGCGACGCCCGTGGTGAACCAGAACGTACGGCGGAACATCGCTCGGTCAGTCCTTCTTGTCCCGGGTGTTCCGCTTCCCCCGCCGCGCGGACGAAACGGTGCGGCCCACGATCACGGTACGCCGGGGCTCCTTGGCGGAGTCGCTCTCACGGCGGCCGATGGCCCGGCGGACGCCGTAGCCGAACGCCGCCACCTTCACCAGGGGGCCGCCGAAGGTGGACGCCACGGTCGTGGAGAGCGCCGACGCGTTCGAAGTGACCTCCTGGACGTCCGACGCGATCGCGTCGACCCGGTCGATCTGGGTCTGTGCGGAGCGGACCGCGGTGGAGGCGTCGGCGAGCAGCGGGACGGCCTGGTCGGTCACGTCCGCGACGAGCTTGGTGGTCGCCTTGAGCGTCTGGGCCAGCCTCGCCAGCGCGACGGCGAGGAAGGAGACCAGGATCGCCCAGAAGACGGCCACCAGGATCCCGGCCACCTCTCCACCGGACACTGTGTGCACCCGCTCCCTGAACATGCTGGAACATGCCTGAACATCGAAAAGTCGTGCCCCCGAGCCTATCGCGCCGGGGGTGCCACTCCGTACCGCATTACTGGCTCCGTAGCGCATAACCGGGTTCCCGCGCGGAAAACGCGGGAGCCCGCCGCCCCGACCGCCCCGGAGGGCGAGGGGAACGGCGGGCTGACGCGCGGGAGGTGCTACGTCCGTCGGAAAGCGATCCGGGAAAGGATCAACGGGCGTAGTACTCGACGACGAGCTGCTCGTCGCAGATCACCGGGATCTCCTTGCGGTTCGGCTCGCGGTCCAGGCGGAACGCCAGGGCCTTGAGGTTCACCTGGAGGTAGCGCGGGGTCTCACCGTCGGCCGCGAAGCCACCCTCACGGGCGACCTGGAAGAGCGACTTCTCACGGCTGCGCTCGCGCACCATGACGACGTCGTCCGGCTTGACGCGGAAGGACGGCTTGTCGACCTTGTGGCCGTTGACCTCGATGTGGCCGTGGGTGACCATCTGGCGGGCCTGGTAGATCGTGCGGGCGATGCCCGAACGCAGGACCAGGGCGTCGAGACGGCGCTCCAGCTCGATGATCAGGGCCTCACCGGTCTTGCCCTGAACCTTGGAGGCACGGTCGTACGCGCGGACGAGCTGGCGCTCGGACACGTCGTACTGCGCGCGCAGACGCTGCTTCTCGAGCAGACGGACCTTGTAGTCCGAGTTCTGCTTGCGGCCGCGGCCGTGCTCGCCCGGCGGGTAGGGGCGGGCCTCGAAGTACTTGACGGCCTTCGGGGTCAGCGCGATGCCGAGGGCACGCGACTTCTTGACCTTGGGGCGGGACTGGTTCGCCATGAACCAAACACCTCGTGTTTCTCTTCTGAATTCGGCTTCACCAGGGTTAGGGGAGGTCGCATCCGCAGCCCGGGAAACCCGTGAGGCCGTGTGACGGGCCGTACGGGCAGCCGCTCCCAGGTCTGGGCACATACGTGCAGCACGCGAGTGGCCCACCGACCGATTCCCGGCACCGGGAGGGTGGTGGGCTGCCCGCGACACCTTCGACGGTGCGCGACGCTCCTGGAATCCCGGGGCCTTTCGATCCCGAAGTTCCGGCTGGATGTCCCGCTCTGGTGATGCCGACGCCTTTTTGAGGTGCCGGACGCGGGACGCAGCGCTTCGGGCAAGTCTACAGGGCGGTCAGGACCGCTTCCGACCGAGGTGCTTCCTGGTCCACTCGACCGCGTCCGCGTAGCGCGCCTCGGCTCCGTGCCGGGTCGGTGCGTAGTACTCACGGTCCTTGAGTGCGTCCGGGGCGTACTGCTGGGCGGCGATGCCCTCGGGTACGTCGTGCGGGTACACGTACCCCTGTGCGTGGCCGAGCTTGGCCGCGCCCTTGTAGTGCCCGTCCCGCAGGTGCGGGGGCACGGGGCCGGCCAGTCCCTTGCGTACGTCCTCCATGGCGGCGCCGATCGCCGTCGTCGCCGCGTTCGACTTGGGGGCCAGGGCGAGGGCGATGGTGGCGTGGCTGAGGGTGAGCGCGGCCTCGGGGAAGCCGATCATGGCGACGGCCTGAGCGGCGGCGACGGCTATCGGCAGCGCGTTCGGATCGGCGAGGCCGATGTCCTCGCTGGCGGAGATCATCAGGCGGCGGGCGATGAACCGGGGGTCCTCGCCGGCCTCGATCATGCGGGCCAGATAGTGCAGGGCGGCGTCGACGTCGGAGCCCCGGATGGACTTGATGAGGGCGCTCGCCACGTCGTAGTGCTGGTCGCCGGAGCGGTCGTACTTCACGGCGGCGCGGTCGACGGTCTCCTCGAGGGTCTGCAGCCCGATCTCCGTCTCGCCCTTGTCGAGGGCGGCTCCGGCGGCGGCCTCCAGGGCGGTGAGGGCGCGGCGGGCGTCGCCGCCGGCGATCCGCAGCAGGTGCGACTCGGTGTCCTCGGGGAGGGTGACGGAGCCCTTGAGCCCGCGCTCGTCGGCGAGAGCGCGGCGCAGGAGTCCTCGTACGTCGTCGTCGGTGAGCGGTTCGAGGGTCAGGAGCAGGGAGCGGGACAGGAGGGGCGAGATCACCGAGAAGTACGGGTTCTCCGTGGTCGCGGCGATCAGGGTCACCCAGCGGTTCTCGACGGCCGGGAGCAGGGAGTCCTGCTGGGCCTTGCTGAAGCGGTGGATCTCGTCGAGGAAGAGGACGGTCTCCTTGCCGAAGCCGCCGGTGGCGCGGCGGGCCCCGTCGATGACCGTGCGGACTTCCTTCACACCCGCGGTGATCGCGGAGAGCTCCACGAAGCGCTTGTTGGTGGCCTTGGAGACGACGTACGCGAGTGTCGTCTTTCCCGTGCCGGGAGGGCCCCAGAGGATCACCGAGGACGGTCCGGCCGGGCCGCCGCCGGACTCGCCGACCAGTCTGCGCAAGGGGGAGCCCGGCTTCAGCAGGTGCTGCTGGCCCACCACCTCGTCGAGGGTGCGCGGGCGCATACGGACGGCCAGGGGGCTGCCGGACGGGTCCTTCTCCTGGCGTTCTTCTGCGGCTGCGGTGAACAGGTCGGGCTCCACGTCCGAAACCCTATGTCACCCCACTGACAACGCCCCCGGGTGCCCGGCGGGCGTCAGCTGGTCCAGAAGTCCCACCAGCGGGTCAGGATCAGCATGCCGATGACGCCGATGTGCATCACGGGCAGGACCCAGGTGAACTCGCCGAAGAAGCTCTTGAGCCGGCTCGGGGCGGGCAGGAAGCCGTTGCGGACGTTGAAGGACGTCACGTACCAGAACATGATGATCGTGGCGACCCAGGCCAGGCAGCACCACAGGCAGAGCGAGTTGATCCGGTACAGGGACTGGAACATCAGCCAGGCGCAGAAGCCGACGCCGAAGAGGGTGCCCGCGTTGAAGGTGAGCCAGTACCAGCGCGGGAAGGTGGCACGGGCGAGGAGGCTCATGCCCACGCAGATGACGATGCCGTAGGTGACGAGGCCCAGCATCGGGTTGGGGAACCCGAAGGCGGCGGCCTGGTCGCTCGTCATGATGTTGCCGCAGGAGACGACGGGGTTCAGGCTGCAGCCCGGCGTGAAGTCCGGGTCCTCCAGCAGCTTGAACTTGTCGATCGTGATGATCCAGGAGGCCAGCAGTCCCGCCGCGCCGGTGATCAGCAGCAGGATCGCGAAGGCCCGGCCGGCCCCCGCGGTGCGTGGAGTGTGGGTCTGTTCCCGCTCCATGGAGACGTCGTCCTTGACCGTCGTCTTGCTCATCTCGTCGTATCCGTAGCGTCGTAGGAGGGCTTCCGGGCAGGGTCATTGTGCCGTACACAAGGGCCGGTCCACCGTTCGCTGGACATAAGGGCGGGGCGTTCGCGCACCGAGGTCGTCCGACGGGAGGAACCCGCGTCCGCGGGGTTGACGCGGGGGCACTCGCCCCCGCCGCCCGTACCCGTCCCATCCC
>NZ_VJZE01000237.1 GCF_009377205.1 Streptomyces phyllanthi
CAGCGGGGCACATCCATCCACCCATCCACCCATCCACCCACTCATCCACCCATACCCCCATCACGTCGAAGGGACGACGGACGACGATGTTCCATCCCAGACGAATACTCCACACCCTGCTGCCGGCCCTGGCCGCAGGACTCGCCCTCACCACCCTGCCCGCACAGAGCGCCACCGCGGCGAGCACCCTCACCAACGGCGGCTTCGAGGCCAACGGCACCGGCACCGCCACACCCACCGGCTGGTCCACCTACTCGGCGGCCGGGCAGAACTCCGCCTCCTACACCGAGTCCGGCGGCCACGGCGGCAGTTACCGCCTCACCCACTGGTCGTCCTCGGCGTACAAGGTGGAGACCTACCAGTACCTCTCCGGCCTCACCAACGGGAACTACAAGCTCACCGCATGGGTACGCTCCGGCGGCGGCCAGAAGTCGGCCTACATCGCGCTGAAGAACTGCGGCAGCACGGAGCAGCGCACCGACATCCCGGTCTCCTCCAGCGGCTGGATCCGTATCGTCACCTCGGTCGCCGTGACGAACAACCAGTGCACGATCAGCATCAACTCCGACGCCAACGCCGGCAACTGGATCAACGTCGACGACCTGACCTTCACCTCGGGCTCGACCGGCCTGTCCATCAAGGGCTCCGACGTCTCGTCCCTCGCCAAGAGCGAGGCCAAGGGCGGTGTCTACAGGGCCAGTTCGGGCACCACCGGCGACCCGCTCGCCATCCTGAAGTCCGCCGGGCAGAACTACGCCCGCCTCAAGGTGTGGGTGAACCCCGCCGACGGCTACAACAACAAGACACGCGTCCTCGCCATCGCCAAGCGCGTCAAGGCTCAGGACATGAAGCTGCTGGTCGACTTCCACTACTCCGACACATGGGCCGACCCGGGCGCCCAGTCCAAGCCGTCCGCGTGGGCCGGACACTCGTACAGCCAGCTGAGGACCGACGTCTACAACCACACGTACGACGTCCTCAACGCCCTGAAGGCACAGGGCACCACCGCCGACATGGTCCAGGTCGGCAACGAGATCAACGGCGGCATGCTCTGGAACGAGGGCTCCACGAACAACTGGTCGCAGCTCGCCGGGCTCCTCAACTCCGGCTACGACGCGGTCAAGGCGGTCAACTCCGGTACGACCGTGGCGCTGCACCTCGCCAAGGGCGGCGACCTGTCCGGCACCCGCTGGTGGTTCGACAACGCGGTCTCGAGCGGTGTGAAGTTCGACGTCATCGGCCTGTCGTACTACGGCTACTGGCACGGCACGCTGTCCGACTTCCAGACCACCCTCGACGACGCGGCCTCCCGCTACGGCAAGCCGGTCTTCGTCGCCGAGACGGCCTACCCGTTCCGGCTGGACAGCGAGGACTCGCACGAGAACATCATCGACACCACCGGTGAGCTCGTCTCCGGCTACGCGGCCTCGACCGCCGGCCAGACGCAGTGGATGAAGGACATCGCCAGCATCGTGGAGGCCGTACCCAACGGTCGCGGCCTCGGCGTCTTCTACTGGGAGTCCACCTGGACCGCCGTCACCGGCAACGGCTGGGACCCGATCGACGCCTCCTCCGGCAACGGCTGGGAGAACCAGGCCCTGTTCGGCTACGACGACAGGGCGCTGCCGGCCATGGCGTGGTTCGCGCACAGGTAGCCACCATCAGCCGCCGGTAGCCCTCAGCGGATACCGGCAGCCACCCGCTGATCGCCATCGCGGTACGGGCCCGGTCGCCGTCGCGCGGCCGGGCCCTCCCGCGTGTGCGCTTCCGTGACCGCCGGGTACCCGGGACGATGGCCGCCGCAGTCGGGCAAACGAGAGGCAGACATCGTGCAGTCGCGCAGCACCCCACTCGTACCGCTCCGGTACCTCGGGATCGGCGGGCGAGGGCCCGAGGACGTGGTCGCCGACGACCGGGGCCGGGTCCTGACCGGAGTCGAGGACGGCCGGATCCTGCGGCTGACACATGTCGCGGACCCCGTCCGCACCCGGGTGGAGGTGCTCGCGGAGACCGGCGGACGGCCGCTCGGGCTCGAACTCCTCCCGGACGGGGACCTGTTGGTCTGCGACGCCCGGCTGGGCCTGCTGCGCGTCGCCACGAAGGACGGGATCGTACGCGTCCTCGCGGACTCGGTCGGCGGCGAGCCCCTGCGTTTCTGCAGCAACGCCGTCGCCCTGTCGGACGGAACCGTCTTCTTCACCGTCTCCAGCCGCCGGTACGCGCTGGAGGAATGGATGGGAGATCTGGTCGAGCACACCGGGACAGGACTGCTGCTGCGGCTCGCGCCGGGGAGCGACACACCCGAAGTGCTCCTGGAGGGGCTGCAGTTCGCCAACGGCGTCGCGCCCTCGGGAGACGAGTCGTTCCTCGTCGTCGCGGAGACCGGCCGGCGCCGGCTCACCCGCTACTGGCTCACCGGGCCGAACGCGGGCACGAGTGAGCCGTTCGCCGAGGACCTGCCCGGCATGCCGGACAACCTGTGGCGCGGCCCGGACGGGCTGATCCGGGTGGCGCTGGCCGGACCGCGCGTCCCCGCCCTGGAGGCACTCCACCGCCTCGGCCCGGAACGCCGGCGCGCCGCGGCCCGTGTCGCCGTCCGCGCCCCGTTCCGGCCCCTGGGGTTCGCCGGAGTGGTGGCGGTCGACGGCGGCGGCCGGATCGTCCAGGAGCTGGTACGGCGGCGCTCCGGGTTCCGCATGGTCACCAGCGCCTGCGTGGCCGACGGGCGACTGGTCCTGGGGAGCCTGTGGGAGCGGGGAGTGGCGGTGTGCGAGTTTCCGGACGTGGCACCCTGAGTGATGTGACTGTTCCGCACCAAGACAGGCTCGACGTCCGTGACGTCGCCGACCTCGCCGTGCCTGTCCGGCGGCCGTCCCCGTGGCAGGGCCAGGCGCCCGTCGTGGCGGTGGTCGCGGTCGGCGGCGGAATCGGCGCCGCCGCCCGGTACGGCGCGTCGCTGCTGTGGCCCGCCCAGACCGGTGGCTTCCCCTGGACGACGCTCTGGGTGAACGTCGTCGGATGCGCCCTGATCGGCGTCTTCATGGTTCTGATCAGCGACGTGTGGGCGGCCCACCGGCTCGTACGGCCCTTCTTCGGCACCGGGGTGCTCGGTGGGTTCACCACCTTCTCCACCTATGCCGTCGACATCGAGCGGCTGGTCGCGGCGGGGCGTCCGGAGGCCGGTCTCGCCTATCTCGCCGCCACCCTGGCGGCGGCTCTCGCGGCGGTCTGGCTCGCCGTGACGGCGGCACGCCGGGTCCTGCTGTGGGGGCGCTCATGACGGGATTCCGCGAACTCACGGGCGACACGGGTAAGAGGTCGTTGTGAACTGGCTGCTCGTCGTCGCCGGAGGCATGGTCGGCGCGCCCCTGCGCTACCTCACCGACCGGGCCGTGCAGTTCCGGCACGACACCGTCTTCCCCTGGGGCACCTTCGCGGTCAACGTGGTCGGCTCGCTGATCCTCGGGCTGCTCACGGGCGCGGTGGCGGCGGGTGCCGCCGACTCCCATCTGCACCTGCTCGTCGGCACCGGGCTGTGCGGCGCGCTGACCACGTACTCGACGTTCTCGTACGAGACCCTGCGCCTCGCCCAGGACGGCGCCCGCTGCTACGCCGCCGCCAACGTCGCCCTGAGCCTGGCGGCGGGGCTGGGCGCCGCCTTCGCGGGAGTGGCACTCGCCCGCGCCCTGTGGGCGTAGAGCGCTGGTCATTCCGGTCCCGGGCCCGGTCACGTGGGCGTTCACCCCCTCGTAGGACGAGCGTCCGCGCCGTCCTCCGCCCACCGGTACCGGAATCCATGAGCCCTCTCAACCCGGATCACGTGGCGGCGACTCGGCTCTCCTTCTTTCTCGGAATTCCCGTTGCCCCGACCCGGCGCCCCTTGACAGCACCCTTACGTCACCCGCAGGATCACCTCCGTGAACCTGTCAGACAGCCAGACAGGTGGTTCGGTACCCCGGCGCGTCAGCGCCATGGAAGCGGTGCTCACCCACCTCCGCAGCGCCATCGAGCGCGGCGACTACGCCATCGGCGACAAGCTCCCCTCCGAGGCGGAGCTGTGCCGTCGACTGGAGGTGAGCCGCCCGGTCCTCCGCGAGGCGCTGCGGGCCCTCCAGGTGATGGGGCTGACCCAGTCCCGTACCGGCAAGGGCACCTTCGTGATCGCCAACGCGGTCGAGGACCCCACCTTCGGCGACTTCACCGCGAGCGACCTGCTGGAAGTGCGCCGCCACGTGGAGCTCCCCGTCGCCGGATACGCGGCGCGGCGCCGTACCCCGGAGAACCTGGACCACCTGGCCCATCTGCTGGACCGGATGGAGCGCGAGACCGACACCACCGCGTGGGTCGCGATGGACACGCTGTTCCATCTGGCCGTCGCCGAGGCCTCCCAGAACCCGGTGTTCCGCCGGGTGATCGAGGAGATCCGGGACGCGCTGGCCCGCCAGTCGGCCTTCCTCAACGAGCTGGGCGGCCGCCGTGAGCAGTCCAACCGCGAGCACCGGGCCATCGTCGAGGCGCTGATCGACGGTTCCGAGCACGACGCGGTGGAGGCCATGTCCCACCACCTCGACCGTGTCGAGACCACCCTCACCGACATCGTGCGTTCCCCCCGCACGGACACCCCCACGGAAGGCGGACCCGAGGCGTGAGCGAGCAGTCCCTCCAGGAATCCGCGGTACAACGGTCCCCACACGTCGACGCCGGCGACGAGGGCTACAGCAAGTCCCTGAAGTCCCGGCACGTCAACATGATCGCCATCGGCGGCGCGATCGGCACCGGTCTCTTCCTCGGCGCCGGCGGCCGGCTCGCCGACGCGGGCCCCTCCCTCTTCATCGCCTACGCGGTCTGCGGCATCTTCGCGTTCCTCGTCGTCCGGGCCCTCGGCGAACTCGTCCTGTACCGGCCGTCGTCCGGCGCCTTCGTGTCGTACGCCCGGGAGTTCCTCGGTGAGAAGGGCGCGTACACGGCGGGCTGGATGTACTTCCTCAACTGGGCCACCACCGGTATCGCCGACATCACCGCCGTGGCCGTCTACACCCACTACTGGGGCATGTTCTCCGACATCCCCCAGTGGGTGATCGCGCTGGTCGCGCTGGCCGTCGTCCTCACCGTGAACCTCATCTCGGTGAAGATCTTCGGCGAACTGGAGTTCTGGTTCGCGATCATCAAGGTCGGCGCGCTCGTCGTCTTCATGGTGATCGGCATCTTCCTGCTGGTCACGCAGCAGCCCATCGACGGCCACAACCCCGGTCCGGCCCTCATCACCGACAACGGCGGTCTCTTCCCCAACGGCTTGCTGCCGATGCTGCTGATCGTCCAGGGCGTCGTCTTCGCGTACGCCTCCGTCGAGCTGGTCGGCGTCGCGGCGGGCGAGACCGAGAACCCCGAGAAGATCATGCCGAAGGCGATCAACTCGATCATGTGGCGCGTGGGTCTCTTCTACGTCGGCTCCGTCGTCCTGCTGTCGATGCTGCTGCCCTGGTCGTCGTACAAGGCGGGGGAGAGCCCCTTCGTCACCGTCCTGTCCAACATCGGTGTCCCGGCGGCGGGCGGCATCATGAACCTGGTCGTGCTGACGGCGGCCATGTCCTCGCTCAACTCGGGCCTGTACTCCACCGGCCGCATCCTGCGCTCCATGGCGATGTCCGGTTCCGCGCCGAAGTTCACCGGGGTGATGAGCCGCAGCCAGGTCCCGTACGGCGGCATCCTGCTCACCAGCGGTATCTGTGTGCTGGGCGTCGGCCTCAACTTCGTGGTCCCGGCCGAGGCGTTCGAGATCGTGCTGAACTTCGCCGCGATCGGCATCCTCGCCACCTGGGGCATGATCATGATCTGTCACCTGCTCTTCTGGCAGAAGACCCAGACGGGCGAGCTGACCAGGCCGGACTACCAACTGCCCGGCTCTCCCTGGACCGAGCTCGTGACGCTGTTCTTCCTGGCGTCGGTGCTCGTCCTCATGTACGCCGACGGCGGCGCTGGCCGCACGACGGTGCTCTGCCTCCCACTGATCGTGGGGGCCTTGGTGGTGGGCTGGTTCGGGATACGATCCCGGATCGGCCGCCGTTCGACCGGAACGAAAGCGTGAAAAAGCAGTGACGTACGGCAGTTCAGCGGCCACCGACGCCCCGGCGACCCCTTCGGCGCCGGTGGCCGCGGCTCCCGCGATCCGGGAGCCCCTCCACGCCCCCGTCGCCCACCTCGTACGCGGTGGGGTCGTCGAGGGCATCCACTACGGCTCGGTGGTCGTCCTGGCCGCCGACGGCGGCGTCGAGCTCCAGATCGGTGACATCGAGGCCGCCTTCTACCCCCGCTCGGCGCTCAAGCCCGTCCAGGCCGTGGCCATGCTGCGGGCCGGGCTGTCGCTCGACGGCGAGTTGCTCTCGCTCACCGCGGCCAGCCACTCCGGCGAGGAACGGCACCTGGACGGCACCCGTCGGATCCTGGAGCTGGCCGGGCTCACCGAGGACCATCTGCGCAACGTGCGGGACATGCCGTACGACCCGGTCGTCCGGGACACCTGGGTGCGTGAGGGGCGGCAGCCGTCGCGGCTCGCGCAGAACTGCTCCGGCAAGCACGCGGCCATGCTGTACACGGCCGGGCTCAACGGCTGGTCCCTCGACGACTACGCCGACCCGAAGCACCCGCTCCAGCAGGCCGTCGCCGAGATCGTCGAGGACCTCACCGGGCAGGGCATCGCCCAGGTGACCGTCGACGGCTGCGGCGCCCCTCTGTTCTCCGTGTCGCTGCACGGCCTCGCGCGTGCCGCGGCCCGGATCACCACCGCCGCTCCGGGCACCCCGGAGCGGCTGGTGGCCGACGCGATGCGGGAGTACCCCGAGATGGCCTCCGGCGCCGGGCGGGACGTTGCCGCGATGATGCGGGCCGTACCCGGACTGCTGACCAAGGACGGCTTCGAGGGCGTCCAGGTCGCGGCGCTGCCGGACGGCCGCGCCGTCGCCGTGAAGATCGCCGACGGCGCCGACCGGGCCCGCGTTCCGGTCACCGCGGCCGCTCTGGCCCGCGCCGGTGTGGATCCGGCCCTGCTCGCCGGGTTCGCGGGTGCCCCGCTGTTCGGCGGCGGAGAGGTCGTCGGTCAGGTCCGGCCTGCCCGTTCTCTCGACCTCTGACGCCCCCCCACGTACGTCTGACCCACCCTCTGATCCACCCGTACTGCCGTACGAAAGAAGGCCCGTGCAGCCATGACCGCCGCGACCCACCGCAGAGAACACGACCTGCTCGGCGACCGCGACGTACCCGCCGACGCGTACTGGGGCGTCCACACCCTGCGCGCCACGGAGAACTTCCCCATCACCGGCACGCCGATCTCCGCCCACCCGCACCTCATCGACGCCCTCGCCGCCGTCAAGGAGGCCGCTGCCCGCGCCAACGAGGAACTCGGCCTGCTCGCCCCCGAGAAGGCAGCCGCCATCGTCGCGGCCTGCCAGGAGATCCGTGAGGGCAAGCTGCACGACCAGTTCGTCGTCGACGTCGTCCAGGGCGGCGCCGGAACGTCGACGAACATGAACGCCAACGAGGTCGTCGCCAACCGGGCGCTGGAGCTGCTGGGGCGCGAGAAGGGCCGGTACGAGCACCTCCACCCCAACGAGGACGTCAACCTCGGCCAGTCCACGAACGACGTCTACCCGACCGCCGTGAAGATCGCGACGGTCTTCGCCGTGCGCGAGCTGCTGAGGGCGATGGCGGTCCTCCAGGACTCCTTCGCCCGCAAGGCCGTCGAGTTCCGTGACGTGCTGAAGATGGGCCGCACCCAGCTCCAGGACGCCGTGCCGATGACGCTGGGACAGGAGTTCTCGGCGTACGCGGTGATGCTGGACGAGGACCGCAGCCGGCTCGCCGAGGCGGTGGAGCTGGTCCACGAGATCAACCTGGGTGCCACGGCGATCGGCACCGGCCTCAATGCCCCGGCCGGATACGCCGAGTCGGCGCGCCGCCACCTCGCCGCCATCACCGGGCTGCCGCTGGTCACCGCCGCCAACCTGGTCGAGGCGACCCAGGACTGCGGAGCCTTCGTACAGATGTCGGGCGTGCTCAAGCGCATCGCCGTCAAGCTGTCCAAGAGCTGCAACGACCTGCGCCTGCTCTCCTCCGGTCCGCGCGCGGGCCTGAACGAGATCAACCTGCCTCCCGTACAGGCGGGTTCCAGCATCATGCCCGGCAAGGTCAACCCGGTGATCCCCGAGGTCGTCAACCAGGTCGCCTTCGAGGTGATCGGCAACGACGTCACCATCACCATGGCGGCGGAGGCCGGACAGCTCCAGCTCAACGCCTTCGAACCGATCATCCTGCACTCGCTCTCCGAGAGCATCACGCATCTGCGGTCCGCCTGCCTGACGCTGGCCGAGCGGTGCGTCGACGGCATCACCGCCAACACGGAGGGGCTGCGCGCGGCCGTGGAGAACTCCATCGGCCTCGTCACCGCCCTCAACCCCCACATCGGCTACACCGCCGCCACCGACATCGCCAAGGAGGCCCTCGCCACGGGGCGCGGCGTCGCCGAACTCGTCCTGGAGAAGGGCCTGCTGCCCGCCGAGCGGCTCGAGGCGCTGCTCCGGCCCGAGGTCGTTGCGGGGAGCGGGACACCGCAGACGGTCTGAGGCCTTCGCCTCGTCCTCTGTCGTAGTGGGGTTCCCGTTCGCCCGCCGCGTGGGACTGCCCGGCAAGCGCGGCGCCGGCGGCGGGATCATCGCGGTCGTGCCGGGCGGTGCAGGCTGTGCGTGTGGAGCCCGGGCCTTGACGAGCACGGCAACTCGCCGGCCGGCGCGGCGGCCCCCGACCGCTTCACGACACGCACCGGACCGTCCGTGTTCCAGGGCGCTTCACGGCCCACCGGACCGAGGGACGCCGATCACACGGAGGTCACGCACAGGCCGCCCCCCGGCGAGCGGGGCGTCGCTTTCCGGACACTCCGTGTCGACACCCTGGCCCGGTGTTGGCCATGGTTCTTCCCGTCGATCTCCGCCGCTGCCAGGCGCTGGGCCTCGCCGGCTCCGCCGTCCTCGCGCTGGGGGGTGAGACCGCCGGGGCCCTCCCGGCCCGCGAGCTCCTCGCGCCCACGTCGGCGCACGCGGCGCTCGGCCTGGTCGGCGTGTACTTCGGCGTCGTCCTGCTGATCGCCGCATGGGTCCTGCTGGGCCGGGTCGTACGAGGGCCGGAGCCGCCGGCTCCCCGGTCCCTGCTGGTCGTTCTGGCCGTCTGGGCGGCACCGCTGCTGCTCGCGCCGCCGCTGTTCAGCCGGGACGTGTACAGCTACCTCGCGCAGGGCGCCATGGTCGAGGCGGACCTCGACGTGTACGCGCACGGGCCGGCGCTCCTCGGTGGGCCCCTCGCCGCCGAGGTGGCGCCGATGTGGCAGCACACCGCGACACCGTACGGACCCGTCTTCCTCGCCCTGGCCTCCGGACTGGCCGGTCTGACGAGCGGTCAGCTGCCCGCAGGACTCATCGGCATGCGCCTGATCGCGCTGCTCGGCGTGGGGCTGATGGCCGTGGCGCTGCCCCGTCTCGCCCGGCACAGCGGCGTGGACCCGGCCGCCGCCCTGTGGCTGGGCGCCCTCAACCCGCTGGTGCTGCTGCACCTGGTGGCCGGGGCGCACAACGACGCCGTCATGCTCGGGCTGCTCGGCGTCGGGCTCGTCGCGGCGCGCGGCCGCTGGTACGTCGTCGGCGTCGTCCTCGTGACCCTCGCCGCGCTCGTCAAGGTGCCCGCCGCGCTCGGCCTGCTCGCGATCGTCGTGATGCGGGGACGCGTCCACGCCGTGCGCACGACCGCGACGACGGTGGGCGCCGCCCTCGCCACCACCGTGGTGACCACCGCCCTGACCGGCACGGGATACGGCTGGATCGGCGCTCTGCGAACCCCGGTGTCCCCGGGCAACTGGTCGCCCACCAGCGTCCTCGGCCGCGTCACCGGCGACGTACTGCACCGTCTCGGCAGTGAACTGGCCCCGCTGGCGCTGCCGGTCTGGCACGCGGCGGGGCTCCTCGTGACGGCCGGTGTCGTCCTCCACATCTGGCTGAGGCTGCGTCCCGGACCTTTGTACGCCCTGGGCCTGAGTCTGGCCGCCGTGGCGGTGCTCGGCCCGGCGATCCGGCCCTGGTACGCCCTGTGGGGGCTGTTCCTCATCGCCGCCGCCGCTCCCGAGGGCTCGGTGCGCGCACGGGTCGCCGCCGCCAGTGCGGTGCTCGCGCCGGCGGTCATGCCGAGCGGCGCTCCACCGGACGCCGGACAGGTCGCCCTGGCCGTGTCGGGCAGCGCGCTCGCGCTCGTCATGCTCTGGCAGGCCCACCAGGCGGCCCGGGCACCACTGCTGGAGCGGACGGTATGACACCCGTGCTCCCGGCCACCGACCGGCGGCGCCTCCTGCTGCTGACCGGCCTCGCCACCGCCGTGACCGTCTTCACCGCCACCGTGCCCCTGCTGCGCGACTGGTTCGATCTGCGCGTCTACCACGGGACGGTCGACGCCTGGGTGCACCACGGCGGCCGCATCTACGACTACCGCGTGCCGGGTACGGCGTACGGGTTCACCTACCCGCCGTTCGCGGCCGTCGGGATGCTGCCGCTGGCCCTCGTCGGGCTGGACACCGCGATCGCGCTCTGCCTGCTGCTCAACCTCGCCGCGCTGGCGTTCGTCCTGTACGTCCTGGCCGGACCGCTGCTGCGCCGGTACGGCTGGTTCGGCGCCGCCCTCGCGGTCTGCCTCCTCGCCCTGCTGGAACCGGTGCGGGACACCTTCAGCTTCGGGCAGGTGAACCTCCTGCTGCTGGCCCTCGTTCTCGGCGACGCCCGGCTGCTGTCCACCGGACGGGCGCGCCGGGCGGGCGTCGGCATCGGCCTCGCGGCGGCCGTGAAGCTGACCCCCGCCCTGTTCATCGCCCTGCTCCTGGTCGCCCGGCGATGGCGCGCCGCCGGGCTCGCGACCGCCGTCGCCGTGGCCGCCACCACGGCGTCGGCCTGGGTGGCACCGGGCGCCTCCCGCTTCTACTGGACCGAGGCGCTGTGGGACACGAGCCGTATCGGGCGTCTCGACTACGTCTCCAACCAGTCGTTGCAGGGCGTACTGGCCCGCCTCGCGGAACCCGCCGAACCCAGCCGTGTCGTCTGGGCGTCACTGGTCCTCGCCGTGCTGGGCGTGGGGGCGTGGCGGGCGCGCCGGGCGGTGGCGGCCGACGACTGGATCGGCGCGTTCGCCGTCACCGGGCTCACCGCGTGCCTGGTCAGCCCGATCACCTGGGTGCACCACCTGGTGTGGCTGCTGCCGTCGTTCGCCGTGCTGCTCCGGCATCGCAGGCTGCTGTGGGTGGCGGGCAGCCTGTACGCGGTGCTGTGCAGCAGCGTCGTATGGCTGTGGTTCGACGACGCCTCCGGTGTGGACGGCTTCCTGGGCGGCAACACGTATGTGTGGATCAGCCTCGGTCTGCTGCTGTGGCTGCCCGTCGGTCAGTCGCCCTCGACCCGGCCCGCCCCGAGCCGCATGACCAGCGCGATGGCCGCCGCGCCCAGCCCGGCGGCAGCGGCGATGAGGCCCGCCACGGGCCAGCCGGGACGCGAGGGTGCCACCTTGGCCTCCTTCGTGGCGACGGGCTCCGGCTCGGACCCCGCCCGTGCCGCGGGGCGCGGCGGGAGCAGCGACCCCACGGGGTCGACCCGCCCGGCCGCCCGGAAACCCCAGTCGAGCAGCGAACGCGCCTCCTCGTACACGGCGGAACCGCCGCCCTCCTGAGGTCTCATCACCGTGACGACCAGAGTGCGCTCGCCCCGTCTGGCCGCCGCGATCAGTGTGCTGCCGGCGTTGCTGGTGTAGCCGTTCTTGACGCCGATCAGGCCCGGATAGCGGGCGACGCCCTTGGCGCCGCTGAGGAGGCGGTTGGTGTTCTGGATGGGGAACGCCGAACCGTCCGACGGGAACTTCGCCTCGACCGTGGCGCAGTACCGCGCGAAGTCCGCGTTGCGCAGCCCGGCCCGGCCGAAGACAGCCAGGTCGTACGCCGACGAGACCTGCCCCGGCGCGTCATACCCGTCGGGCGACACGACCCGTGTGTCGAGCGCCCCCAGGGAGCGTGCCTTCGTCTGCATCTGCGCCGCGGTGGTGCGCCAGCCGCCGTTGAGCGCGGCCAGGACATGCACGGCGTCGTTGCCGGAGCTGAGGAAGACACCGCGCCACAGGTCGGCCACGCGGTAGGTGCGGTTCTCCTTGATCCCGACCAGGCTGCTGCCCTCGCCGATGCCGGCCAGTTCCTCCGGCCTGACGGTGTGCTGGATGCCCGCCGGAAGGGATGGCAGCACGGTGAGGGCGAAGAGCGCCTTGAGGGTGCTGGCGGGCGGCAGCCTGCGGTGTGCGTCGTGCGCGGCCAGCACGTCGCCGGAGTCGGCGTCGGCCACCACCCACGACACCGCGGAGACGTCCTCGGGCAGTCGCGGGGCCCCCTGCCGTGGACTCACCTGTGTCCCGGGCCGGTGCAGCGACGGCTGCTCCCGCGGCGAGGCCGTCCCACGCGGAGACTCGGCGTCCGCGCTCGGGCGGTCCGACGCGGCGCCGGGCGGGAGGGCCAGCACGCCGACCACACAGACGGCGGAGCAGGCGACGGCGGCACGGGAGGAAAATCCGATGGTCATACCGCCAACGTAGGAACGCACACGGCGTCCGCCAGCCCGCCGGGGCCGACCGGGCGGATCGAGCACCCGGATGCACCAAGAGGTGCCGGCGGTGGGCGGGACCGTCAGGAGGCGGGGAGCGTGGGCTGGACCTGCCGCAGGAAGGCGGCGTTGTCCGGGGTGGCGCGCATCCGCTCCAGAAGCGTCTCCAGGCTCGCCCGGTCCTGGCCGTCCCGCGACCGCAGGGCGCGCCGCAGTCCGCGTACGGCCGTCAACTCGCCTGCGGACAGCAGGAGCTCTTCGCGGCGGGTGCCGGAGGGGGTGATGTCGACGGCCGGGAAGATCCGCCGCTGGGCGAGGGCGCGGTCCAGGCGGAGCTCCATGTTGCCGGTGCTCTTGAGCTCCTCGAAGAAGAAGTCGTCGGCGCGGGAGCCGGTCTCCACAAGGGCCGTGGCGAGGATGGTGAGCGAGCCGCCCTCCTCGGTGCGGCGGGCGGCGCCGAAGAGCCGCTTGGGCCCGTGCAGCGCGGCGGCGTCGACACCACCGCTGAGCGTGCGGCCACCGGCGGCGGCCGCGTTGTTGTGCGCCCGGCACAGCCGGGTGAGCGAGTCCAGGAGGATCACGACGTCCTCGCCCTGCTCGACGAGGCGCTTGGCGCGCTCCACGACGAGTTCGGCGACGGCGATGTGCTGCTTCGGCGTCCGGTCGAACGTCGAGGCGTACACCTGGCCCCGTACGGAGCGCCGCATGTCGGTCACCTCCTCGGGGCGCTCGTCGAGCAGCACCACCATGAGGTGGCACTCGGGGTGGTTGCCCGCGATCGCGGCGGCCAGCTGCTGGAGCAGCACCGTCTTGCCCGTCTTGGGCGGGGCCACGATCAGTCCGCGCTGGCCCTTGCCCACGGGCGCGACCAGGTCGACGACGCGCCCGGTGAGAGAGCTCGCGGGGTGTTCGAGACGGAGCCGGTCGTGCGGGTGCAGGGGAGTGAGGTCGCGGAAGTGGGGACGGCCGCGCAGTTCACCGGGCGTACGGTCGTTGATCCGCTCGATCTCGGTGAGGGCGCACCGGTCGCCGCGTACGCCTTCGACGGTGTCGCCCTTGCGCAGTCCGTACCGGCGGACGAGCGCGGCCGGGACCTGCGGGTCGTCGGGGGAGGACAGGCAGGAGTCGGTCCGCAGACGGCCGTGCCCGCTCTGCGCGAGGTCGAGGACGCCCCAGACG
>NZ_VJZE01000238.1 GCF_009377205.1 Streptomyces phyllanthi
GGGGTGTACCGGGTGAACCGAGGGGCGGTGAGTGGACGCCGTGAGGGGGTGGACGGGAACCCGATGGGGGACCCCCGCACGTATCCTGGGTGACGCCCTTGCGGCGGCTTCGCCCTTCCCGACTACGAAAGCGGCTCGTCATGCGCGTCTACGTCCCCCTGACCCTTCCCGGTCTCGCCGAGGCGTACAAGACGGGTGAGCTGGGAGAGGGGCCGCTCGTCGCCTATGCCGTCACGCCCGCGCTGCGGGAGTGGTACCTCTCCGACGACATCGAGGAACTCGAGTACGCGGCTCTCAGCCGCGCCGCCCTCGCCTCGCTGCGGCTCCTCGCCGTGGAGCCGGGAACCCTCCGGCGGCGGGTCGTCGTCGCCGTCGACGTCCCCGACGGGGCGGCGGTGGCCGACCCGGACCGGGGTCTCGACCCCTCGGCGCTCGGGGAGGTACGGGTCGCCGGTCCGGTGCCGCTGGCCAGGACGGCCGCCGTGCACGTCGACTCCGACGACGCCGAGGCCGATGTCTCCGCCGCCGCGGACGCGCTGGGCGCGGCCGACCAGGGGGACGACGACGCCCAGTTCACCGTGGACGGCGCGGAGGACCACGAACTGCTGTGGTACGCGACGCAGGAGATTCCCAACCTGGTGGGACAGGGGGACTGAGCACCCGGACTTCCACGTCGCGGCGCGAGGCGCACCGGATCGTGCCGCGGTGGTCACGGTGCGTTGTCAGTGGTGGCGGGTACGTTCTTGGCATGCGGAAGAACGGAGCAGCGCACATTGTGTGGGACTGGAACGGGACCCTGTTCCACGACAATGAGGCGATCATCGGGGCGACCAACGCGGCGTTCGCCGAGCTCGGCATCGAGCCGCTCACACTGGAGCGGTACCGGGCGCTGTACTGCGTGCCGGTGCCGAAGTTCTACGAGCGGCTGATCGGCCGGCTGCCCACGGACGAGGAGTGGGAGATCATGGACGCGATCTTCCACCGGTACTACGCGGAGCACCGCACGGCCTGCGCGCTGACCGAGGGCGTGCCGACGCTGCTCACGGACTGGGGGGCGGCCGGACACAGCCAGTCGATCCTCAGCATGTACGGGCACGAAGAGCTGGTGCCCCTGGTGAGGGGCTTCGGGATCGAGCCGCACTTCATACGGGTCGACGGGCGGACCGGGCCGTCCGGCGGCAGCAAGGCCGAGCACATGGTGCGGCATGTGGGCGCGCTCGCCGGGGTGGAGCCCGCGCGGGTGGTGGTGATCGGTGACGCGGCCGACGACGCGGTGTCCGCGCGGCACGTGGGCGCGCAGGCGGTGCTGTACACCGGTGGTTCCCACAGCCGGGCCAGCCTTGAGGTGGTGGGTGTGCCCGTGGTGGACACCCTTGAGGAGGCGGTCGCCGAGGCCGAGCGGTTGGTGGCCTAGGACCTGTCCGGCCGCTCCGGTCGTCCGGTCGCCGTGTGCGCCCGCCTCCTCGGAGGGTCCCGTCGGGTCAGGTCACAGGCGCCTTGGCGCGCAGGATCGTGAGGAACTCGCGCATCCAGCCGGAGTGGTCGGCCCAGACGCGGGACGAGACGAGAGTGCCGTCGACCACGGCCTCCGCGTCCTGGAACGTGGCGCCGGCCGCTTGCATGTCCGGCTCCAGCGCCGGATACGCCGTGACGCGGCGGCCCCGGAGGGCGTCGGCCGCCGCGGTCAGCAGCGGGCCGTGGCAGATCTGGGCGACCGGTTTGTCGGTGTCGAAGAAGGACTTGAGGATCTTGCGGAGTTCGGGGTCGTTGCGGAGGTACTCGGGGGCCCGTCCGCCGGGGACGACCAGGGCGACGTACTGGCCGGGGTCGACCTCCGAGAAGGCGAGGTCGGCAGGCCAGGTGTAGCCGGGCTTCTCGGTGTACGTGTCGAAGCCGGGCTCGAAGTCGTGGACGACGAACCGGAGCTTTTTGCGGGCGGGGGCCGCGATGTGGACGTCGTATCCCTCCTCGCGCAGACGCTGGTACGGGTACAGGACCTCCAGTGACTCCGCGGCGTCGCCGGTGACGATCAGAATCTTGGCTGACATGTCGCTGCGCTCCCCTCAGCCGTGGTGTGCGCCCTGCTGCCGGGCGTCATGGGCAACGTGCCTCGGGGGAGAGGCCCTGCCAAGGGTCCATGCGCGCCACACGGCCCCCGGAGCCGGCCCGACCACTCGGGGCTGCGCCCCAGCCCCCACTATCAGCCCGAACGGCATCACCCTCAAGCGTCGCCGGCCGCACGGGCTCAGTGGGCGGACTCTCCGCGGAGAGCGGGGTGGGCCCACCGTGGCAGAGGAATCGGCGGGCTCGCCGCGGGAGCACCGGTACCGGCGGGGCGGATGGGGCCCAGCCGCCGCGTATCTGTGCAGAACGTCAAACTTCCGGCCCTGGTTTTGTACACATACGGCTCATGACGGGGGACCCGCCCGGAGCGATAGCCTGGTGGCGTGATCAGCGCGATATGGCGCGGGGGCCTTGACATCCCTGTCCCGCGCCCGGAGAGCACGGTCCACAACCGTGTCCGGGTGGCGGTCGCTGGTCTTCGCGGGCGGGACGGGACATCGAGGTTTCCCAGGACGCCGAGCACTCCCCGGACAGAGGCGCTGCCGAGACCAGTGTCACACCCGTCGGGCAGCTCAAAATTGGCTCAGATACCCCCGCACATCTCACCTGGCGGCATAGCGTCGAGAGAGACCGGACACCCCGCGTCACGACGTCACGTCGTCAGGGAAGAGACCGAACTTCCTTCTACGTCACGCAACGGCGCGCGACAGGAGCCAGAGGACAATGCAGACCAAGCTGGACGAAGCCAAGGCCGAGCTGCTCGAGAGGGCCGCACGGGTAGCTGAGAACAGCCCGGTCGGGGGGCGCCTACCGACTGGGACGACGGGCGAGGGCACCCCCGACCGGGAGACCGTGCTCACGTTTCTCCAGCGCTACTACAGGCACACCGCCCCGGAGGACCTGACCGACCGCGACCCGGTCGACATCCTGGGAGCCGCCTTCTCGCACTACCGACTGGCCGAGAATCGCCCCCAGGGCACGGCCAGCGTGCGGGTGCACACCCCGACCGTCGAGGAGAACGGCTGGACGTGCAGCCACTCCGTCGTCGAGGTGGTCACCGACGACATGCCCTTCCTCGTGGACTCCGTGACCAACGAGCTGTCGCGCCAGGGGCGGGGCATCCACGTGGTCATCCACCCGCAGGTCGTCGTGCGGCGCGATGTCACCGGCAAGCTCGTCGAGATGCTCAGCACCCCGTCCGCCGGCGAGCTGCCGCACGACGCGCACACCGAGTCCTGGATCCACGTCGAGATCGACCGTGAGACCGACCGCGCCGATCTGAAGCAGATCACCGCCGACCTGCTGCGCGTGCTGTCCGACGTGCGCGAGGCCGTCGAGGACTGGGAGAAGATGCGCGACGCGGCGGCCCGTATCGCCGACGAGCTGCCCGCCGAGCCCACCGCGGACGACCTGCAGGGCGAGGAGGTCGAGGAGGCCCGCGAGCTGCTGCGCTGGCTGGCGGACGACCACTTCACCTTCCTCGGGTTCCGGGAGTACGAACTCCGGGACGACGACTCGCTGGCCGCCGTCCCCGGGACCGGCCTCGGCATCCTGCGGTCCGACCCGCACCACCACACCGAGGAGAGCCACCCGGTCAGCCCCTCCTTCGAGCGGCTTCCCGCCGACGCCCGCGCCAAGGCCCGCGAGCACAGGCTGCTCGTCCTCACCAAGGCCAACAGCCGCGCCACCGTCCACCGGCCGAGCTACCTCGACTACGTCGGCGTGAAGAAGTTCGACCAGGAAGGGAACGTCGTCGGGGAGCGGCGCTTCCTCGGGCTCTTCTCGTCCGCCGCGTACACCGAGTCCGTACGGCGCGTGCCCGTCATCCGCCGCAAGGTGGACGACGTGCTGAAGCTCGCCGGGTTCTCGCCCAACAGCCACGACGGGCGCGACCTGCTCCAGATCCTGGAGACGTACCCGCGCGACGAGCTGTTCCAGACGCCCGCCGGTGAGCTGCAGTCCATCGTCACGTCCGTCCTCTACCTCCAGGAGCGGCGCAGGCTCCGGCTCTACCTGCGCCAGGACGAGTACGGGCGCTACTACTCAGCCCTCGTCTACCTGCCGCGCGACCGGTACACGACCGGTGTACGGCTGCGGATCATCGACATCCTGAAGGAGGAACTCGGCGGCACCAGCGTCGACTTCACGGCCTGGAACACCGAGTCGATCCTCTCCCGGCTGCACTTCGTGGTCCGCGTCCCGCAGGGCACCGAGCTGTCCGAGCTCAGCGACGCCGACAAGGAGCGCATCGAGGCGCGGCTCGTGGAGGCGGCCCGCTCCTGGGCCGACGGGTTCGCCGAGGCGCTGAACGCCGAGCTCGGCGAGGAGCGCGCCGCCGAGCTGTCGCGCCGCTACGGCAATGCCTTCCCCGAGGGCTACAAGGCCGACCACAGCCCGCGTGCCGCGGTCGCCGACCTCGTCCACCTCGAACAGCTGGACGAGGAGAAGGACTTCGCGCTCAGCCTGTACGAGCCGGTGGGCGCCGGTCCCGGTGAGCGGCGGTTCAAGATCTACCGCCGGGGCGAGTCCGTCTCCCTCTCCGCCGTGCTGCCCGTCCTCAACCGGCTCGGCGTCGAGGTCGTCGACGAGCGGCCGTACGAGCTGCGCTGCGCGGACCGTACGCCCGCGTGGGTCTACGACTTCGGGCTGCGTCTGCCCAAGAACCTGAGCGGCAGCGGCGACCTGGGTGACGACGCGCGCGAGCGGTTCCAGGAGGCGTTCGCCGCGACCTGGACCGGGCAGGCGGAGAACGACGGCTTCAACGCGCTCGTGCTGAGCGCCGGGCTCACCTGGCGCGAGGCGATGGTGCTGCGGGCGTACGCGAAGTACCTGCGCCAGGCGGGCTCCACCTTCAGCCAGGACTACATGGAGGACACCCTCCGCAACAACGTCCACACGACCCGGCTGCTCGTGAACCTGTTCGAGGCGCGGATGGCGCCGGAGCGGCAGCGTGCCGGGCTCGAACTCGTCGACGCGCTCCTGGAGGAGCTGGACAGCGCCCTGGACCAGGTGGCCAGCCTCGACGAGGACCGGATCCTGCGGTCCTTCCTGACCGTCATCAAGGCGACCCTGCGAACCAACTTCTTCCAGGAGGCGCAGGGCGGCAGGCCGCACGACTACGTCTCCATGAAGTTCGACCCGCAGGCCATCCCGGACCTCCCGGCGCCGCGCCCGGCGTTCGAGATCTGGGTGTACTCGCCGCGGGTCGAGGGCGTGCACCTCAGGTTCGGCAAGGTCGCACGCGGTGGCCTGCGCTGGTCCGACCGGCGTGAGGACTTCCGGACGGAGATCCTCGGCCTGGTCAAGGCGCAGATGGTGAAGAACACCGTCATCGTGCCCGTCGGCGCCAAGGGCGGCTTCGTCGCCAAGCAGCTGCCCGACCCGGCCGTGGACCGCGACGCGTGGATGGCCGAGGGCATCCGCAGCTACAAGACCTTCATCTCGGCGCTGCTCGACATCACCGACAACATGGTGGCCGGCGAGGTCGTACCGCCCGCCGACGTCGTACGGCACGACGAGGACGACACCTATCTGGTGGTCGCCGCCGACAAGGGCACGGCGACGTTCTCGGACATCGCCAACGAGGTGGCGCAGTCGTACAACTTCTGGCTCGGCGACGCGTTCGCCTCGGGCGGCAGCGCCGGCTACGACCACAAGGGCATGGGCATCACCGCCCGCGGCGCCTGGGAGTCCGTCAAGCGGCACTTCCGCGAGCTGGGCGTGAACACGCAGGCCGAGGACTTCACGGTCGTCGGCATCGGCGACATGTCCGGCGACGTGTTCGGCAACGGCATGCTGCTCAGCGAGCACATCCGCCTGGTCGCCGCCTTCGACCACCGGCACATCTTCATCGACCCGAACCCGGACTCGGCCACCTCCTACGCCGAGCGCCGCCGTGTGTTCGAGCTGCCGCGCTCCTCCTGGGAGGACTACGACACCGAGCTGATCTCCACCGGCGGAGGCGTGTTCCCCCGTACGGCCAAGGCGATCTCGGTCAACAGCCACATCCGCGAGGCCCTCGGCATCGAGGGCAAGGTGTCCAAGATGACGCCGGCCGAGTTGATGAAGGCGATCCTGAAGGCGCCGGTCGACCTGCTGTGGAACGGCGGCATCGGCACGTACGTGAAGGCGTCCGCCGAGTCGCACGCGGACGTCGGCGACAAGGCCAACGACGCCATCCGCGTCGACGGCGCCGACCTCAGGGTCAAGGTCGTCGGTGAGGGCGGCAACCTGGGCCTGACCCAGCTGGGCCGGATCGAGTTCGCCCAGCGCGGTGGAAAGATGAACACCGACGCCATCGACAACAGCGCGGGCGTGGACACCTCCGACCACGAGGTGAACATCAAGATCCTGCTCAACGGGCTGGTCACCGAGGGCGACATGACCGTCAAGCAGCGCAACAAGCTGCTCGCCGAGATGACCGACGAGGTCGGCAGCCTGGTGCTGCGCAACAACTACGCGCAGAACACGGCCATCGCCAACGCCCTCGCCCAGTCCAAGGACATGCTCCACGCCCAGCAGCGGTTCATCCGCCACCTGGTGCGCGAGGGCCACCTCGACCGGGCGCTGGAGTTCATTCCCACCGACCGGCAGATCCGCGAGCGGCTCGCGGGCGGACACGGGCTCACCGGCCCGGAGACGGCCGTCCTCCTCGCGTACACGAAGATCACGGTCGCGGACGAGCTGCTGCACACCACGCTGCCGGACGACCCGTACCTGCGCAGCCTGCTGCACGCGTACTTCCCGACCGCGCTGCGCGCGCAGTTCCCGGAGCACATCGACAGCCACCCGCTGCGCCGAGAGATCGCGACGACCCTCCTGGTCAACGACACGGTCAACACGGGCGGTACGAGCTTCCTGCACCGGCTGCGCGAGGAGACCGGCGCCTCGCTGGAGGAGATCGTCCGGGCGCAGACCGCGTCCCGCGCGATCTTCGGCTCCGGCGCGGTGTGGGACGCCGTGGAGGGGCTCGACACCCAGGTCGACGCGGACGTCCAGACCCGTATCCGCCTGCACTCCCGCCGTCTGGTGGAGCGCGGCACGCGCTGGCTGCTCAACAACCGGCCGCAGCCGCTGGAGCTCACCGGGACCATCGAGTTCTACAAGGACGGTGTGGACCGGGTCTGGGCCGAGCTGCCCAAGCTGCTGCGCGGCGCGGACCAGGAGTGGTACCAGAAGATCTACGACGAGCTGACGGGCGCCGGTGTCACCGACGAGCTCGCCACGCGGGTCTCCGGATTCTCCTCCGCCTTCCCGACGCTCGACATCGTCTCGGTCTCCGACCGGGTGGGCCGGGACCCGATGGAGGTCGCCGAGGTCTACTACGACCTCGCCGACCGGCTGCGGATCACCCAGCTCATGGACCGCATCACCGAGCTGCCCCGCGCCGACCGCTGGCAGTCCATGGCCCGCGCGGCGATCCGTGAGGACCTCTACGCGGCCCACGCGGCGCTCACGGCCGACGTCCTGTCGGGCGGCAACGGCGCGGCCACGCCCGAGCAGCGCTTCAAGGTGTGGGAGCAGAGGAACGCGGCGATCCTGAGCCGGGCGCGTACGACGCTGGAGGAGATCCAGAGCTCGGACGCGTTCGACCTGGCGAATCTGTCGGTGGCCATGCGGACGATGCGGACGTTGCTGCGCACGCATTCGTAGGGCGCGCGCCCGTAGGGGTGGCGCACGTTGTTTCGCGGCTGCGGGTTCGTTGTGTCTTGTCGCGCCCACGCGGCGGAGCCGCACGTTGACACAGCCCCGCGCCGCTTTCGGGGCGCCCCCATCCGGGGGCGCCCCGAACCGTCCCCGAAGCAACCCGTCCCGTTCCCGTGACATCTACCTGAGTGACCCACAAATGGACTGCAAGTGGACTACACGTTGTAGTCGGGTCAAACCGGTATGTCTACGATCAATGGGATGAACGTGGATCGAAGCTCGCCCGAGTCCGAGTCCGAGTCCGAGTCCGAGTTGGAGTCCGAGCCCGAGGCGTCCTCCGCCCTCCCCGCACCACCCGCCGTCTCCGTCGTCGTGATCGTCTACAACGACGAGGCCCGGCTGCCCACGGCCGTGCGCTCCGTGCTGGACCAGACGCTGCGGAGCGTGGAGGTCGTCATCGTGGACGACCGCAGCACGGACGGCTCGTACGACATGGCCCGGGCTCTGGCAGCCGAGCACCCCGACCGCGTACGGGCCCACCGGCTGCCCGAGAACAGCGGAGGCTGCGGCGCCCCGCGCAACCACGGCATCCGGCACGCCCGCGGCGACTACGTGCTGTTCCTCGACAGCGACGACGTCCTGGAGCGCAACGCCTGCCGCAACATGCTGGAGGCCGCAGAGACCACCGGCGCCGACCTCGTCTCCGGACTCTGTGTCCGCGTCCACGTGGACGCGCGCACCGCCAGGGAGAGCAAGTGGTACCCCTGGCTGTACACGCGCACCCGCACCCTGGAGTCGGTCTCCGAGCTGCCCGACCTGCTGGTCTACGACACGCTGTCGACCAACAAGTGCTACCGGCGTGACTTCCTCCTGGAGCACGGCCTGGAGTTCCCCGTCGGCATCCACTACGAGGACCTGCTCTTCTCGGCGCGGGCGTACGTCGCCGCCCGGCGCATCACACTGATCCCCAACCGCGTCTACGACTGGAACGTCGTCAGCAATCCGGGCGATTCGGCCACGAAGTCGATCAGCAACCGGCGCGCCGAGATCGCCAACTTCGCGCACCGTATGGAGATCCACCGCCGGGTCGACCGGCTGCTCGTCGACCAGGGCCTGCCGCACCTGAAGTTCCACAAGGACGTCAAGTTCCTCAAGCACGACCTCGTGCTGCACCTGCGCGACCTGCCCTTCCGTGACGCCGCCTACCGGAGGGAGTTCGCCGCGCTCGCCCGGGAGTACCTGGAGTCGATCGACCCGGCCGCGTACGAGGAGACCGAGCCGATCCACGCCGTCTGCGCCTATCTGCTGCGCAGAAGCGACTGGGCCAATCTGCTGCCCGCCGTGGACACGCTCACCAACCGGGACAAGGTCTCCGCCCCGCTCGCCGAGCGCGACGGCCGGATCTACTGGTGTGCCGAGCACCTCGACGACCCTGTCGACGGGGAGTTCGCCCGTCGTGTCCTGGACGTCACCGCGCTCGGCTACCACACCAAGCCGATCGAGCGGATGTTCCTGCGCAACGAGTTGACGCGGTATCAGGCCCCGGCCGGTGCCGGTGCCGGCGGCAGGGGCAGCGGTACCGTCCACCTCGCCGGGCGGATCAACAACCCGCTCGGTGTCATCGCGCCCCAAGCCCGCCTGGCCGGCGAGCTGGAGTTCGGTGCCCGCCGCAAGGGCGTCCGCTTCCAGACCTTCCGGTTCCCCGTGGACACCCTGCGGCACGACGGTGAGGCCATCGCCTGGGAGGCCACCGCAGATCTCGGGCGGGTGCTGCGGCCCGTCGGCATCGTGGACGCGGTCTGGGACGTACGGCTCCATCTGGAGGCCGACGGCGTGCGCACCACCACCCGGCTCACCGCCTCCGAGCCGGGTCTGGCCACCGGGCTGCTGCCCGTCCGCCCCCGGCTCACCCGGCTGGTCGCCGACCGGATCGAGCCGCAGATCTCCTCCCGCGGTCACCTCTGCTTCCGGCTCGTCCCCGACAAGAAGGCGAACGCCCTCGTCCTGCGCGGAATCCACGGCGCCCCCGGCCGGCTCGCCAAGTCCGGCTACCGCAGGGCCAGATCGGTCCGCAAGACGCTCGCCTCCGGGAACACCAAGATCCGCCTCTACCACGAGGTGTTCAGCAGGCTGCCCGTGAAGAAGGGCCTGGTCGTCTTCGAGAGCCATCTCGGCCGGCAGTACAGCGACAGCCCCCGGGCCCTCTACGAGGAGATGCGCCGCCAGGGCCTGCAGTTCGAGGCCGTGTGGGCGTACGCGGACAAGCCGAAGGGCTTCCCCGAGGACGCCGTGCTGGTGCGCCGCTGGTCGCTGCCGTATCTGCAGGCCCTGGCCCGCGCCGAGTTCTGGATCGACAACCAGAGCTACCCGCTGAAGCTCACCAAGCGCCCGGAGACGACGTACATCCAGACCTGGCACGGCTCCGCGCTCAAGCGGATGGGGTTCGACGCGTCGGAGTGGAAGCTGAAGTCCCGCGCCGAGCAGACCGAACAGCAGCGCACCCTCGACCGCTTCGACCGCTTCCTCGTCCGCTCCGAGCACGACGTACGCACCCTCGCGCGGGCCTTCCGCCTGCAGGAGAAGACGCTGCTGCGCGTGGGCTACCCGCGCAACGACGCGCTCGTAAGGGCCCGGGAGGCGGCCGCCTCCCCTGGAGCCGTTGGACGCCCGCCGCTCGCGGCCGAGCTGGGTATCCCGGAGGACCGGCGGATCCTCCTCTACGCGCCCACCTTCCGGCAGGCCGGGCAGCGCCGTTTCGAGCTGCCCTTCGACGTGGAGCGCTTCGCCGACACCTTCGGCGACCGGTATGCCCTCCTCGTCCGCTCCCACTACCTCAACCACGTCGTGCTTCCGCCGTCCGTCCGGGGCCGGGTCATCGACGTCTCGGCACATCACGACGTGACCCCGCTCCTGACCCTCGCCGACGGGCTGATCACCGACTACTCGTCCGTGATGTTCGACTACGCGCTCCTCGACCGGCCGATGTTCTTCTTCGCGTACGACTACGAGGAGTACGTGCACGAGGGCCGCGGCACCTACTTCGACCTCCTCGAACGCGCTCCCGGGCCCGTCGTCCGTACCGAGGACGACCTGTACGCGGCGCTCGGCTCCCTGGAGAGGCAGTCGGTCAAGTACTCCGGGGCCCGTGCGCGGTTCGTCGCCGACTTCGGCGAGTACGACAAGGGGCATGCCGCCCAGAGCATCGTCGACCAGTTCTTCGCCCAGTGGAGGCGTGTGTGACCCCGCATCCGCAGAACCAGTCGTGTCCGCAGGGACAGTCGTATCCGCAGAGGCAGTCGTATCCGCAGAGGGATGTCTTCCTCGTCACCAACAGCGTCAACGAGCTGGGCGGGGTGACCAGCTGGTCGCACCAGATGGCCCGGCTGTTCACCGGGCGCGGGCATCGCGTCCATGTCATCGGCATCACCACGCCCGTGGTCGCCCAGGAGCTGGGCGACCTCCCGTACCCGACCACGACGCTGTACGACGGCCAGCCCCCGAGGCCTGGCCGGGCCCGGGACGCGAGCATGCGTGAGCAGGCGGCCCGGCTGACGGCGCTCTTCCGGAGCGCGCGGCCCGGCGGGGTCGTCATCGTGGCGCAGGTGTGGGCGATGGAGTGGGTGGGGCTCGCCGACACGACCGGTCTGACCGTCATCGGGATGAGCCACGAGGCGTTCGAGACCTGCCGGAAGAGCTCGCGCTTCCGGCGGGTGCTCAGGCACTACCGGGATGTCGACCGCATGCTCGCCCTCACCCGTGAGGACGCCGACCTGTGGATCGGGCGGGGCCTCAACAACGCGTCCTTCATGCCGAACCCGCTGCCCTTCATGCCGGAGGTGCCCTCGCCCCGTACCGAGAAGGCCGTCGTCAGCGTCGGCCGGCTGAGCGACGAGAAGGGCGTCGACATGCTCCTCGACGCCTGGGCGGAGGTGACGACGCGCCACCCCGACTGGACCCTGCGGATCTACGGCTCCGGCGAGGACGAGGAGATCCTGCGCAAGCAGTGCACCGCGCTGGGTCTGGACGACTCGGTGGCCTGGATGGGCCGTACCGACGACGTTCCCGGCGCCCTGCGCGCGGGCTCCGTCTTCGTGCAGTCCTCCCGGGGCGAGGGGTTCCCGCTCGTACTGCTGGAGGCCATGGCCACCGCCGTCCCGTGCGCGGCCTTCGACTGCGCCCCCGGCGTCCGCGAGATCATCCGCGACGGCGAGGACGGACTGCTGGCCACGCCCGGGAACACGGGCGAACTGGCCCGCAAGCTAAACCTCCTGATGGCCGACAAGCAGCTGCGGGACCGCATGGGCGAGACGGCCCGCGCGAACATCCAGCGCTACACGACGGACGAGATCGTACGGCGCTGGGAGGAGCTGTTCGCGTTCCTGGATCGGTGACGGGTGTGCTCCTGAAGAGACGGGTGTGCTCCTGAAGAGGTGAGAGGCGCTGGTGAGGGCGTGCTCGCCCGCTACTTCCTGCCGCCCGTGAACTTCTCGTACTCCTTCAGGACCTCCTCCGTGGGGCCGTCCATGCGGAGCTCGCCCCGCTCCAGCCACAGCACCCGGTCGCAGGTGTCCCGGATGGACTTGTTGTTGTGGCTGACGAGGAACACGGTGCCCGCGTGCTTGCGCAGTGCGCGGATACGGGCCTCGGAGCGCTTCTGGAAGGAGCGGTCGCCGGTCGCCAGGGCCTCGTCGATCAGGAGCACGTCGTGGTCCTTGGCGGCGGCTATGGAGAAGCGGAGCCGGGCGGCCATGCCGGAGGAGTACGTCCGCATCGGGAGCGTGATGAAGTCGCCCTTCTCGTTGATGCCGGAGAAGTCGACGATCTCCTGGTAGCGCTCCCTGACCTGCTCGCGGGACATGCCCATGGCGAGGCCGCCGAGGTGGACGTTGCGCTCGCCGGTGAGGTCGTTCATCAGGGCCGCGTTGACACCGAGGAGGGAGGGCTGGCCGTCGGTGTAGATGTGGCCGCTCTCCACGGGGAGCAGTCCGGCCACGGCCTTGAGGAGCGTGGACTTGCCGGAGCCGTTCGTGCCGATGAGGCCGATGGCCTCGCCCCTGTGGGCGGTGAAGGACACGCTCCTCACGGCGTGCACCGTGCGTACGCCCGCCGCCTTCTCGGTGTGCTTGCGGCGCAGGATGCGGTTGAGCGCGGCGGTGGCGGAGCCGCGGCCCGCGCCCGTGCCGTTGACCCGGTAGACGATGTCGACGCGGTCGGCGATGACGGTGGGCACGGGCTCGGGAGGGGTGCCGGGCTCGGCGGGTGAGGTCTCGTGGGGGCGGGTCAGGACGGTGTCAGCCACGGCCGTAGGTCTCCTCAGCCTTCCAGAAGTAGATGAACCCGCCGACGCCGGCGAGCAGCGCCCAGCCGAGAGCGACGGCCCACACGTGGTGGGGCAGCAGGCTCGCGTGGAAGCTGTCGATCAGCGCGAACCGCACGAGGTCGATGTAGACGGCGGCGGGATTGCACTCCAGCAGGACGTGCACCCAGTGGGGCAGCCGCTGGTCGGCGAGCACCTTGTCGATGCTCCACATCACGCCCGACACGTACATCCAGGTGCGCAGCACGAACGGCATCAGCTGGGAGACGTCCGGTGTCCTGGCGCCGATCCGCGCCACGACCATCGCGACGCCGGCGTTGAACATGAACTGCAGCGTCAGCGCGGGCACGATCAGCAGCCAGGACGCGGTCACCGGCACCCCGAAGGCGAGCAGGATCACGACCAGCGCGGCCATCGAGAACAGCAGCTGCTGGAGCTGCTGGAGGGCGTACGACACGGGGAGCGCGGCGCGCGGGAAGTGCAACGCGCGGACGAGCCCCAGGCTGCCGGAGATGGCCCGGGTCCCCGCCATGATCGAGCTCTGTGTGAACGTCCATACGAAGACGCCGGTGACCAGGAACGGGATGTAGTCCGGCACGCCCTTACTGGTGCCCATCAGGACGCCGAAGATGAAGTAGTAGACCGCCGCGTTGAGCAGCGGGTTCACCACCTGCCAGAGCTGGCCGAGCTTCGCCTGGCTGTATTGCGCCGTGAGCTTGGCGGTGGCGAACGCGGTGATGAAGTGCCGGCGCGCCCACAGCTGCCGTACGTACTCGGGCAGGGAGGGGCGGGCAC
>NZ_VJZE01000239.1 GCF_009377205.1 Streptomyces phyllanthi
AGAGACAGCGGCACCGGGGCCGGGGCCAGCGGGGCGACAGCGGGCCGGAACGGGGCCAGGGCGGGCAGGTCCGGGGTGTGGTCGGCGTGCCGGTTGCAGATGTTCACTGCCTCGCGCAGCGAGGTGTGCGGGGCGCGGATACGGGCCCAGCCGCCGGAGGCGTCGCCCGTGACGGCGATGCCGGGGGTGTCGGTCGGGATCTGGATGGCGGCGAGGACGGCGTCCGGTGAGATGTCGCCGAAGGCCATGTTGGCGGAGGTCTCGTCGTTGACGCGGTGGGCGGTGCGGCCGGTGAGCTGGGCGCGGAGCATCGTGATGCCCTTGCCGAGTTCGGAGCCGAAGCGCTGCCCGCAGATCTCCAGGTAGATCCCGGCGGCACGGCCGAGCTGGGCGAGCCGGACGAGGGCGGTGATGATGCGGTCCCGCCGCTTCTCCTCGTCCTTGGTGGCGAACAGGGCGAGTTCGGCGACCTCGTCGACCAGGACCACGACCGGGACCGGGCGCAGGTCTTCGGGCAGGTCCCAGATGTCGGCGGCGATCTCCGCGTCCGGGAGGGCGACGCTGATGCGCTGTTCGGCGCGGATGAGCTGGTAGACCTCCTCCATGTGCGTGACGAGCGCTTCGAGCAGCTCCAGCGCGGTGTCGGGGTTGTCGGCGAGCGCGGAGAACCGGCGGGCCAGCGGGAACAGCTCAACTCCCTGCTTGCAGTCGATGCCGACTAAGGCCACGTCGTGCGGGGCCAGCCCGGCCACCAGGTTGCGCTGGTAGACGGACTTGCCGGACTCCGTGGCCCCCAGGGTCAGCCCGTGCGGAACGGCCCGGTAGTCGCGGTAGTGCACCGAGCCGTCCTCCCGCAGCGCGACCGGAATGCGCATGGGCGCCTGGTCGGTCTTGGCGGGCATCTGCACCCGCTTGAGCACGTCGTAGCCGGTCATCCTCAACTCCACGACACCGGAGCGCAGTTCGTGGGAGGTCACGCCGTACATCCCGAAGGAGTGGCGCAGCCGGTCCGTGGCGGCCGAGACATCGAAGGCGTCCTGTCCAGGGCGGAGCTTGAGCCGCAGGACCAGGCCGGTCCGGGTGGGCCGCACCCGCCGGATACGCGGAGCACGGGACTCCGGCACCGGACGGTTCGTCATCCGGGCCAGAGTGAGGCGCCAGCGTGAGGGCGGGACGGTCAGCCCGCAGGCGTCCATCACGGAGGCGTACCGGACCAGGACCCGCAGCGCGGCGAGGGTGACCCCGAAGGCCAGCCAGTACCAGGCGGGGCGCCGCCACCGCAGGAGACCCGCAGCGGCGACGACCAGCACCAGCGCGACTGTGAACCAGGTCATGATCAGGCCGCCTCGGACGCCGAGCCAGCAGCGGCCAGCGAGGTCACGGCGACCGCGCGGAAGGCGATCCCGTGGCGCTTCTGCCCGTTGAACTCGTTCTCCCACGCCGAGGCGACCAGGCCCGTCAGGGCGACCGGGGTCCCCATGGTCAGGTCCTCGGAGACGCCCGGCTGGGGAACGGTGAGCTTGAGGATCTCCACCTCGTCGGGCGTGGAGAACATGACCTCCACGGTCATCAGGGTGACGCCGTCCTTGTCGGTGGCGATCTCGCCGGTACGGCGGTCCTTGACCTTCGGCTGAGGAGCCTTGGCGACCATCACGGTGGCGTTGGCGGTGTCGACGGGAATCTGACGCATCGTCGGTTCTCCTGATCTCGGAGGGTGTTGAACCCGCCCGTTCGGCGGTGAGATCAGGAGACCGCGAAAGGTGGTGGACACATCACGGTCCGTATGGACGTTTGGGGACGTCTGAGCTATCGTCAAAACGTCCCCGAAACGTCCCGAGAGAGGGAGCGTCATGGCGAACGAGCGTCTACGTGCGGCGATTTCCGCGAGTGGCGAGACCATCCAGTCCGTCGCCGATCACGTCGGAGTCGACCCGAAGAGCGTGGAGCGCTGGATAACGACCAACCGGACGCCTCACCGGGGACACCGCTGGAAGGCCGCAAGCTTCCTCGGGGCTGATGAGGTCTACCTCTGGCCCACGGTCGAGAAGCAGGCCGAGACGGCGAGCACTTCCGAGCTGATCACGTACTACCCGCACCGGGGCGCGGTCCCGACGTCGCTGTGGTCATCGCTGATCGAGAAAGCGACGGATCAGGTCGGGATCCTCGTGTACGCAGGTCTGTTCCTCTTCGACAGCCACCCGGACCTTCCGGACCAGTTGGCCGAGAAGGCGAAGGCCGGGGCGCAGGTTCGCATCCTGCTCGGTGACCCGGACTCCGAGACGGTCCACCAGCGTGGCGAAGAGGAAGGCATCGGTGGCGACCTTGCCGCACGGGCCCGGATCACCCGGCGCTACCTCGAACCGGCGATGACCACGCCTGGCGTCGAGGTCCGGCTACACGACACCATCCTGTACAACTCGCTGTACCGCTTCGACGACGACGTGTTGGTGAACCCGCACGTCCTCGGCGCGCCTGCCGGGCAGAACCCTGTCATGCACTTCCGGTATCTTCCGGGCGCCCGGACCTTCCGGCACTACATGCGGAGCTTCGACTACGCATGGGAGCGCGGTCGGCCGGCATAACAGCTCCGCCGAGCGATAGCCCGTCGTGCGACGCTGGACGCATGGCCCGCATCGACTACTTCAACGATCCGAACGCCCCGAAGGCGAACAGCCTCGTCCCGTCCGTCACCGCCGTGGCGGTGAACGAGGCCGGGGAAGTCCTGTTGATTCACAAGACGGACAACGACCTGTGGGCCCTGCCCGGAGGCGGGGTCGATGTGGGCGAGTCAGCCCCCGATGCGGCCGTCCGGGAGACGAAGGAAGAGACCGGGTTCGACGTCGAGGTGACCGGCCTGGTCGGCCTCTACACGAACCCCGCGCACGTCATGGCGTACGACGACGGCGAGGTCCGCCAGCAGTTCTCCATCTGCTTCCGGGCACGCATCACCGGGGGCGAGCTGAGGACGAGCAGCGAGAGCAAGGAAGTTGCGTTCGTGGCGCCGAGCAGGCTCGACGAGCTGAACATCCATCCGTCCATGCGGATGCGGATCGATCACGGCTTGACCAAGCGATCTGAGCCCTACGTCGGCTGATCCCCGAGACGGGTACGCGTGCGCTCGACAGCGGCTCCGAGGTACGGCCGCGCCTTTGTGATCGCGTTGTGTACCTCACTGCCCGGCTCATACCGCTCCAGGATCTCGTCCATGCGTTGATCGAAATCGAAGGACTGTCCGGCAGGACCGGTCGTCATGTCTGCGTAGATCAGTGCGTCCAGGACCTCGGAATCTTCACGCTCGTACACCGACAGCTCAACACTGAGCCCGCGCTGTTCCGCCTCGTAGACGGCGCCGGAGTGATGTGCCACGAGGCGCACGAGGCGTGTCGGCGCACCGAGCCGCTCCAGGTGGCGTGCACCGTCAAGGGGATGAAAGCCGGTCTCCCGGAGCTCCGGGGCGTAGCCGAGGTCATGCAGCCATGCGGCGGCGACGAGCAGATCCCGGTCCCCTTCGGACACGGCTGCCGATGCCTCGCAGGCACGGGCCGCCACTGCCTGAGTGTGAAGCCAGCGGTTCCCGAGCGGGGGCAACAGGGACTCGGCCAGTTCGGCCGCACCCTGGGGCGTGTCCAATGCGGTAGGCATGTACCGCACGGTAGCCGAGTCGGCAGGGCGCCGACAGCCGAACGCCGGACGTTCCGGATCATGGCGCGGACAGACTTTCCCTACGTCATCAAGGCCCGCGCACGGCGCGGGCGCGCGCCGCCTCTGCGGCGCGGCCTGCCTCCTGTCTGCGCCCCGGCTGGCCGCGCCCGGCGGCGCGCTCGGCGGCTGCGGGCATGAAGTGGGAGACACCCTCTGTGGCTGGGGCGGTCGGCTCCACGGCTTTAGGCAGCCACTTTGGGGCGAGCCTCGAAGATCATGGCCCCAACGTCGTGCTTAACGGGCAGGTCCACTGACTGCCCGACTCGCCGGAAGCTTACGGGGCCATGATCACTCGCCCCAAAGCAGCTCCAGCCCAAAGCCGCTCCGCCGACCTAGACACTCCCCTGCCCCCCATCGAGGCAATGGGCAACCAGTGCGTCAAATTTCTGCAACAAGCGCTCAAGGCTTGCGCTTCGGCTGGCCGCCAGGGGGATATCCATGCGGGCGGTTAGTCTCGGCTGCCAAGTTGGCTTCACATACTTAGTTGGCTTTAGCGCTGCCGCAATAGATTTCCGCTTTCCCGCTTCATACGAGAAGCCATCTATTCTAAGCGTCTCCGCCGAGGCATACAACCAATCTTCCCAGTTTCGATCTGCCAAGCACACAGCCGCGGGAAGGTGAGTAACCCTTTGCAGTCTTCGCAGAAGTTGGGGTCCAAGCTCTCGTACGTCGTCTCCCTCGCCGTCGAGAATGACTAGAACAGCCTTACATCCGGGCCGGGCTGCGGCAGTTGCCACGTATCCCTCGACCCCACCAACGCAGGTGGCATTCTCTCTTCCGTTGCAAGGAACAGGCTTCCCGAGAACGTCCACATACTGACCTCTAAGCTGCAGCCAGTTTCGGAGTAGGATCGGAGCCGACTTTGCGTCACCAGGCCCCTCCACTACCAAGCCGATGTGCGGTTCGCCGTAGACCGCCGTCATGCTGATGCCGGATCGAGTGAATCACTTCGCAACAACTGCCCAGGAGTGATGAGGCCTTGCCGTACAGGCTCCCGCGTGTGTTCAGCTACAGGTGCAATTCGGGATGCACCGTCCTCGCTCCACACCACTCTCAGGGCGTCAATATCGATGGTATCGATAATATCAGCACTATGTGTCGTGATCAGCACCTGGGTAGTCTCAGATTGCTGGCGCATGATGTCTACAAGCGTACGAAGAGCCCCTAGATGGATGGCAATTTCCGGCTCCTCGATAACCAAGAGCGCCGGACGGGACTCTTGTAGCATCGAAAGAAGAATACTAAATGCCCGCAAGGTGCCGTCAGACATTTGCTTAGCCAGGAATTCCCTCCGCTTACCTTCACTGAGTTCCTGAACGAACGCCAGCGTGACCTTGTCTGCGAGTCGACGCAATTCGATGCGTTGAATACCCGGGACGATTGCAGAAAGCTCGTCCACCAACTCCGCCCGAGTCTCGGAAGTAAGCTCCTCAAACACGCTGGCCGTATTGGAACCGTCCGGTTCAAACTCTCGCGTAGAGGATGGCTCTTGAAGCTCCCCAACGAGAGCAGGGTTAATCTCTACCGTCTGCATCAACTGGAGCACACGAGCGACTATAAAGAGCCCAAAGGTGGCCGGAAAGCTTACTGCACTTTGCCCCGCAGGAACTGGAATCTTCCGGTCACCACTGACGCGAGACCGGTGCCCTCCTTCCATTTCGGTAAATCCAAGAGTTCCCGCATTGTTGGTGAATGCATATTTGTCACCCTTGAAATGCAGTACGCCGCGCTCCTGCTTCACCTCATACCTTTTCCCTTCCATACCTCGCAGTTTTAGCTCATAGAACGACACGGGATTGTCACCGAATTGAAAGTCGAGACGGAGGGCAGGGTTATATGGTCGCCCAGAACTACGGTGCCGGAGTTGATCGAAACCACCCCTACGAGCAATGGCGATTGGCAGGCCATGGATCGGAATCTCGCGGAGGAGCTTGATGGCGGCAACCGCATTCGACTTCCCCGTGGCGTTTGGGCCCACCAGGGCAACCAAGTCCGCCAGGTCCAAAACGGCAGACTGATAAGAAAGGAAGTTCGTGATGTGTAGGCGGAGATACTTAAGTTCCTCTTGGATGTGGAACGGGTCAGGAGCGGAGGTCATGCGCATACCATACTCGCAGCGCGCTTGGAAAACCATGAAGTACCTGGCTGGGAGAGGGAGCTGACCCAGGCCAGAACAGGCAGCAAAGGCGCGTCTCGCAAGGTTGGCTAGCAGCCCTTGGCGTACCCGGTTTTGATGTCCTTCCGCTGAAGTCAATGGCCGCGGGAAACGTGCCTCACGGATCGCCAGCTTCGTGCAATCGCCGAAGGAGGCAAGGCCTCGCTGACCGCAGTGACAAGCCTGCTGTGCAGGCCCAGCACAACGGCAAGCCTCTCGAAGTCCGGGCCGTCTCTGGGCCGTACGAGGTCACCCAACGCCAACCAACAACGACAGAAGCCCACGGCATCTGAACTGGTCAGAGCCGTGGGCTTCTCCTGTTCTGCTGGTCAGCCGAGGGGCTGATCAGTAGACCGGCTTGTGCGGCTCGATCTGGTTGACCCAGCCGATCACTCCGCCGCCGACGTGGACGGCGTCGGAGAAGCCCGCCGACTTCAGGACGGCGAGGACTTCCGCACTGCGGACACCCGTCTTGCAGTGCAAGACGATTTTCTTGTCCTGCGGGAGGCCCTCCAGGGCGGAGCCCATGAGGAACTCGTTCTTGGGGATCAGCCTGGCGCCCGGGATGGAGACGATCTCGTACTCGTTCGGCTCGCGCACGTCGATGATGTCGATGCTCTCGCCGTCCTCGATCCACTCCTTGAGCTGCTTGGGAGTGATCGTGGAGTCGGCGGCCGCCGCCTGGGCCTCCTCGGAGACGACGCCGCAGAAGGCCTCGTAGTCGATGAGCTCGGTGACGGTGGGGTTCTCGCCGCAGACCGCGCAGTTCGGGTCCTTGCGGACCTTGACCTGGCGGTACTGCATCTCCAGGGCGTCGTAGATCATCAGGCGGCCGACCAGCGGCTCACCCGTGCCGGTGAGGACCTTGATGGCCTCGGTGACCTGGATGGAGCCGATGGAGGCGCACAGCACGCCCAGGACGCCGCCCTCGGCGCAGGACGGGACCATGCCCGGCGGCGGGGGCTCGGGGTAGAGGCAGCGGTAGCAGGGGCCGTGCTCGGACCAGAAGACGGAGGCCTGGCCGTCGAAGCGGTAGATGGAGCCCCACACGTACGGCTTGTTCAGCAGCACGCACGCGTCGTTGACCAGGTAGCGGGTCGCGAAGTTGTCCGTGCCGTCGACGATCAGGTCGTACTGGCTGAAGATGTCCATCACGTTGTCGGCCTCGAGCCGCTCCTCGTGAAGGATCACGTTCACGTACGGGTTGATGCCGAGGACGGAGTCGCGCGCGGACTCGGCCTTGGAGCGGCCGATGTCGGCCTGGCTGTGGATGATCTGGCGCTGCAGGTTCGACTCGTCGACCTCGTCGAACTCCACGATGCCGAGCGTGCCGACGCCCGCCGCGGCCAGGTACATCAGCGCCGGCGAGCCCAGGCCGCCGGCGCCGACACAGAGCACCTTGGCGTTCTTCAGCCGCTTCTGCCCGTCCATCCCGACGTCGGGAATGATCAGGTGGCGGGAGTACCTGCGGACCTCGTCTACGGTGAGCTCAGAGGCTGGCTCGACCAGGGGTGGCAGCGACACGGGGACTCCGTTGGTCGGTCAATCACTACAGTTGTTCTCCCCGTAACACTGCCACGCCCTTTTTCATTCCGAGACACCCGGTCCAAAACGCGAGACGATTTCGTCCCAGTAGCCGGGCATGGTCTCCCAGGGGTCGGCGAGGCCGCCGCTGCCCGTGCGGTCCGTGAAGTAGATCGTGGCGGCGCCCTGCCAGCGGGCGATGCGCAGGGCCTCGTCGAGGTGGCCGCGGGGCACGCCGTGCACGAAGTGGCAGAAGCGCTCGGGAGGATGGTCGGCGGTCCACTCGGCCACCTGCGACCAGCGGTAGTCGCTCCAGGCGCCGGCGAAGGTCACCAACTGGTCCGCGTGTTCGCCGTAGCCGGGGTGCGGGTGGGTGCCGTGGCCGAGGACGATATGGCCGTCGGGAAGAAGTGCGCGCAGTGCGGCGGTCATGCGGCGGATCCCGGGGAGCGCGGTGCGCTCGGCCGGGCAGCGGCTCAGGAAGAAGCCGTCGGCCAGGTACCAGTCGAGATACCGGCGTGCGTCGGGGAGCAGCTCACCGACGGTGCGTGCGCCGTACCTCACATCCAGGTGCCCGAGGACGCGGACACCCGCGTTGCGCAGTCGGCCGGCCGCTTCCAGGCAGTGCGGGTCGGGGCGGGTGCCGGGTCCGTCGCTCACATTGAGGACGACCCAGTGCAGAGAGGTGCCGGAGCGGGCGAGTCGGCTCCACTCCACCGGTGCGACAAGGGGGTGCGCATATCCGGGGATGCCTAAGCCCAGGACGGAGTCGGTCATCGAGGCACCGGTCGCCGTGCTGGTCAGATACGGCACGCCGCCTCCATCCAGATGTCGGCGAGGGACTCCTCGAGGTTGATCCGGGGCCGCCAGCCGAGCCGGTCGCGTGCCGTGCGCACATCGGCCTGCTGCCAGCTGCCGCAGCCGTCCGGATAGGGGTGGGCGACGGGAGCCGGGTGGTCCGGTTCCGGGCGGGGGTGGCCGATGGCCGGTCTGGCGTGGCCCGGTGCTCCGTCGAGTTCGTGCAGGGCACCGCCATAGCCGGCGACGCGGGCGAGGACGGCGGCGGCGTCACGGAGGCGCACGGCGCGGCCCGAGCCGATGTTGATCACGCCCTGGGCGGCGGAGAGCGAAGCGGCGTGGACGGCGCGGGCGACATCACGGACGTCGATGAAGTCGCGCTGGACGCCGAGGCCGCCGAGTTTGAGGTCGCCGTCGCCGGACTGCATGGCGCGGCGCATGGCCTCGGCGAGGCGGCCGAGCGGGGAGCCGG
This sequence comes from Streptomyces phyllanthi, assembly GCF_009377205.1. Lineage (GTDB taxonomy): Bacteria > Actinomycetota > Actinomycetes > Streptomycetales > Streptomycetaceae > Streptomyces > Streptomyces phyllanthi. The sequence goes on from NZ_VJZE01000239.1 coordinate 8,652, forward strand.
CCGGGGTGCCGGGCCCGGCGGGCGAGAACACCCGCAGTACGACGGCGTCCAGGCCGGAGCCGAGGACCAGTTCGGTGGCGGCGAGCTTGCTCACGCCGTACGGACCGCCGGGGCGGGGCACCGCGTCCTCGGCCGTGGAGGAGCCGGGCTGGCTGGGGCCGTACTCGGCGGCGCAGCCGATCTGGACGAGGCGCGCCCCGCAGCCGCTGCGGCGGAGGGCCTCGCAGACGGTGGCAACGGCGACGGTGTTGTGCCGGGTGAGCTCGCGCGCGCCCCCACGGGTGGCTCCGGCGCAGTTGACGACGACCCCGGGGTGGACGGCGTCCAGGAAGCGGGTGAGCGCGCCGGGGCTGCCGGTGGCGAGGTCGAACCGTACGTCGGCGTCGTCGCCCCGGCCGAGCGCGGTGAGCTGCACGGCCGGGTCGGCAAGGAGACGCTCGGCGACGAAACGGCCGAGGTATCCGTTGGCTCCGATCAGCAGAACTCTCATCGGGCGGCTCCCGGGGCGGATGGTCCGGTGCGGCGGATGATCATCTGGTGTTTCTCCTTATGGGGTGGTGCCGTGGGTCGGGGTAAGGCCCGCGGTGTCGGCCCTGGGGGAGGGGTGTGCTCGCCGCTCATCGCCGGGGCGCGGGCGGGTCGGTCACGGCTCGGGGTTCCGCCGGGCGTGATTCCGCGGGCCGGGTCGTGGGCCGGGTGTGTTGTGCCTCGGGCGGCGCGGCGTGGGCCGAGGCCCGGGTCAGGGTGCGGGTGGAGTGGATCAGGAGGGCCAGAGCGGTGAGGCCGCACGCGAGACCCGGGACTGCACCCGGCCCCCAGGCCCCGACGACGGTTTCGACGGGGACGGCCAGAGAGGCGCAACCGGGCAGGCGGCTCGCGAAGACCGCGGCGAGGGCGATCGCCTCGGCGGTTCCCGCGGCGCGGAGAGCGAGGGCGGGAGCGCGCATGGAGCCATGCGCGCCCAAGAGGCGTACGAGCAGGAGCAGTGCGCCGAGGGCACCGGCTCCGGCGTACGCGGGGGGCTCCTCCAGCGCCGCACCGCACAGGGCGAGCAGCCCGGCCAGGGCGCACAGGAAAAGGGCGAACACCGCGACGAGCAGGGGCCGTACGGTATCGGCGAACTCCGTCAGACCTCGGCTCGCGACCAGTCTCCGGCGGGCGCGTACCGCGAAGAGGTGGGCGCACCAGGCCGCGGGGGCGCACGCGAGGGTGAGGGAGAGGACGGGAGCGAGGGCCACGGGGAACGGGCCGAGAGGGGCTTCGTCGAGTGCGGCGGTCAGCAGGCCGTCGCCGAGGACGGTGTACACCAGCAGCCAGCAGGTCCAGGCGCGGGCACCTCGTGCGGCGCCGGACCTGATCCGCAGCGGGCCCCGGCGGAGTGCCGCCCGCAGGCCCAGCAGGACGGCGAGGGTGCCGACCGCGGCGCACACGAGACGGGACTGGCCGTCGGTGAGCCGCACACCGGCCACTGTCGCCGCGCACAGGGCACCCGGCAGCAGCACCAGCACAGCCCACCGGGCGTGCGCGCCCGGCGCGTTGGACGCCGCGCGCTCCGTTGACCGCGCCTCCCCGTCGCGGGGATCGCGGGGCACCCGGGCGTACATCTCCTCGGCGAGCGAGAACACGTCACGGTGGCGGTAGCGGGCAGCGGTGCGGTCGGTCAGGCCATGTGCCTCCAGCCCGGCCGCGAGGTCGAGCGGGTCGACGGCTCGCTCGCAGAGGTCGCGGTGACGGTGCAACAGGGCCTTCACCGGGTCCGCGGCACCGCGCCGGGCGGGAGACTTACGGCTCACGGGTAACGATGTCCCGGTGCCGGACGGGGGCCCGGCTCCGGGGCGCTCGCCGACCAAGAGGTTCTCGGGGCCATCGAATGCATCGAGTGCGCTGGGTGCATCGGGTGCGCTGGGTACGGCGGGCGCGTCAGGTACGGCAGGCACGTCGAGCGCGTCGGGCGCGTCGGGCGCGTCGGGCGCGTCGGGCGCGTCGGGCGCGTCGGGCGCGTCGGGCGCGTCGGGCGCGTCGGTCGACTCGCCAGAAGCTCGTGGTTCCCTCGGTGCCTTCGGTCCCCGCGGTTCCCCCGGCTTCCGCGAGTCGCTCATCGCGGCTCTCAGTTCGCTCATCCCGCCGTCTCCCCCACCGGAACCGGCTCCGCGAAGGACGCCGCCCAGCGAGGGCGCCCTCCGCTCGCCAGTCGGGTATCGGTCCACCGGCCCGGAACGTGGGCCTCGGCGGGAACGCCGAAGGGCAGCGGATCGCCCATGGAGTCCACGACCGCCCTCCGCACCGGCGACTGGGAGACGATCTCGAGGTAGATGCCACGAAACGCCGCGACGTTCTGCTCGACGGTGAACAGTTCAAGGGCTCGTGCGCGGGCGGCCGCGCCGAGGAGCGCACGACGCTCCGGGTCGCGCAGCAACGCCACGCACGCCTCCGCAAGCGCCCGTGGATTGCGCGGCGGCACGACGAGCCCGGTACCGCCGATGACCTCCACCACCGCGCCCACATCGGTCGAGACGGTCGCGCTTCCGCAGAACATGGCCTCGACAAGGCTGATCGGGAACCCCTCCACCACGCTCGACAGGACGACGACCGCCCCCGCCGCATACGCCTCCGCCAGGTCGGGCACCTCCGGCCCGCCGATTTCCTCGAACGACACGGGGTTGTCACCGACGGCGTGCACGCCCTCGGCCTCGTCGGGGAAGAGCTGTGCGGCCAGCGCCCTGCAGTGGCCGAGATAGGCGGCGCCCTCCGGCCCGTCGGCGGGGACGCCGACGATCCTCAGCCGCGCCTTCGGCTCGCCCCGGCGGATCTCCGCGAAGGCGTGCAGGAGGGAGACCAGGTCCTTGGCCGGCTCGATACGGCCGATCCAGACCAGGGTGTACGGGTCGGCGCACTCCGCGGACTCGCCCACGTCCGCGAAGCGGGAGGCGTCCATGCCGGGATACACCGTACGGATCCTGGCCCGGTCGGCGCCGCAGCGCTCCTGCCAGCGGCGGGCGTGGATGTTGCCGGGCGTGAGACAGGCGGCCTGCCGGTACACCTCGCTGGTCAGCCGCCGTTGGAAGGCCGCGATCAGCGCGCGGACCGGCGTATCGCCGGAGGCCGCGAGGTAGTGCGCGCGCAACTGCACGCCGTACTCCGTGACCAGCAGCGGGACCCCCGAGAAGTGCCGGGCCAGCAGCCCGGGCAGTGCGGCCGATCCGCCGGCCGACGCGTGGCAGAGGTCGACGGAGCCGAGTTGGTCGTCCCCGTACCAGTCGAGCGAGAGGGGGCGCAGGGTGCGTTCGAGGTGCGCGGTGACGGAGAGCAGCTCGGACACGCGCGCCTCTCGCGCCGCGCGTGGCGCGCCGGGTGCGCGACAGGCGCGCTCCAGCACGCGTACGGCCGCTTCCGAGCGCAGCGCACCGACCAGTCCGCCCTCGTCGCGGGCGAGTTCGGCCAGCTCGTACAGCGCGCCGCCGAAACGGTCCGCCTCAACTCCCGGGCCACCCTTGGATGCCGCACAGATCGCCGTCACCAGTTCCCCGTACGCCTCCGTGAAGCGCCTCCGCGCCCGGCGGCCGTACACGACCCCGTCGTCCTCGGCGGTCCACAGCGGCGCGGTCCGTACGCGGCCGACCTGCGGCGGCAGCGGGATCCAGCCCTCGCTCTCCTGTTGCTCACTGCGACTGAGCGCGTAGATGTCGAACTCGTGCTGCCCGAGTCCGCGCACGAGCCGGTCGCACCAGAGCCTGGCGTCACCGCTCACATACGGATAGCCACCCTCCGTAAGCAGTCCGATACGCACGCGTGCACCCCCGATCTCCCGTTTGGGAGCCACCATGGAACCGGCGGCTCGCAGCGGGACGAACGTATGCGGACATGGCGGTGGCGCGACGGACGGTTGTCCGTCGCGCCACCAGAAGGGGTGAACGGCCGTAACTTTCGCTCGCGCGTGACGTTTTGCCGCGCTATGAGATCACACAGTTACGTTTCGCTCGTCGCGCGTTCTGCTCAACTCCCCGGGAACGGCCACGGATTGGCCTTGCACCGGATGCCGTTGTATTCGAGGAACTTGGTCTGCTGCTGCATGACGGGCGCGAGTTCGCCGTCCTTGTCGCAGGTCTCATGGTTGTTGCCGAGGCGGTGGCCGACCTCGTGGTTGATCAGCATCTGCCGGTACGCGTGCATCTTGTCGCCGTACGTCTTGGCGCCCTGCGCCCAGCGATAGGCGTTGATCATCACGCGGTCGGTGGCGGCGGAGTCGCAGGACACGTTGTCGACGGTCGTGTCGAGGCTCGACTTGGCACACCATTCCGCGGTGGTCCCCGGACTGGCCAGCGTGATCACGAAGTCGGGCTTGCCCGAGGAGATCCGCTCGAAGGTGCGGCCGCCGTTGTGAGACCAACTCCGGTCGTCGTTCAGGGTCTTCTGCACGGCCTTCGCGAACAGCTCCGCGTCGAGACCGAGCCCTTCCTCGACGTCGACGCGGTACCGGAACTTCTGGCCCGTACCGGGCGCCTGGTCGAGGCCCATGACCGCCTCGAACTTCCCGTTTCCCTTGAGGTCGGCGGCGAGCGGGTACTTCTTGGCCATCTGCTCTGCGTACGTCAGCGGGGTCGCGCTCGGCGTTTCCTGCGGGGTGGGCCGGTCTTCGCTGCGCGATGAGGCGGAGTCGCGGGCCTGACGGTCATCGCTCCCGGCGGCCTGCGACTGTACGCCGCTGTCGGGCCCGTCGGTGACCTGCCCGGCCACGACGACGGCCAGCACGGTGGTGACCGCGGCGGCCGCGATCCCGGTGAACGTCCGCCCCTTGCCCCCCTTGGCCTTCCCGGCCTCCGGCGCGTCGTCCGACGGCACGCCCTCGGCCATGGACGCGCCCTCGCGAACCTCGGCGCCGCGCGCGGCACGGTGCGTCTGCCCGGGGGTGAAGACGTCGTCGGCCTCGTCGAAGGCGTCGACGTAGGCCTGCCGGGGACCCGGAGCGGAGGCACCGGGATGTGCGGGGCGGCCCCCGGGCCCCGTCCCGTCACCGGGGAGGGGCTCCTGCCGCTGCCGCGGTATACGCGGCCCCGCGTACCCACCCGGTGCCCCCTGCGGCCTGCCCTGGGG
>NZ_VJZE01000023.1 GCF_009377205.1 Streptomyces phyllanthi
CTCCCGCCCCTCCCGGTGAGCCCCTCCGCAGTGGCCGCGGCCTCGACGCCGCGGCCACTGCGTATGCCAGGACGGCCACGCCGGCCACGACCACCCCGAGCACGAGGGCCGCGCCACCGGCCACATAGCCGGCGACGCACAGCACCCCCGCCACCAGCGCCAGCACGTTCACGGACACGTTCTTCCTCCTCACGTCACGACCAGTGATGAGACATCACCTCAGAGTGACATGAGGCACTGACAGTGCCCCTCGCCGATAGCCCGCCCGGGCTCCGGATGTCCGAGAATGGCCACCATGGCCCCCACCGCACACCGCTCCACCGGCTCCGCCGTCTCCCCCGCGGGCGGCTCGGCCCCTCCCGCCGAACCCCGTCCGGGACTCCGCGAACGCAAGAAGATCAAGACCCGGACGGCGATCCGCGGTGCGACCTACCGGCTGATCCGCGAGCAGGGCTATGACGCGACGACCGTCGAGCAGATCGCGGAGGCGGCCGAGGTCTCCCCCTCCACGGTCTTCCGCTACTTCCCGGCCAAGGAGGACATCGTCCTCACGGACGAGTACGACGCGTGCATGGAGGCCGAGCTGCGGGCCCGGCCCTCCGACGAGCCCCTGGTGGAGTCGCTGCGGCACGTGCTGAGCAAGGGCATCGAGCTCCTCTTCTCCGACCGCTCCGAGTCCGCCGAGGACCAGCGGCTGCGCTCGCGGCTGATCGTCGAGGTCCCCGCCGTCCGCTCCCGGCTGATGGAGAGCATGTCCGTCACGGGCCGGCTGCTGTGCCAGGTGGCCGCCGACCGCACCGGCCGCGACCCCGGCGAGCTGGAGGTGCGGGCGTACTCCATGGCCGTCGTCGGCGCCCTCATGGAGGTCACCCTCTACTGGGCCGAGCACGGCCACCAGGACGACCTCGCGGACCTCGCCGCACGCGTCCTCGGCACGCTGGAACACGGGCTCACCCCCCGGAAAACCCCGGGCCGCCGATCGTCCCCCGTGACATCCTGAGCCGGTGAACGGTCCGGAGATCCACGTCGAGTTCGCCCCCGAGCTGAGCCTGTTCGTCCCGCACGGGCGGCGTACGGGCACCACGAAGGTCGTCACCGACGGCGCCTCGACGCTCGGTCATGTCGTCGAGTCGCTGGGCGTCCCGCTGACGGAGGTCGGCACGCTGACAGCCGACGGCCGTGAGGTGCCGGTCTCCCACATCCCTGTGGCGGGCGAGACCGTGGCGGTACGGCCGGTCGCGCGCCCGCAGAAGGTACCCGGCGCCCCGCTCCGCTTCCTCCTCGACGTCCATCTCGGCACGCTCGCCCGCCGACTGCGGCTCCTCGGCGTCGACACGGCCTACGAGTCCACCGACATCGGCGACCCCGCCCTCGCCTCCCGCTCGGCCGCCGAGCGCCGGGTCATGCTCAGCCGTGACCGGGGGCTGCTGCGCCGCCGCGAACTGTGGGCCGGCGCCTTCGTGTACAGCACCCGCCCCGAGGACCAGCTCCACGACGTACTCGACCGTTTCGCGCCCGAGCTGCGCCCGTGGACCCGGTGCACCGCCTGCAACGGCCACCTCAGGGAAGCGGCCAAGGAGGACGTGGCCGACCAGCTGGAGGGCGGGACGCGGCGGTCGTACGACGTCTTCGCCCAGTGCCGCGACTGCGGCCGCGCCTACTGGCGGGGCGCCCACCACGAGCAGCTGGACGCGATCGTGCGCCAGGCGCTGAGCATGCGTACCCGGACGGGTTGAGTACGCGAGCCGTTCACCGGGGCCGTCGGGGCAGCCCCTGCCCTCCGTACGGTGGAACTGCCGATGGCAGCGGCGTGGCCCCGAACCCGGCGGACGCTCGCCAGGTTCGGGGCCGTGATGGTGCGGTGGGCCGCTCAGGCGGTGCCGGCCCCGCTGATCCTCACCTGCGCGTGAGGTCCCCCTTTCCGCACGCCAGTCCGTCCTTGTTCCGGTCGAGGCCCAGCGGGTCGTCCTTGCCGTTGACCTTCAGCCGCCCGTAGTCGTGCTCCTTGAGCCAGGTGCAGCGGGCCCGCGTCGTGTCCTTGACCTTCGACGGGAAGTCCGTCGGCACGCAGACGTTGGCGGAGCCGTAGTGGCGGTCGCAGCCGGAGATCGTGGTGGCGACCTTCTGGGACTTCCGCTTCTCGCCGGGGCCCGTGACCTTGCCCTCCAGGTCGTCGGCGAAGGAGTGGACGTGGGCCGAGGGGGTCTCCTCCGAGGCGGCTGCCAGCGCCGACGGACCCTGGAGGTGCACCCACTTCGCCACCGACGGCACCCCGTTCGCGTCGACCGCGAAGAGCATGTACCAGCCGGGCGGGGCCAGGTCGGGGTTGCTCGTCACGTTCAGGTCGACGTTGTTGCCGTCCACCGACAGCGGCAGGTCCACGAAACGCTGGTTCGGGTCGGAGGAGTGCGTCACCGCGGCCGGGCGGATCAGCTCCGCCTTGGCGATGGGCCGGTCCACCGTGATCCGCTGCGTGTCGCCGTACGTCCACTCGGTGTCGATGACCGAGGTGATCGTCGGGCGGGGGCCCTTCAGCAGGTACGGCGGCGTGTAGATCGACACGTCGTGGTTCCACGTGCCGTTGCCCGGGTTGTCACCCGTGGCCATCACCCGGCCGTCGGGCAGCAGGAACGCGGACGAGTGGTAGCCGCGGGCCTCGGGGTCGGCGGCCACCGGGTCGAAGGTGTTGGTCTCCGGGTCGTAGATCGACGACTCGTACACCGGGTTGGCCCGGTTGTGCAGAGCGCCGCCCGTCTCCAGGACCTTGCCGTCCGGCAGGAGCACGGCGGAGACGTACATCTTGCCCTGGTTGCCCGTCTGCGGAACCGGGCCGTTGCCGAGGTCGACGGTGCCCTGCGGGAGCGGCGGTCCGGCGACGTACGACGGGTTCGCGGCCTTCAGGTCGATGACGTCCGTCAGCCGGCCCGCGTCGGGGTTCGAGTCGATGTTGCCGCCGCCGATCGTGAGGACCTTCTGGTCCTGGGCCGGGGGCAGCAGCACGCTCGCGGACTGGTCGCGCTCGTCCTTGTTCTGCAGACCGGGGATGGCGGTGACCGTGTTGGCGTCGTAGTCGTAGATCGCCGAGCCCGTGCCGGGTGTGCCGTTGCCGAAGACATGGCTGCCCGAGTAGAAGAGCCGCCCGTCCTGCATCAGGATCATCGACGGGTACAGGCCCCAGAACGACCAGGTCTGGTTGACCTTCCACAGCGGCTGCCACTGCTGCTCGGCGTCCGACCACAGCTCGGCCGTCACCGAACCGGACGAGTCCTCGCGCAGACCGCCGAACGAGATGACGTCACCGTTGCCGAGCACGGTGGCCGACGGGTACCAGTGGCCGTCGTTCATGTCGTTGGTCTTGCTGTAGGTCTCGGTGACCGGGTCGAAGACGTAACTGTCCTTGAAGCCCTCGTAGCCGTGCGAGCCGTCCGCCGCCGGGTACGCCTTGTTGCCGCTCATCACGAGCACACGCCCGTCGTCGAGCTGGACATGGCCGGCGCAGAACATGTCCTTGGGTGTGGGGATCGTCTTGTACGTGCCGTTCTGCGGGTCGTAGACCGCGCTGGTGAACGTGCCCGCCTCGAACATCGTCTCGCTGTTGCCGGAGCCCGCGATCAGCAGCACCTTGCCGTTGTTGAGGACGACGGAGTGCATGGAGCGGACCGGGTTCTGCGTGGGCAGGACGTCCCACCGGCCGTTCGCGCACTCCTCGGCCGTGCCCGTGCAGGTGGGTGTGGGCACCGGGTCGGCGACCTGGTCCATGGTGTAGTCGTCGGTGGTGACGGAGCCGGTGCCGTAGACGGAGACGCCCCAGGCGATCCGGTCGGTCCCCACCGGGACCTCGGGGGTGCGGACGGTGGCCTCGGTCCAGCTGCCGGCCACCTCCAGCGTCTTGAGGTCGGTCCAGTACTGCCAGCCCGCCGTCGTGTCGTGCCGGAACAGGGTGATCGAGGTGTCCGGGGTGGTCGACTTGTACCAGAGGCCGAGGTCGTACTGCTTGCCGGCGGTGACGACGGGCGCGCACTCGGCGGACTCGGTGATCAGCGCCTTGCGGTCGCCCTCGACGCGGCGCGTGAGCTCGACCTTCATGGCCTTGGAGCCGCTGTGGGCGTCCGCGACCGTGGTGAAGGTGAAGTCGTTGTCGCCCCAGCCGGACTTCTTCCAGCAGTACGGCATGTCGTCGGTACCGGCGGTCTCGAAGCCGGGGTTCTTGATGAGGTTGGCGGCGGAGGCGGGCTGGGGCGCTGCGAGCATCAGGCCGGCGGCCAGGGCGCCCACCGCCAGCAGTGATGTCCTGCGTCTTGGTCTCGTACGGAGCGTTGGTCCGACCCGAACTCTCATGCGGTACTCCTTGCTGTGCGGCCACCGCGCCCGGTCTTGTCCCTGCGCGGCAGATAGACCAGCGCTTCGGTCCCGACGAAGCGCAGGACGAACGTCGTCACCAGCGCGAGCGCGGTGGCGGGCAGCGCGCCCATCCCGAACTCGCCGACGAGCAGCGCGATCAGCGGGATGCGCAGCACCAGGTCGGCGTTGGCGAGCAGCGCGAACCGGCCGATGCGGTCCCACCCCCTGCGGTGCCTACGCCGCTCCCGGAAGAGCAGGTGTTCGATGAGGAGGAAGTTCCAGACGACCCCGAGCTGGTTGGCGAGGATCTCGGCGGGCACGTAGTGCATGCCGAGCGTCGTCAGCGCGTACAGGCCGGCCAGGTTCGGTACGAAGCCGGTGACGCCGATCAGCCCGAAGACGAGCATGCGGGCCATCGGCGAGGCGGTCCGCAGCCCCACCAGATGGCGCAGGAAGCGCAGGCCCTCCTGCGCGGTCGACTTGGACTCGCCCGCGAACCGGTCCTGGAAGACGAACGGCACCTCGGTGACCTCGCGCGGGCGGCTGCGCACGGCGAGTTCGAGGAGGATCTTGTAGCCGAGCGGCTGGAGGACCTCGGCCGTCACCGCGCTGCGGCGGATGGCGAAGAAGCCGCTCATCGGGTCGCTGATGCCGTGCAGCCTGCGCGGGAAGAGCGACTTGGTGAGCCAGGTCGCCCCGCGCGAGACGGCGACGCGGTAGCTGCCCGCGAGCCCGGCACGGCTGCCGCCCTTGATGTACCGGGAGGCGACGACGAGTCCGGCGGACGCCCGCTCACCCGTCGCCACCAACTCCGGTACCAGGGACGGCGGGTGCTGGAGGTCGCCGTCCATGACGACGATCCAGTCGGAGGTGGCGGCCTTCATGCCCTCGACGACCGCGCCGCCGAGCCCGCCCACCGGTTCGTCCCGGTGCAGCAGGGTGACGGGGAACGGGCAGTCCTGCGCCGCGTCGGAGATCACCTCGGGGGTGTCGTCGGTGGAGTCGTCGACGAACACCACCTCGCAGGGCAGCCGGGAGGACACCGACTCGGTGATCCGGTCCAGCAACTCCCGAACGTTGTCGGACTCGTTGAAGGTCGGGACGACGATGGTGACGGCACCGGGCTCGGGGACCTCGGCGGCGCGTACGGCCGGATCGCCGGAGCGGGCCCGAGGGGGCTCGGGTGCGTTCCCGCGTCGTTCGGTGCGTGCTCCCGGCGTGCCGGGCGAAGGTCCTCGATGGGGGTCCCCCCGCTCGAGCGAAGCCGAGAGTGGGGGAGGAGCTACTTGGGCCTTTGGCCGGTGCGGCGGGAGTGCGTGCCGGGCGGCGTGGGGGCGTGCTTGAGCCCCCTCGGGCCCGCTCCCCTCGGGAAGAATGGACTCGTAGCTGCTCATCGGTCGCCTCCCGCGGCCTGGATCCTGCGGATCTCGATACGGTCCTCACCGGTGCCGAAGGTGGCGACCGGCGTCGAGTTCTCCATCGCGGCCCGGACGTTGGGCAGGTCGACCGCGTCGCGCCGTACTGTCGGGGAGGCGACCACGTAGTCGAGGTCGCGCCAGCCGCGCGGCATCGTCTTCGTCACCGCGGGGTCGAGGTCGGCCTTGTAGAACCAGATGACGCCGAGCCCCGGCCGGTAGCCCTCGTGCACGAGGTCCAGCCAGAGCGCGTCGTCGACGAGTACCCGGGTCTTCCCGGGGTTCTCCACCTCCGTGCCCAGCCAGTCGGCGGCGGCCCGGTAGGGGGCGTTGGCGTCGGCGGTCACCGCGGTGCGGTTGCCGTCGTACCAGCGGGGGACGACGTACGCGGCGGAGGCGCCCACGAGCGCCACCGCGACCGCGTACCGCGTCCAGGTGAGGGCCCGCTTCTCGTCCGTACGCCGCCACCGGCGCAGCACCGCGTGGGCGACGCTCGCGGTGCCGCCCGCGAGGACGAGGGCGAGGAACGGCAGCGCCTGGATGACGTACATCGCGGGCAGGTAGCCGGGCCGCAGGGCCATCGCGGCGAGGATCGCCACGGCGAGCGCGGGTCCGGCGAGCGCCCGCGCGGTCACCGACCAGCGCCAGGTGACCAGGAGCAGCAGCGCGCCCGCGAGTCCGCCGATGGGCAGCACCCGGTCGTAGTACAGCCACGACTGGAGCACCCCGTACGAGCCGGTGCCCGCTTCGAGGATGAAGCCCGAGCCGGGGCGGGTCATCTGGTACTCGATCCCGTCCCAGAGCGAGACATGGCCCGCGCCCGGGAACAGCTCGCCCTTCAGCAGGGCGAGCAGGGGATACGAGATACCGATGAGCACGCAGGCGGTCACCGCGCCGGTGACGGCGAACTTCCTGGTGTCGCGGTGGCTGTGCCGCCACATGGTGACCAGCACGGCGGGCAGGACGATGAGCATCGTCTCCTTGGTGAGGACCGCCATCGCGGCCGCGACCCCGGCGCCGAAGTGGTGCCAGAGGTGCCGGCTCGGCGAGGCGGCCAGGCAGAACGCGAGGAGCGTCCACATCACCGCGAGGTTGTCGAGGAAGATCTCCCGCTGGAGGACCACCGACAGCGGGGAGAGCCCGAACAGGAGCATGCCGAGCCCGGCGGCCCAGCGCGGCAGCGACAGGCGGCGCGCCAGGACGTAGACGAGGACGGCGCTGATCGCGCTGATCACCAGCATCGCCGCCCGCATCGAGCCGACGGTCATCGACTCGGGGGCGAGCTGCGCCGGGATCCAGGTCAGCGCGGCCAGCTGGATCCAGCCGAGCGGCGGATGGTCGTACCAGTACGTGTAGTGGGCGAGGCCCCGGCCCTCCTGGACGGCCCAGGCCTGGGCGAGGTAGGTGCCCTCGTCGTCGCTGAGGGTCGGGTAGTCGGCGATGTTCCAGCCCTGCACCACGAGGATCACCGCGAGGAGGACAACGCACAGGACGAGATCGGAACGGGAGCCGCGCAGGCGTCTCGGAGGCGTCGTTCGGGGTATCGAACCGGTTTTTGGCGCAGCTGTCCGCTGCGCGGGGACCTTGACTCCGGTCGCCGCGGGAAGGGTGGAGGTCACGCAGGAACGTCCTCTCGGTTCACGTGCGCGAGATGTGCGCCGACGTGGCTGGTCAACTCCCAGTCGTTCCGGCCGCGTTGCTCACGCCATACGGCGCGGACGGCGGCCCCGGCGAGGAGCACCTGATAGAAGGGCCCGCCCACGATGAGCTTGAGGTAGTGGACGAAGCGGACACGCAGGCCGTACTGCCTGCCGAAGTCGTGGAGTCCGACGACCTCGAAGACGAAGGTCACCAGGGCGGTGACGGCCGGCAGGAAGGTGATGAAGGCGACGCCGACCGGCACGTCGAGGAAGAGCGCGATGGCCACGTTGAGCGGGATGATCACCCCGGAGACCGCCTGGAGATACGGCGTCATGAGGGTGTAGCGGGCGAGCAACCGCTGCCCGAAGGTGGGCAGTTGCTTCCAGTCGCGCTTCCGGTAGACCTGGAGGAAGCCCTGGTTCCAGCGGGTGCGCTGTTTCAGCAGCGACATCAGGCTGCCGGGGGTCTCCTCCCGGGTGACCATGTCGGAGTCGTACGCGACGACGACCTTCTTGCCGACGCTGGACAGCCGTACGCCCAGGTCGCAGTCCTCGGCCAGGCAGTTGGGATCCCACCCGTCGGCCTCCCGCAGGACCTTCGTCCGTACGAAGACGGTGTTGCCGCCGAGCGGGATGAACCCCTTCTGGGCGTGCAGGTGCAGCCGCGACCGGAACCAGAAGAAGTACTCCAGGCAGTTGCGCAGGCTGTACCAGCTGGAGTGGTAGTTGATCAGCTGTACCCCGCCCTGGACGACGTCCGCGCCGGTGGCGCGGAAGGCGTGGTCGACATGGGCGAGCAGCTCCGGGTGGACCTGGTCCTCGGCGTCGAAGACCCCGACGACATCGCCGCGGCAGTGCGGCAGTGCCGTGTTCATGGCCTTCGGCTTGTTCTTCTTCTCATGGGTGTCGACGACGACGCGGACGCGCGGGTCGCGGTCCGCCGCCTTCCGGGCCACCTCGGTGGTCTCCGGGTCGTCGTGCCCGACGATGACGATGATCTCGAAGTCCGTGTGCGTGGACTCCAGCAGCCGCTGGATGGTGTGGTCGAGCACGGCCTGCTCGTGCCTCGCGGGCAGCAGCAGCGAGAAGGACACGTGCTCGTCGCCGTCCGGGCGGCTGAACCGGGTGGAGGCCAGCACCTCGGGCGTGCGCCACGCGTGCATCTGCCACCACAGAGTGAAGGCCGCCATCCAGAACAAGGCAAGCGAGACGACGGCTATGAAGACAGACGTCAGCAAAAGATCCCCCCAGGATCCCCAATACCCCCTGCCACGACACGGGTTCGCGCCATGACGGCGCGTCACTCCGGTCGCGTCACTGTGAGGAGACTAGGGGGGAAGTGTGAAGCCTGAAGGCACTTCCGATAAATAGATCGTTTCCGTTGCAGCGCGATCGAAAGGGGGAAGAATCAGAACACGTTCCTATTCGGGCCGTTTTAGCAACCGCTTTCCCCCAGTGCTTCAGCGGCTCAGCGGCTCAGCGAGGCCCGGAGGGCCTCAACTTCGGTCGTGGGAGCATGACATGTGAAGTTTCGGCAAACGTAACCGGCCGGTTCACCGTCCACGAGCGGCCGGTCGGCCAGCAACGGGAACTCCTCGCTCCCCGGAGCCCCCACGGCGACCACGGCACCCGGAGCGGTACCCAGAAGCGCCGCACGGTGCAGCGCCTTTGTGCCCGGATCGCCGGCCGGACCCACGACGGCGACCTCGCGCGGCCCGTCGAGCTGCGCCTCGGCCGTCGCGAGCCCCCAGCCGAGGAAGCGGGGCACGCGCGGCCCGAGGGCTTTGACCACGCCCAAGGCCCGCTCGGCGGCGGTGCGATGGGGCTCGGAACCGGTGTGCGCCGCGTATCCCAGCAACGCCCCCGCAGCCGCGCTCCATCCCGACGGAGTGGCGTTGTCGGTGGGATCCTGCGGCCGCCGGATCAACGCCTCGGCGTCAACAGCCGTGTCGTACAGGGCACCTGACTCGGTGTCGGTGAACCGGGTCAGCACATGGTCGAGCAGGAACCCGGCGAACTCCAGCCACACCCCCTCCCCCGTGACGGAGGCGAGAGCGAGGAACCCTTCCGCGACATCGGCGTAGTCCTCCAACACACCCGCGTTGGCGCCGACTTGCCTGTCCTTGCTGGTCCGGGCGAGACGGGCGCGCTCGTCGAGATGCAGCCGCACGAGGAGGTCGGCGGCCCCGAGCGCCGCGTCGACCAGGTCGGGGCGCTCGAAGTAGGCGCCGGTCTCGGCGAGCGCGGCGATGGCGAGCCCGTTCCAGGCGGCGACGACCTTGTCGTCACGGCCGGGGGCGGGGCGTGCGGAGCGCGCGTCGAGAAGACGCCGCTTGATCGCCTCGACCCGCTCGGCATCGAGGACACCCTCGTGCTGGGGAAGCTGGAGGACGGACTGCCCGTGCTCGAAGGTGCCCTCGTCGGTGACGCCGAAGTACTGCGCGGCGAGCTGCGCGTCGTCGTCTCCGAGGACGTCGGCCAGCTGCTGCGGGGTCCACACGTAATACGCGCCCTCGACGTGCTTGCCCGTCCCGTCATCACTGTCGGCATCGAGTGCGGAGGCGAACCCGCCCTCGCTCGTCCTGAGCTCCCGCACCATGAAGTCGGCGGTCTCCAGGGCGACACGGCGGGCGAGCTCGGAGCCGGTGGCGCGCCAGAGGTGGGCGTACGCGCGGCACAGGAGCGCGTTGTCATAGAGCATCTTCTCGAAGTGGGGCACGACCCAGTCCCGGTCGACGGAGTACCGGGCGAACCCGCCGCCGAGCTGGTCGAAGATCCCCCCGCGCGCCATGCGCTCACAGGTGTCCGCCGCCATCTGGAGCGCCCCCTCCGCCCCGGTCCGGGCGTGGTGGCGCAGCAGGAACTCGATGACCATGGAGGGCGGGAACTTGGGCGCCCCGCCGAACCCGCCGCGCGTGGCGTCGTACTCCCGGGTGAGCCCGAGCAGTGCCTGGGCGAGCTCCTGCTCCCCCGGCGCGTCCATGGCGCCGTACTTCAGCTCCCGCCCGGCCAGGTCCCGCACGATCTTCCCGGCGACCTCGGCGACCTCGTCCCTCCGGTCGGCCCAGGCGGCGCGTACGCCTTCCAGGACCTGGCGGAAGGAGGGCATGCCGGAGCGGGGGGAGGGCGGGAAGTACGTACCGAAGTAGAAGGGCTCGGCGTCGGGTGTCAGGAACACGGTCATGGGCCAGCCGCCCTGACCGGTGGCGGCCTGCACCGCCTCCATGTACACGGCGTCGACGTCGGGCCGCTCCTCGCGGTCGACCTTGACGTTCACGAAGTGGTCGTTCATGAAGGCGGCGACGGCTTCGTCCTCGAAGCTCTCCTTGGCAAGTACATGGCACCAATGGCAGCTCGAGTACCCGACGCTCAGGTGCACTGGCACACCTCGCCGACGCGCCTCCGCGAAGGCCTCTTCCGACCAGGGCCACCAGTCGACGGGGTTGTCGGCGTGCTGGAGGAGGTACGGGGACGTCTCGTGAGCCAGTCGGTTCGGCATGTGTCCATCGTGCCTGACTGTTCCGCCTGCCACACGAGGGCGTGTCTCAGACGGGCGCGTCTGCCGGTGCCGTCCGATCCGCGCAACGCCACATCGGCTCCACGCGCGCGTGGTCCCAGGAACAAGTTCCCTTCAACCCGGGTCGGACGATGCAGCAGATGAAGGCCGATGCGATGATCTCTCGCTTCTCTTCGAGTCCCATCTCACCGGACTGCCAGCGTTGACGCATGGCTCCGGAAAGCCTCGCACGGCCCTGAGTCTCGGAGAAGAGCAGCCGTTCAAGGGCCTCGTCCGCCAAGGGCCCGCTGATGCTGCATCGCCCGCAGGAGCGGCAGGTGTAAACATAGGGGCTCTGCCTACTTCTCCCCTTCTGGGCGCACAACGCACCTCGACAAGCACTGCCGTCGGGGCGCTCCGCCCCGCACCGGAGAAAGCCGGTGGCCAGGTGACGAGGGGCGGTTTTCTTGTTCCCGGTGAGTCTTGGAGCACCGCTGCCCCGGTGCAGGTAGAGACTGCCAGGCGAGAACGTCGCGCATACCGCGTGCCACTGGGTCGGCGGCACGACGGGTTCCCACTGGCCGAGCACCGGCTGCCGCGTCTCAGGGACCAGGAGCAGTTCACCTCGGTTGGCCCGATAGCCGCACACCCTTGGTGCGGTCATGATCTGTGTGACGGTCTGGGCGTTGGGCCTGCCGCCACGCGTTCCTGTGACCCCGAGGTCACACCAGTCCCGCGCGATGGCCCGAACCGCCTTTCCTCCGATGCGGTCGAGGATCGCCCGCTCGACGAGCTGCGCTTCATTGGGCCGAAGTGTGATCCTGTCCTCCTGCCAGCCGAAAGGGCGCGGCCCGCTGTGTGGTACGCCTTCGACAGCACGGGCCCAGTGCCAGTCCGTCAACCGCTGACTTCTGACGTGCGTTTCTGTGACCGCCGCCTCCAGCGATCGGACGGCTTGGAATAGCCCTTCCTGCGCGTACGGATCTCTGACGCCCCGCGGATCGACATAGATGCGTCCTGGTCGACTGGTCAGTGCGGCCAGGAACCGGGCAAGGTCCTCCGCGCGTCGATACAGCCGGTCGTCCGCGGTGCACACGACCCCTTCGACTGGCTGGCCGCTGTCGGTGAGTCCGCGCGCCAGGTCCGCGATCAAGCGGTCGAAGCCAGGCCTCACCACGCCCGCCCTGGATGCACTGCGCCCGTTGTCAACGTATGTCGCGACGATCTCGCACGCATGCTCATGAGCGGTCCGTTCATTGATGCGCAGCTGGTAGCGCACTCCATGCCCATCGCGTTGACGGACGTCCTCCGAGGTGCGCGCATATGACACGACCGGGATCAGCCCAATCGGCTCGTATACGGCGAGGTGAGTCACGGCGCCCCCATTCGACCTTCAACCCGACAACCGTAAAAACGATCGAGTGGCCCCAAGGTCACGGGACATGTCCCGCTGGTCGTCCCCCCTCTCGCGCTCGCGTCTCGCCCGAAGGACACTCATAGGCAACGGAGTTGCTTCAGGAGGGGGACGTGACATGCGGGACGGCCACAGGACGGAGGCCGAGCGGCTGCTGGCCAGGGCCGTGGAGGAAGAAGTCCGGCGCTCGGGCGGCCGTACCGACGGCGCCGTACTCCTGTCACGGGCCCGCGCCGCCCTCGACGCCATGGCGGAGTCGGCCACCGAGGAGTACCAGGCCTACACCTCCGCCCTCGACGAGGCGGACGTCGGCCGGCTCACCTTCGCCGAGCGCTACCAGAAGGAAGGCGCCGGAACAGCCCTCCTGGTCGCGGCCGTGGCCGCGGTCGCCGCGGCCGTGGCCGACCTGGCCCTCGGCACCGGCCCGGGCACCGCCGTGGGCGCCGGCGTCACGGCGGGCGTGGTCGGCGCCGCTGCCACCGTCCTGAAGGTGACCGCCTCCCACGTCCCCGCCGCCCACCACCGCGCAGGCGCCCTGGGCCAGCCCGGCGGCCCCGAACAGCTGCGGCTCCAGTGGCTCACCGCCCTGGAGGTACGCGGCATCCGCCCGTTCCTCGACCAGCAGCGCGTCCTGAGCGCGAGCACCGCCGCCGCAGCGAAGAAGGCCGCACCCCGGCTGCGCCGTACGGACAAGAGCGCGGCGGCACGGAGAAGAAGCGTGCTGGAACAGTCGTTCCAGCAACTCCCCGACGTGGACGGCCCGTTCGCCGGCCGTCGGACGGAGATGGCACGGATCCGGCAGTGGGTGCAGGCCGCCCGGGCCAGCACCGAGACCCGCTCCACGGTCGTCGTCCTGCACGGCACCCCCGGCTCGGGCCGTTCGGCACTCGCGGTACGCGCGGCCCACGATCTGAAGGACCAGTTCCGCGGCGCGTGCGTCGTGGACCTGCGCGGCGACAGCGCGGGAGAGCCCCCGCTGTCCACCCGCGACGCCCTGCTCCATCTGCTGAATCGTCTCGGCGCCCCACGCGAACAGCTTCTCTTCCGTGAGCGCTCCTCCCCCGACCAGCAGGTCAAGCGGCTGAGCGAGCTGTACCACCAGCATCTGACGGGCCTGCCGGTCACGATCATCCTGGACGACGCCTCCGACCCCGACCAGGTCCGCGCCCTCGTCCCCGACCGCTCCGACAGCCTCGTCCTGGTCACCGCCCGCACAGCCCTCGACCTGCCCGCCGACGTCCCCGCCTGGGTGCACCGGCTCCCGGTCGAGCCCGTCGACGAGGCGGGCGCGGAGGAGTTGCTGAACGCGGCGGCACAGGCCCCGCCGGCCCCGTACGACGCCCAGTCCTCGGAACGCGTACGGGAGCTGTGCGGCGGGCTCCCCCTGGCGCTGCGCGTGGCGGGCTCGTCCCTCGGCACCCGCACACCCCGCCAGCTGGCCACGGACCTGAGCGCGTACGGGCCGGTGGAACCCGTGGAACGCGCCCTCTGGCTGCGCTACACCGATCAGCCGGAGCCGGCGCGGCGGCTGCTGCGGCGGCTGGCCCTGGCGGGCCGGGCGTCCCTGGGCGCCGCCGCGGCGGCCTCCCTGCTGGCCACGGACGAGCCGGAGGCCACCCGGCACCTGACCGCGCTCGCCCGTGCCGGCCTGATCGACCACGTACGGGGCAGCCGCTACCGCCTCCACGACCTGGTCCGCGCCTTCGCCCAGGCCCGCCTGCTGGACGAGGAGGAACCGGCGGAGCGCACGGCGGCCCATGAACGCCTGATCGTCACGTACGCGGATCTGGCCGACTCGGTGCTCCGCCTGGTCGACGGCAAGATGTCGACCCGCTCGGACCGCTTCGGCCCGCACGGCTTCACCTCACTCGACGAGGCCCTGCGCTGGCTGGACGACGAGTCCAGCTTCATCACCGCCGCGCTGCGGCACACGGAGGGCGTGAACCAGGCGGCCGTACTGAACCTGCTGGGCGCCCTCTGCGACTACTGCCTGCTGCGCGGCGACCTGTACCGCCTGGGCGAGATAAGCGAACTGGCCCGGGCGGTCGACCAGGGCCTGCTGGTCCGTTCCGTCCAGTGGCGCACGGGTATCGCCGCCCGCCAGCTCGGCGAACTCGACAAGGCGCGTACGACACTGTCCTCCGTCGTCGACCTCTACCTGGAGGCGAACCACGACGCGGGCGCCGCCCGCGCGCTCTGCTCCCTCGGCATCACCCTGCACCACCAGGGCAACCTGACCGAGGCGGCGGCCAAGCTCCGCGAGGCCCTCGACCTCCAGGCGGCGCCGGAGCTGTCCGTGGACCGCGCCTGGACGATGCACGCGCTGGCGGCGGTGGAGCGGGACCGGGCCAGACCGGCGGAATCCCTGGACCTCCTCACCCGGTCCCTGGTGCTGCACCGCGAGGGCGAGTCGGTGCACGGTGAGGCCTGGGCCCACTACCAGCTCGGCCAGCTGAAACTGCGCATGGGCGAGGTGCCGGACGCCGAGGCGGAACTGCGGGTCGCCCTGGACCTCTACGGCCGCACCCGCGACGCCCGCGGCGAGGCCTGGGCCATGACCCAGCTCGCCCGTGCCCGTATGGTCGCCGGCGACGCCTCCGCCGCGGTCGACGGCCTCCGCCAGGCGGCCGCCCGCCACCAGGACAACGAGGACGCCCGCGGTGTGGCCTGGTCGGTCTACTACCTGGGCCAGGCCCTGGAGGAGACGGGCACCCTGGACCAGGCGGTCCGCGAACTGGAACGCTCCCGCACGATGTTCTCCCGGATGCGCGACGTGTACGGCCTGGCCTGTGCACGCCACCACTCGGGCCGCCTGACCCGCGACCAGGGGGGCGCCAGGACGGGCTCCCTCCGCAACTCCGGCTTCGCCCGGCAGCTTCTGGTCGACGCCCGCGCCGACTTCCAGCGCATCGGCGTCGCCCACGGCGAGGGCTGGACCTGTCTGGAACTGGCTGTGGTGGACGCCGGCAACGCCCGTACCCAGCAGGCGCTGTCACTCTGTGACGAGGCGGTGTCGCTGTTCGCCTCGTACGGCGACCGCCGGGGCGAGGACTGGGCGAGATTCCTGAGGTGCACGCTGCTGCCCTACGCGGCCCCGGGCGGCGTGGAGATCGGCACGGCGGTCGCCCAGGAGGAACTGACCCAGTTCACCGGTACCGCCCATCCTCTCCGCGACACCAAGCTCAACGAGTACGTGGAGACGTACCAGCTGCTGCTGGAACGGGGCATCGACCTGGACACGGGCTGGCGCGCCTGGACCCTGGGAATGGTGCCGGACCGGCACGCCCGGGAGGTGATGGGGGTGCCGGTGGACGCGGCGCAACGAGAGGACGCGGAACGACCTCGCGCCCGGCCCGCGGGGACGCTCGGCGAATGACTCGCCGGGGTGCGCTCCGCGACCGCCTCACCCTTCACCGGCCTCCGGCGTCTGTCGCCGCCGGTCCGGCGGACAACACCGCTCCCGCCCCAGGCCCTAACCCCGCACGACAGGGCGCAGGGCGGGCCATACGCCCCGGCCACCCAGCAGGCCGGGGAAGCAGGTGCGCTCGGCGGCCTGCGCGGCCTTCACCGGCAGGCGGGTGGCGGCGGGTTCGGCGCATCGCACGCACCGCACCCGCTCCGGTCGCCGCCGCGATCCCGCTGCCACCCGCGGGAGCCGGCTGCGGCCGGAGTCCGCCCAGCTGCTGCCCCCGGCGGGCCCTGCCGGTGAGGGCGGCGCCGTGGGCGGGCTCCGGGGGCGCGTCAGCCCCGCTGGGCCTTGGGCTCGGCCGCGGACTTCGCGGAGGCGGCCTCGGTCTCCGGGGCCTCCTCGAAGTCCACCTTCCCCATGTGCCGGTTCATGGACTTCATCAGACCCCACACCGCCAGGGCCATCACCGCGAACACGATGAAGCCGAGGACGCCGGGGGTCACCTTGTCCTCGTCGATTTCCTTCGCGAGAGGGACGAGGTGGGTCATTGCCAGGCTTGCGCTCATGTCAGGCATTGTCGCGGATGCCCGCGAAGAGGTCGTCCTCGGGGAGGGAGGTGTCCACGAGCGACTTCGCCAGCTCGTACTCCTCCGTCGGCCAGACCTCCTTCTGGAGCTCCATCGGCACCCGGAACCAGCCGCCGTCGGGGTCGATCTGCGTGGCGTGGGCGATCAGCGCCTTGTCACGGATCTCGAAGAAGTCTGCGCACGGGACATGCGTGGTGAGCGTGCGCTCCGTGCGCTCGAACTCGTCCCAGCGCTTCAGCCACTCCCCGTACGGCGACTCCAGACCGCGCTCCAGCATCGCGTGGTGCAGCGCCTCGGTACGCCGGCGGTTGAAGCCCTGGTTGTAGTAGAGCTTCTGCGGCTGGTACGCGGGTCCGAACTCCGCCTCCGGGTACTTCTCGGCGTCCGCCGCGCCCTCGAACGCCACCATCGAGATCTTGTGGGTCATGATGTGGTCGGGGTGCGGGTAGCCGCCGTTCTCGTCATACGTCGTGATCACCTGCGGGCGGAACGAGCGGATCTTCCGCACCAGTTCGCCGGAGGCCTTGTCGACGTCCTCCAGGGCGAAACAGCCCTCGGGGAGCGGGGGCAGCGGGTCGCCCTCGGGCAGACCGGAGTCGACGAAGCCGAGCCACTCCTGCTTGACGCCGAGGATCTCGCGCGCCTCGTCCATCTCCTTCTTGCGTACCTCGTGGATGTGCTCCTCGACGTACTTGTCGCCCTGCAGCTTCGGATTGAGGATGGAGCCGCGCTCCCCGCCCGTGCAGGTCACCACCAGCACGTCCACCCCCTCGGACACGTACTTCGCCATGGTGGCCGCACCCTTGCTCGACTCGTCGTCGGGGTGCGCGTGCACGGCCATCAGTCGCAGCTGGTCAGTCAAGACTCATTCCCTCGTAAGTCGGCGCCCGCACTGAACTCGGTGACTCGTGTGACTCGCCCCGGCGTGATCCCGGGTGTCGGGCGACTTCTATAGTGACCGAATCGGGGGGCGAAAAATTCCGGGCCCGGCCCCGGAGGTCCCTCGCAGGAACCTCGTCCGGGCCCGCTTCCGAGAGGACGATCATGAGTACGGCGAGCACGCAGCTGCCCGAGGGCCGGTACGGCCGCTCCGTGGACGAGCGCGCCGACCGCAAGCTCAAGATCCTCGGTGCCGTGCTGGGCGCCGGTCTGCTCGTGCTCGTCGGCTGGTTCGCGTACCACTATGTCGGCGGCAACAGGATCAGCGCCGAGGTGATCTCCTTCAATGCCTCGGACCGCGCGGTCGAGGTGCGCCTGGAGGTCCACAAGGACGCGGGCGTGAGCGGCTACTGCACGGTGCGCTCGCAGTCCGAGGACGGCACCGAGGTCGGTCGCGCGAACTTCCCCTTCGACGGGGACGCCACGCGGGTCGACGAGGTCGTCACGCTCCGTACCATCTCCCGCGGTACCACGGCCGAGCTGCTCGGCTGTCACGCCGACTGACAGCGACTGACACTGACTGGCACCGACTGACGCAGCCCGGGCGCCTGCCCGGCTGACCTGCGTCGACGTAAATCTAGTCGCTTATGTCCTCCCCCTTCGGCCATGGAATTGTTAGGCTCGTGGTTTCGCCCACTCGTGAAGGAACATTCTTCTGGGTAGGGCGATGCTTTGTATTCCCAGTACCTACGAGGAGCACCTGTGACCCAGACCAGCGAGAACGTCACCTGGCTGACCCAGGAGGCGTACAACAAGCTCAAGAACGAGCTTGAGTACCTTACTGGTCCTGCGCGCACGGAGATCGCCGCCAAGATCGCGGCCGCGCGCGAGGAGGGGGACCTGCGTGAGAACGGCGGGTACCACGCGGCCAAGGAAGAGCAGGGCAAGCAGGAGCTCCGTG
The DNA here is from genome assembly GCF_009377205.1 of Streptomyces phyllanthi. Taxonomy (GTDB): domain Bacteria; phylum Actinomycetota; class Actinomycetes; order Streptomycetales; family Streptomycetaceae; genus Streptomyces; species Streptomyces phyllanthi. The sequence continues at coordinate 18,143 of NZ_VJZE01000023.1, forward strand.
TGCGCCAGCTGACCCAGCTTCTGGAGACCGCCAAGGTCGGGGAGGCCCCCGCGGCGGACGGTGCGGTGGCGCCCGGCATGGTCGTGACCATCGCTTTCGACGGCGACGAGGACGACACGCTGACGTTCCTGCTCGCCTCCCGCGAGTACGCGAGCTCCGACATCGAGACGTACTCGCCGCAGTCCCCGCTGGGCTCCGGCGTGATCGGCAAGAAGGTCGGCGAGGACGCCGAGTACGAGCTGCCGAACGGCAAGATGGCCTCGGTGAAGATCCTCAAGGCCGAGCCCTACCAGAGCTGATCCCGCCTTCCCCCCACGGACCACGATTTCGGCGATGCCCCCGGTGCCGCTTCGGCGCCGGGGGCATCGTCATGCCCGCCGCACCTGCGCGGTCACGCCGTCGCCGAGCGGTACTTCCGCACCGCGAGCGTCCTGAAGACGACGACGATCAGGACCGAGTAGATCAGTGAGGCCCAGACCGGGTGCTGCATGGGCCACGCGTCCGACGGCGACACCCCGGGGTTGCCGAAGAGCTCACGGCAGGCCTGGACGGTGGCGCTGAAGGGGTTCCAGTCGGCTATGTGACGAAGCCAGGGCGTCATCTGGCTGGAGTCCACGAACGCGTTCGAGACGAACGTGACCGGGAAGAGCCATATCAGCCCGCCGGAGGTGGCCGCCTCGGGTGTGCGCACGGAGAGGCCGATCAGCGCGCCGATCCAGGTGAACGCGTACCCGAGCAGGAGCAGCAGCCCGAAGGCGGCGAGCACCTCGCCGAAGCTCGTGTGGGTGCGCCAGCCGACCAGCAGGGCGACCACGGCGAGCACGAACAGGGTGAGCGCGGTCTGCACGAGGTCGGCGAGCGTCCGCCCGGTCAGTACCGCGCCGCGGGCCATGGGCAGTGAGCGGAAGCGGTCGATGAGCCCCTTGTGCATGTCGTCGGCTATGCCCGCGCCGGCGCCGGCGGTGGCGAAGGTCACGGTCTGCGCGAAGATGCCGGCCATCAGGAACTCGCGGTACTTGTCCGGGTCCGTGGACCCGCCGATGTTCATGGAGCCGCCGAACACATAGCTGAACAGCACCACGAACATGATGGGCTGGATGAGTCCGAAGATCACCATCTCAGGGATCCTGGACATTCTGATCAGGTTCCGTTTGGCGACGACCAGCGAGTCGCGGACGGACTGGCTGATCGCGTTCGTGGGTGCCGCTACGGGCGCGGCGTCGGTGGCGGCGGTCACTTGGCGGTCTCCTTTCCGCGCTTGCGATTCTTGGGGTCCTGGGTCTCGCCGGTGTCCTCGTCCTTCGCCTCGGCGAGGTGGCCGGTCAGGGAGAGGAAGACGTCGTCCAGGGTGGGCCGGCGCAGCCCGATGTCGTCGATCTCGATGCCGCGGGAGTCCAGCTCACGGATGATCTCGGCGAGGAGCTTGGCGCCACCGGTCACGGGGACGGTGAGCTTGCGCATGTGGTCCTCGATGGTGGTGTCGCCCTTGCCGAAGCCCTGGAGCACCTCGGCGGCGGCCCGTATGTGCTCGCGCTCGTGCACGACGACCTCGACGCGCTCGCCGCCGGTGCGCGCCTTGAGCTGGTCGGAGGTGCCGCGGGCGATGACGCGGCCGTGGTCGACCACCGCGATGTCGTGCGCGAGGTGGTCGGCCTCCTCGAGGTACTGGGTGGTCAGCAGCAGGGTCGTACCGCCGGAGACCAGCTGCTTGATGACCTCCCACAGCTGCTGCCGGTTGCGCGGGTCGAGGCCGGTCGTCGGCTCGTCCATGAACATCACCGGCGGCGAGACGACCAGCGCGGCCGCCAGGTCGAGCCGGCGGCGCATACCGCCGGAGTAGGTCTTGGTGGTGCGGTCCGCGGCGTCCGCCAGGTTGAACTGCTCCAGCAGTTCGTCCGCGCGGGCCTTCGCGGCCTTCGCCTTCATCTGGTAGAGCTGGCCGACCATCTGCAGGTTCTCGCGGCCCGTCAGATACTCGTCGACCGCGGCGAACTGGCCGGACAGGCCGACCGAGCGTCGTACGGCGTCGGGATGCTTGAGGACGTCGATGCCCGCGACGACGGCGGTGCCGCTGTCGGGCCTCAACAGGGTGGTCAGGCAGCGGACGGTCGTCGTCTTGCCCGCTCCGTTGGGCCCGAGAAGGCCCAGCACCGTGCCCTCGGGGACATCGAGGTCGACGCCGTCCAGTGCCCTTACGTCGCCGAAGGTCTTCACGAGACCTTCGGCATAGATGGCGCCTGGCATGTGAGTCTCCACGTCGTTGGGGATTTCGTGATTGAGTCGGAAGGACTGGGTTCTGCGCGGAAGGACTGGGTTCGCGTTCTTCGATCCACGCGAGTGAGGCAGGTTCGCGACAGACCATAACGCGATGTATCGCGTCTCTCAACGCATTTTCCCGAACGAGTGACACGGGGCTCCGACCTCGGCCGACGGCTGCGGACAGCGGCAGGCGATGCGGGACGGGTGGTGCGGGACGGGTGGTGCGGTCGCGGGTCGTGCTTTCGTGCGTCCTGGTCGGTCGTCGCCGCTCAGTCGATGACCGTGTAACCCGCCTCGCGCAGCGCCCGGCCGACCTCGGCGCAGTGCTCCGGGCCCTTCGTCTCCAGGTGCAGCTCGACCTCCGCCTCCGTGAGCCCGAGCCGTGGGTCGGTCCGTACGTGACTCACATCGAGGACGTTAGCGTCGACCACTGACAACACCCCCAGAAGCGTCGCGAGGGCGCCCGGCCGGTCCGTCAGGCGGAGCCGGACGGCCAGGTAGCGGCCCTGCGCGGCCATGCCGTGGCGCAGGACCCGCTGCATCAGCACCGGATCGACGTTGCCACCGGACAGCACCGCGACCAGCGGCCCCTCGAAGGCCCCGGGCTCGCTCAGCAGCGCGGCCACCGGGCTCGCACCCGCGGGCTCGACGACCAGCTTGGCCCGCTCCAGGCAGAGCAGCAGCGCGGTGGACAGCGCGTCCTCGGAGACCGTGCGGACCTCGTCGACCAGTTCGCCGATGATGCCGAACGGCACGTCGCCCGGCCGCCCGACCTTGATACCGTCCGCCATCGTCGCCGGGTTCTCGATCGCCACGGGGCGCCCGGCAGCCAGCGAGGGCGGGTACGCGGCCGCGCCCTCCGCCTGCACCCCCACGATCCGTACGTCCGGGCGCAGCGCCTTCACGGCGATCGCGATGCCCGCGGCCAGGCCGCCGCCGCCGATCCCCACGACGATCGTGCGGACCTCGGGGCACTGTTCCAGGATCTCCAGACCGACCGTGCCCTGGCCCGTGATGATGTCGGGGTGGTCGAAGGGATGGATGAACACGGCGCCCGTCCCGGCCGCGTACTCCTGGGCGGCGGCCAGCGTCTCGTCGACGACCACGCCGTGCAGACGCACGTCGGCCCCGTAGTCGCGCGTCGCGCTGATCTTCGGCAGCGGGGCGCCCTTCGGCATGAAGACCGTGGCGCGCACGCCCAGCAGCGCGGAGGCCAGGGCGACACCCTGCGCGTGGTTGCCCGCGCTCGCGGCGACGACTCCCGCGGCGCGCTCCTCGGGCAGCAGCCCCGCGATGCGCACGTAGGCCCCGCGCAGCTTGAACGACCCGGTCCGCTGGAGGTTCTCGCACTTGAGGTGGACCGGCGCGCCGACCAGCTGGGACAGATGCCTGCTGCCCTCCATGGCGGTGACCCGCGCGACGCCCGTGAGCATCTTCTGGGCTCCCCGCACGTCGTCGAGGGTCACCCGTGGCGAGGAGTCGGCCGTGCTGTAGCTCATGACCACCAGTCTCGCAGTTCACAGTGGGGCGCCGCGGTCACGGCCACGCGTCGGGGCCCCGGATTGCCCAGCGCCCGTACGACGTGCCCGCCCGCCGCGTACTCTGTCCCCCAACCAGCATCCACGCATGAAGTGAGCCCCTGGCCATGCCCACACCTGAAATGTCGATGGACATGACGACCATCGGTGACACCGGTCTTCTCGACGCGCTGCAGCACGAGGTCGCGGTGTTCGCGCGCCGTGCCGAACAGACCCGGCTCGGCGGCGTCGGGCAGGTGCGCAACTCCATGGACCGCGCCGCGTACCTGCTGCTCAACCGCCTCGACAAGGAAGGCCCGATGGGCGTCAAGGCGCTCGCCGCGAGCATGGGGATCGACTCGTCCACGGTGACCCGTCAGGTGGCCCCGCTCGTCGACACCGGACTCGTCAAGCGCACCTCGCACCCCGAGGACGGGCGCGCCGTCGTCCTCCAGCTGTCGCCCCGGGGGCAGTCCCGCCTGGAGGAAGTCCGTTCGTCGAGGCGGCAGTTGATGGCCGAGCTGACCCAGGAGTGGGCGCCCGAGGAGCGCGAGGCCTTCTGCACCCTCCTCACCCGCTTCAACAGCGCGCTCTCCGCACGCATGGCCGTCACAGGGGTCTCCGTGGAGCCCTCGGCGACCTCCTGAGCGGCGCCCGCCGCCTCTCCTCCCGTTCCCCGCGCACCGGTTGACGGACGGTCGGCGATCGTCCTCCACGCGCACGCGTGGACGGTGCCCCGGTCGGCGTACGGCCGCCCCGGCGCCCGGCTCCGGTGCTGCGCGGCCCTTGACCGTGGGGCCGCCGCTGGCCTCATATGGGACCGGGCCCTTGTCGAACGCGGCGCCGTCCTCCGTACGCGGCAGGGGATCCGGCTTCCGTCAGGGCACCCTGAAGGGGAGGCGAGGTGCGAGATCGGCAGGCGTCCCAAGGCGCCCGCCGGGCCCGGGAGTTCGAGGCGTTCGTCGCGGGCGCGGCTGGGCGGCTCCTGCATGCCGCCACACTGCTCACCGCGGAACCACCGGACGACAACCCGCGCGCGCGGCGTCTGCTGACACTGGCTCTCGCCCACACCTACGCGTCCTGGGACCGGCTGCGCGGCGAGGACCCGTACGACCGGGCCCGTCAGCAGCTCGCGGTCCGCTTCGCGCGCGGGGCATGGCACCAGCACGGCCGGTCCCGTGCCACCCCGGGGAACGCGCTGGCGGCACTCACCCCCCAGGAGCGGCTCATCGTCGTCCTCAGGTTGTACGAGGGCGTCGCCGAGGAGCAGGCGGCGGCACTGCTCGGACTGCCGGTCGAGCGTGTACGGGCGATCTGTGCCCGCGCGACGACGGCGCTGCTCCACCCGCCGAGGAGGCCCGCGCCCGCGGCCGCCGAGGTGGCGCGGTCATGAGGCCGCGCGCGGGAGCCCGCCCGAAGACGGAGTCCGGTGGAGGTGGCCCGTGAATCTGAACGAGCGGGAGGCGGCCGTACGGCGGATGCTGGAGCGTACGCCGCCCCCGGTGCCGCCCGAGCTGTACGGGGACGCGCTGCGGCGCGGCGGGCGCATGCTGCGGCGCCGGACCGCGGCCCGCCGTCTGCTGTGGCTGGTGCTGCTGGCCACGGCGGTCGCGTTCGTCGTGTGGGCGTCGACCGCCCGCCCCTGGGTGGAGCCGCCGTCGAACACGACTCCTCCGCTGACCAACTGGTGACCTGCCGCTGCCCCGGGGTCACCCCAGAGCCTGCTGCAGGTCCTCGAGGAGGTCGTCGACGTTCTCGATGCCGACGGAGAGGCGTACGAGATCGGCGGGCACCTCCAGCGCCGAGCCGGCCGCGGACGCGTGCGTCATGCGCCCCGGGTGCTCGATCAGGGACTCGACGCCGCCCAGGGACTCGCCGAGCGTGAACACCTTGGCTCGGTTGCAGACCTCGACGGCCGCCTCCTCGCCGCCCTGGACCCGGAACGACACCATGCCGCCGAACGCCTTCATCTGCTTGGCGGCGACCTCGTGGCCGGGGTGCTCCGGGAGACCGGGGTAGAGCACGCTCGTCACGCGCGGGTGCCTGGTCAGCATGTCGGCGACCGTGGTGGCGTTCTCGCTGTGCCGGTCCATGCGCACGGCGAGCGTCTTCGCGCCGCGCAGCACGAGCCAGGAGTCGAAGGGCCCGGCGACCGCACCCATCGCGTTCTGGTGGTACGCCAGCTCCTCGCCCAGTTCCGGGTCGTCGACGACGAGGGCACCGCCGACGACGTCCGAGTGACCGCCCATGTACTTGGTCAGCGAGTGCACGATGACGTCCGCGCCGAGCGCGAGCGGCTGCTGGAGGTAGGGCGTGGCGAAGGTGTTGTCGACGACCAGCCGGGCGCCGGCCTCGCGGGCGATCTGGGCGACGGCGGCGATGTCGGTGATGCCGAGGAGCGGGTTGGAGGGCGTCTCCACCCACACGGCCTTGGTCTTCGGGGTGAGCGCGGCCCGTACGGCGGCGGGGTCACTGGTGTCGGCGACCGACCAGTCCACCCCCCACCGCGCGACGACCTTCGCGAAGAGACGGAACGTCCCGCCGTACGCGTCGTTGGGGATGACCACGTGGTCGCCCGGGCTCAGCAGCGTACGCAACAGGCAGTCCTCGGCGGCCAGTCCCGACGCGAACGCGAAACCGCGGTGGCCGCCCTCCAGAGCCGCGAGGTTCTCCTCCAGGGCGGTCCTGGTCGGGTTCGCGCTGCGGCTGTACTCGTAGCCCCCGCGCAGACCTCCCACGCCGTCCTGCTTGAAGGTCGAGACCTGGTAGATCGGCGGTACGACCGCGCCGGTGAGGGGATCCGCGGTGTTGCCCGCGTGGATCGCGAGGGTCTCGAAATGCTGACTGATGTGCCTGTCGCTCATGGGACCGAGCGTAGTGGGCGTGGCGGACGGATGACGTCGGACGAAGTCGTGACCCGGTCGGGTTGGCCAATTGTCGGACCCGTCTGGTTCGCTTGAGCCATGGAGATTCTCTGGGTCCTGATCGCGCTGGTCATGATGAGCTTCGTCATCGGCCCCTTCGTGATGCGCAGGCGTGCCGGAATCCAGCAGGTGGCACCCGGCGACCCTGACGCCGCGGACCCGGCGAACTACGGCTTCGTCCGGCAGGAGAAGCTGGACATCCGCATGCCCGGCCCCGACCAGGACCTGCTGGACGTCCTGGAAGTGGTGCAGGGCACGCAGAACCACCGTGCCGCCTCGCAACTGCTCGCCGGCACCGAGCCGGAGAGCGAGCGGCGCTGGCAGCGGGTGCAGGCCTTCGCGGGCGCCGCGTCGCTGGAGCTGCAGCAGCGCCCCGGCGGGGTCAGCGAGTCGCCGGGCGGGCAGTGGCTGCGGGTGTGGCGGGCCGAGGCGCCGAAGGACGCGGGCGGCGCGGCGGTGCACGCCGAGTTCCTGGTGCAGCAGGCGTGGCGGACGTCGACGCCGGGCACGGACGAGTTCCGGATCATCATGGAGGAGGCGAAGGCGGCCTGCGGCGAGGCGGCGCTGCTGGCCCCGGGCGATCCGATCCCGTACATCATCGAGTTGTCGGTGGCGCGCGGACTCGCCTACCCCCAGCCGGAGTTCGAGAAGCTCTGGCTGAAGATCCTGGACCGTGCGCCGACGCACATGGGCGCGCATCTGGCGGCGTTGCACTACTGGTGCGAGAAGTGGCACGGCTCGCGTGACCTGGCGTACGCGTTCGCGGAGGCGGCCGCGGCCCGGGCGCCCCAGGGTTCGCTCCTCGCGGCCATGCCTCTCTTCGCGGTCTTCGAGCACCTGCCCGAGGTGAACCTGGTCAGCGGCTTCTACCAGAGCGAGGTCGTGACGAAGGCGGTCCACGGCGCGCTCTTCGCGGTCCACGCGGCCCGCCCGGACGACCCGATGCTGGCTCATGTCCGCCATCTCCTGGTGTTCTTCCTGGTCCGTGGTGAGCGCTGGGCGGAGGCGATGACCCAGCTCGTCCACATCGACGGCCATGTGGGAGCGCTGCCCTGGACCCTGACCGCCGACCCGGCCGCGGACTACGCGATATACCGGGCGCTGGCGGTGGCGGGTTACGAGGCGAACGGCGGCAGCCCGGCGACGCTGCTGCACTGAGACGAGGCCGTCGCCGCGGCACGGCGGCCGGGTCGTATGTCCAGGGCGGCCGGGTCGTGCGCAGGGGGCAGGCAGCGCGATCACGGCTGGAGAACCAGGGCGGCGCCGGTCGTGGCTGGAGAACCAGGGCGGCGCGATCACGGCTGGAGAACCGGGGCGGCGCCGGTCGTGGCCGGAAGGGCGGGCCGGGCAGCCCGGTGACGGCGTGGGTGGCCGGGGCGCCCCAGGCAGCCCGGTCCACGTGCCGGCGGCGAAAGGCGTCTCCGTCGCGCCCGGAGGGCCAGGGCGGACCGGTCATGCGCGGGTGGCCGGGACAGGCCGGTCACGCCTTGCCACCGAGCGGAGCCCTGGGTGATAATCCGCCCTCATCTCTTGGTCATGAGCACGTCCACGACCGTCCGTACCCGTGCGTGTTCGTGCCGTTTTCTCTGTGGGGGGCCACTGCCCGATGGGCGCGACTCTGCGTGCGCTGCGCGCTCTTGTGCTGCTCGCCGGCTTCTATCTGCTCGGCGTGTTCCTGCTGGCGGCGCTCGCGGGCGGCGACTACCTGCTGTATCTGCACGCTCCGGCCGGGGTCGCCGCCAAGCTGTACCTCGTCTCCGTACTGCTGGCGATCCCGCTGGTACGCGGCCTGTTCATGCTGCGCACTCCGAAGGGTGAGGAGATCGCGGGCCTGCCCGTCACGGAGGCCGACGAACCGGAGCTCTGGCGAACCGTGCGGGAGCTGGCCGAGCAGGTCGGCACCCGCGCGCCCTCGCGCATCGTGCTCACGGGCGACGTCAACGCCGCCGTCGGTGAGGACGCCCGGCTGCTCGGCCTGCTCCCCGGACGCCGCAGCCTCTATCTGGGCATCCCCCTGGCGCAGGGCCTGACCGAGGCCCAGCTGCGGGCGGTCCTGGCCCACGAGCTGGGTCACTACGCGAACTCCGACACCCGGCTCGCCGCCATCTCCGTACGCGGCCGCGCCCAGGTGCTGCGTACCATCGCGCACTTCGAGGAGCGGGCCGACAGGACCGCGGGACGCGAACGGGCTCGGCAGGAGAAGAGGAACACCAGGGCCGCGGCCAAGGGGAAGAAGGGGAAGGAAGCCGAGGCGGGTCACGCGGGCATCACGTACCGCGCGATGGCGAGGATCTACATCGGCTACGCCAAGCTGTACTTCCGCGCCACGCTCGCCGGCTCCCGCCGTCAGGAGTACGCCGCCGACGCCGCGGCCGCCCGGATCGCCGGACGGGACGCCACCGCGTCGGCGCTGCGCGAGATCCCGGCGCTGGACGCGGCGTTCGGGTTCTACATGGAGCGCTATGCGACGCTCGGATCCGAGACCGGGCTGCTTCCGCCCCGCGGCGAGGTGTTCGGCGGCTTCGGCCGGATGCTGAACGCACGCCAGCTCGAACTGGTCGAGCTGCGCACCCAGCTGCCCACGGAGCCCTCCTCGCCGTACGACTCGCACCCGCCCATCGCCGACCGGGTCCAGCACGTCGAGGCCCTGCCCGCCGACGGGCGCGCGGAGGAGGCCAGGGGCGCGGCCCTCGCCCTCCTCGCCGACCCGGAGCGCACCCTGGCGGCCCTGGAGGACGCGGTCCTGACGGACGAGGTACGGCGCTTCCGGCGCACCCGCGACTGGCAGGAACTGCTCGACGGCGCGATGGCCGAGGGCCTCGGCTCGCTCAGCACACCGCTGCACCGGGCACTGGCCTTCTACACCAAGGACCAGCCCACGCTGCCCGCGCTGCTTCAGGTGATCGACGACGGGCAGCTGTGGCAGCTGGCCCGGCGGCTGCCGCTGTCCGACGAGGCAGCCGCGGCGAAGGGCCGTGCCTTCCGCGAGTTCGCCCGCCCCGCCCTGCGGGAGTCGCTGAACAGCATGGCGCTCGCCGACCTCAGCGCCCGCTCCCTGCTGAGCTGGGAGTTCTCCTGGTCCCAGCCCGCCACCGTGCATCTGCCGCCCGCGCCCGACGGCGAGGAGGCCGACCTGGGCGCCGCGATCGAGGCGGCGGTCGCCGACCACCCGGACACCGGGCCGCTGCGCGCCCTCCTCTCCCACACCCCCAGAGAAAGAGAAACGGACACCCGGCCATGACCGTACTGCTATGGACCCTCGGCATCCTGGCCACACCCTTCGTGCTCTTCGCCCTGTATCTGGCCGGGGTGTTCGTCAAGGAGCTCTTCTCGCCCAGCGACGACTCCGACGATGCGGCGGAGACCGCCGGGAAACTCGGCCTGCTGCCCGCGGAACGGCAGAACGCGGAGCACGCGGGTCCGCTGCCCGCCGGCTGGGAGGCGGCGTTCGCAGCCGTGCGGGGCGGTGACTGGAAGGCCGCCGCCGCGCTGCTGCGGGACATCGGCCGCGACTGGGAGCGCCGGTCCATGGCCGCGTACCTCCTGGCCGAGATGGCGGCCGAGGAGGACGGCTGGCTGCTCGCCTGGGAGGCCGACCTGGCCGACGACCCGGACGCGGCCGTGGTCCGGGCGCGCAGCACGGTGATCCTCGCCTGGAAGCTGCGGGGCGCCAAGCGGGCCAACTACACGACGAGTGAGCAGTTCGCGGGCTTCCACCGGACGCTCCAGGCGTCCCGTGAGGAGATCGCACGGGCGGCGGCGCTGAACCCCGACGACCCCACTCCGTACATCACGGAGATCTGGGTCGCGCTCGGACTCGGCTACCCGCACTCCGAGATGGACAAGCTGTGGACGGAGATCACCGCACGCTCCCCGCACCACTACGAGGCGCACTTCTCGGCCCTGCAGTACTGGTGCGAGAAGTGGCGGGGCTCGCAGGCCCTCGCGACCGAGTTCGCCGAGCGTGCGGCGGCGAGAGCGCCGCTGGGCAGCCTGCTCACCGTGCTGCCCCTGATAGCCCACTTCGAGCACGACAAGTCGGACGACACCAGTGCCGACATCACCCCCGAGATGGTGGCCCGGGTGGACGCCGGCCTCGCCGACGCCGCCGCGGCCGACCCGGCCCATCCGCGGCTGCCCGAGCTGCGGCACCTGCTGGCGTTCTACCTGTCGCTCCAGGACCGGGACGAGATGGCGCTCGAGCAGTTCAAGCTGGTCGACGGGTACGTGAACGCGCTCCCCTGGCGCTACGAGGGGGACGGCGAGGCGATGGCCGCGTACTACTGCCGTATCAGGAACGCGAGCGCACAGGCGGCGAGCGCCGGGACAGCCTGAGACGGCGGGAGCCTGTCGGGTACCGACGGAATGCGGGCGGCACCGGGAACGTTGTGCGTGGTGCCGCCCGACCCGCCCACCGAGGCCCCGCCCGCACACCGAAAGCCGTCCCAAGTCGTCAGGAGATCGCCATGCTCTTCGGCCGCAAGCCCGTCCTGCCCACACCCGAGCAGGCGCTGAACGGCCGCCCGGAACGGGCCTTCACGGTCCCGGACCGCCACACCGTCCTCGGCAACCCGCTGCTGGGCCCCTACCCCGAGGGCCTGGAGACCGCCGACTTCGGCATGGGCTGCTTCTGGGGCGCCGAGCGCAAGTTCTGGCAGCTTCCCGCCGGGGTCCACACGACCCTGGTCGGCTACCAGGGCGGCCACACCGAGAACCCCACGTACGAGGAGGTCTGCTCGGGCCTGACGGGCCACACGGAGGTCGTCCGCGTGGTCTACGACCCGTCCGTCATCTCGTACAACCGCCTGCTCCAGGTCTTCTGGGAGTCCCACGACCCCACCCAGGGCTTCCGCCAGGGCAACGACGTCGGCACGCAGTACCGCTCCGCCGTCTACACCCACACCCCCGCCCAGGCCACGGCGGCCGAGGCCTCCCGCGAGGCCTACCAGAAGGTCCTCACGGCCTCCGGCCACGGCACGATCACCACGGAGATCCTCCCGGCCGAGGGTCGCGAGTTCTTCCCAGCCGAGGGGTATCACCAGCAGTACCTCGACAAGAACCCGGCAGGTTACTGCGGTATCGGCGGCACGGGTGTGGCCTGCCCGGTCGGCGTGGCCTCCGCCGAGGGCTGACGCCCCCGCCCCCGGGGGTCCTGGTACGACGTACGACGTACGACCACCGGACGCACCTCCCTCCCTCCGCCCCGGCCAAACTGAACGGCACCCGCTCTCTCAAGGGCGGGTGCCGTTCGGTGTTCCTGCAGTGAAGGGGGGTGTCGTGCTCGGGTCGTGGGCTAACCGACCATGGACGGCGCGTACGGGGACAGGGCCGGAGCGAGCTGGATTCCGGGGGCCAGGCCGAGGGCGACGAGGGCGTCGGGGAGGCCGCGTCCGACGCGGGCCCCTTCCAGGGTGCCCGGATCGGCCAGGGGACGGCAGCTGGCGGCGATGATCTCGAACAGCCGCTCCACCCGGCCCGGTCCGCGGGGCAGCAGCTGGCCGTGGAAGTCCTCGTGGTGGGCGAGTACGAGGGCGGCGAGACCGGCCACATGGGCCGAGGCCGTGCCGGTGCCGTCGAGGGCCGCGTATCCGCCGCGCGGGGAGCACGACAGGACGGCCACACCGGGGGCGGCCGCGTCGACCGCGGGGCCGTAGCAGCTGAACGGCGCGGCGAACAGGCCTTCAGGAGTGAGCTGCTTGCCCGAGTGGGTGGCCTGGGAGGTGTCAGGCGGGTAGGAGCCGAAGACTCCCAGCGCGCCCACGGTGAACACGGTGGGCAGCGAGCCCGGGAAGGCGACCGGTCCCGCCATGTCGCCCGCGGGAGCGACGCAGGCGATGCCCGCCGCGTTGGCGTCGGCCAGTTTGCGTGAGACCAGGGCCGAGGAGTACGGGGCCGCCACGCCGATGTGGGCGATGTCGATCTCGCGTTCGATGCAGTGGTCCAGGGCGGCGACCAGATCGCTGAAGCAGCCGTCCGGCTGCACCTGGCAGACCTCGATCTCGGCGTCGACCGCGATACCGATGAGGCCCCGGCCGGTGTCCGCCCCGGCGATGATGCCCGCCGCGTGGGTACCGGTGCCCACCGGGTCCTGGGCCCAGCCCTCTTCCGTGCCTCGGACGAGATCGACCCCGGAGCGCACCCGCTGCTTCAGGTCGGGGTGGTCCGCGGCGACACCGGATCCGATGACCGCGACCCTGACCCCGAAGGCACGGAACGTGGGAGGCAGCCGGTCGAGCCGCATGGCCTGCTGGCCCCAGCCGTACTGCTGGCGGTCCTCCAGTCCGGGGGACACCTTGCCCAGCGGTGTGAGCGTGACCAGGTTCTCCCTGGTCACCGAGAGGTCGGGGCGGTGGATCCAGCGGTCCAGATAGCCGCCCGCGGGCCGGACGTAGAGGGACTGGACGGACTCCGCGGTCTCCGTGGCGAGCGTGACGGTGACCGTCCCGTCCTCCCCGGTGAGGGCCTGGGCCGGCCATGACGCTCCGATCAGGAAGACCCCGGCCCCGGCCAGCGGCTCGCCGTCCGGGCCGCACACGCGCAGCGAGATCCGAAGGGGCCGCTCCAGCGGCATGACGAGCCCCGGATCGCGGAGCGGCAGGAGGCCCACGGCCGGCGCGGCGGCGGGTCCGGTTCCCGACAGCGGCAGGTCCGGCTCGATGTGTACGTGCAGCGAGCGCATCGACGGCACCTGGGTCTCGGCGGCCTCGACGACCGCGATCTCCGGGCAGGAGGGGTGCAGCCCGGCCGATTCGAGCTTCTCGGACGGCCGGAGCCTGCGGGTCACCTTGACCTCGGGCATCCGGTCCAGCCGCTCGCACACCGCGTCCATGCTCAGCGCGGGCACCCCTGGCGGAAGCAGATGCTGTGGCAGCGGTGTCACCATGTACCGCTCCCGGCGCGGTTGCACCTGGAGCGGCGACTGCGCGCCCTTCTTGCGTGGCGCCGCTTCCTTGCCCTCGGGTCCGGGGCCCGCCCCCGCGCCCTCGGCCCCGCTCTCGCGGTTGTTTCCGGGCCTTTCCTTGACCATTACGTCCACCTTCACCACGCCTACGTCGTCGTATGTGTGCTTCTGACCGGGAGACGGGGCGGCCTGCGTTTCCACGGGGACGCGGTGTGCCCGGGAACCGCTCCGGGCACACCGCTTCACGCCGCCCTCAGATCAGCCAATGCCGAACGGCTGACCCATCTGGCCGAAGCCGAAGCCCGACTGCTGGTAGGGCTGCTGGTACTGCTGGCCGAAGGACTGCTGGCCGCCCCACTGCTGCTGACCCTGCTGGCTCTGCTGGAGCAGCGCCACGATGGCGGTCGGCAGGGCCTGCTGGACGGACTGCTCCACGGCCTGCCGGATGCCCGCGTGCAGCGAGCGGTGCAGCGCCAGCGCCAGGTAGGGGTGCGCCTGCTGGGCGAGGCCCTGCTGCTGGAACTGCTGCTGGATCTGCTGGATCTGCTGGAACGTCTGCTGCACACGCTGCGCAACCTGCTGGCTCGCCTGCTGGCAGGCCTGCTGGACCGCCTGCTGGACCACCTGGGCGATCTGCTGCGGGCCGGCCTGCTGGCCGAGGCCGGTCTGCTGCATGGGTTGCGTACCGGTCATCACCGACATGGGTGCTCCGTTCGATTCGTTGCCACCTGATGGAAGTCGACATTAGGTTTATGTCGACTTTGTCGGATTTCCCGACGAACTGAAGCTAAGACGGCGCCGACCCGGCCGCAATCGGAGGGCCCGCCCATGGGGAGCGACCGGGGTCCGATCACCAGCGCCACCAGCCCCGTACGCGCCTGACACAGGCCCTCGTGGGCCCGCCGCACAAGGCCGGCGCGGCCTTCGGCCGGTCGGCCGGCCGACCGGGATCCGGGCTTCACCCGGCTGAAAACCGTGCCGCCGTCCGGGTGAGTTCACCTCACGTCGGAACCGCGTGCGTCTCGTCGTCGGGTTCGAAGGAGGACAGGATCTGCTGCAGGGCCGCCTGGTCCGGGCCCACGAAGGGGGGCGAGCCGGCGGCCGAGCCCAGGGTGTCGATCATCGAGTCGGTGACCCCCGAGGCCGGGGGCAGATGGGTGGAGAGGACGAGGCCGGGCTCCCAGTCCCGGACCGGCCGGAAGCTCTCCAGGTACTTGTCCACGTCCACGTTCTGCACCCAGGGGCTGTCGACCGTCGCCCACAGGAGCTGTGCGGCGCGCAGGTCCTCCGTGCCGACCTCCCGGACGTCCTCGGCCTGCGCCAGGTCGGCGGTGGGCAGCGGCGCTCCGAAGCAGTCGGAGCTGAAGCACACCCCCGACCGGTCGTCGAGGAGGCCGACCGTGGCCGGGTTGTCGAAGAGCGGCGGCCTGAACGCCGTGAGCGTACGGTCGCCGACGTCCAGGGCCTGGCCCGGGTTGAGCAAATACACGCGGTCGAGGGGCAGCGGCCGTTCGCAGGACATGATCCCGGCGCTCAGGAACGTCGTCACGACACGCGCCTCGGGCGCCGCCGCGAGCAGATCGAAGATCCCGCCCGTGTGGTCGCGGTCCGGGTGCGTGAGCCAGATCCATCGCACATCGGCGGGATCCAGTACGGAGCCGACCGTCTCGAGGAAGTTCCGGTCGGGCAGCCCGAGGCCCGTGTCGACGACGACGGGCTCGGGGGCGAACAGTACGTAGGCGTTCACCGGGAGATGTCCGATCCCGGGTACCTCCAGGCTGTCGGCCAGGACGCTGGTGTCCGGGCGGACCTTGTGGACGGGCATGTCACACCTCTGGCCCCCCTGGGGTGGCGATCGTGCCGCGGCCTGCTACTCCATCCTCAGCCCTTCGCACGGGTGACGCATTCGGGAAAGAATGCGCGGCGGACGCGTACGGGAGCGACACCTGCGGGAGCGAGGGGGACGTCGTGCTGTTCGGCCGGGATCGGGAGATGCGCATGCCCACGCGCGAGGAGGCGCCGCCGGGGCGCGCCGCGCTCGCGTACGTGGTGCCCGAGCGGCATGCCGTGCTCGGGACCGCGCTGCGGGGGCCGTATCCCGAGGGCTTCGAGGTCGGGGACTTCGCGCTCGGCTGCTTCTGGGGCGCCGAGCGGCGGTACTGGCAGCTGCCGGGCGGCGTATGGACGACGCTGGTCGGCTTCCAGGGGGGCTACACGCCCCATCCCGTGGACGACGAGATGCGTACGGGACTGACGGGGCACGCGGAAACGGTGCGCGTGGTGTTCGATCCGGCCCGGGTGTCGTACGGCGATCTGCTCACCCTCTTCTGGGAGTCCCACGACCCCACGCAGGGCTTCCGCCAGGGCAACGACGTGGGCACCCATGTCCGGTCGGTGCTCTTCCCCCACTCCCCCGCCCAGCGGGCGGCCGCCGAGGGGAGCAGGGCGCGCTACCAGCGGGCTCTGTCCGCGGCGGGGTACGGCGGGATCACCACGGAGATCCTCCCCGCCGAGGAGCACCCGTTCTACCCGGCGAGCGCCCTGCACCAGCAGTACCTGGCCAGGAATCCGGCCGGGTACTGCGGGCTCGGTGGCACGGGGGTCTCCTGTCCGAAGGCGGGCTGAAGGGCCGGCGAGCCGTCAACTTCCGCTGCCGTACGGCCGGGTCAGGATCTCCAGGTTGTGGCCGTTCGGGTCGTCGAAGTAGGTGCCGCGGCCACCGTCGTTCGTGTTGATCTCCATCGCGCGGCGGTGGTACGGGTCCGCCCAGTACGTCAGTCCGGCCGCCCTGATGCGGGAGAAGATCTCGTCGAAGTCGTCCTCCGAGACCAGGAAGGCGTAGTGCTGGGGTGTGACGGGCCCGGTCGTGTCGATGTAGTCGAGGGTCACTCCGTTGGGGACCTCGACGGGGATGAACGGGCCGTACTGCGGACTCACTTCCAGGCCCAGGATGCCGGCGAGGAACTGGGCCGACGCCTCCTTGTCCCGAGCGGCGACGATCGTGTGGTTCAGCTCGACAGACATGGCGAAGCCTCCTTCGCGTACATGTCCCACGCTAGGCCCGTCCCCGTGCTGGGACGACCTCCCGGAGAAAGCCGGGCGCCCGGTGGACCGACTGCTCCGGTCCACCGGGCGCCCCGGGGTGCCGTACGACCTCCGTACGGCTCGGTCCCGTACGGCTCAGTCCTTGATCTCGCAGATCGCGGCGCCGGAGGTGACGGACGCGCCGACCTCGGCGGCCAGGCCCTTGATCGTGCCGGCCTTGTGGGCGTTGAGGGGCTGCTCCATCTTCATCGCCTCCAGGACGACGACCAGGTCGCCCTCCTTGACCTCCTGGCCCTCCTCGACGGCGATCTTCACGATGGTGCCCTGCATCGGCGAGGCGAGGGTGTCGCCGGAGGCGACGGGGCCGGACTTCTTGGCCGCGCGCCGCTTGGGCTTGGCACCCGCCGCGAGTCCCGTACGGGCCAGCGACATGCCCAGGGAAGCCGGCAGGGAGACCTCGAGCCGCTTGCCGCCGACCTCGACGACGACCGTCTCACGGCCCGCCTCGTCCTCGGCCTCGACCGCCTCGGCGGGGACGGCGAAGGGTGCGATGTCGTTGACGAACTCGGTCTCGATCCAGCGGGTGTGGACCGTGAACGGGTCGGTGGAGCCGGTCAGTTCGGGCGCGAACGCCGGGTCCCTGACCACCGCGCGGTGGAAGGGGATCGCGGTCGCCATGCCCTCGACCTGGAACTCCGCCAGGGCGCGCGCGGCCCGCTGGAGCGCCTGCTCGCGGGTGGCGCCGGTGACGATCAGCTTGGCGAGCAGGGAGTCCCAGGCCGGGCCGATGACCGAACCGGACTCGACGCCCGCGTCCAGGCGCACGCCCGGACCCGACGGCGGGGCGAACGTCGTGACCGTGCCGGGCGCCGGCAGGAAGTTGCGGCCCGGGTCCTCGCCGTTGATACGGAACTCGAAGGAGTGACCGCGCAGCGGCGGGTCGTCGTACCCGAGCTCCTCGCCGTCGGCGATACGGAACATCTCGCGCACCAGGTCGATACCGGCGACCTCCTCGGTGACCGGGTGCTCCACCTGGAGGCGGGTGTTGACCTCCAGGAAGGAGATCGTGCCGTCGAGGCCGACCAGGAACTCCACGGTGCCGGCGCCGACGTAGCCGGCCTCCTTGAGGATCGCCTTGGAGGCGCTGTACAGCTCGGCGACCTGCCCGTCGGAGAGGAAGGGCGCCGGGGCCTCCTCGACCAGCTTCTGGTGGCGGCGCTGGAGGGAGCAGTCACGGGTGGAGACGACGACCACGTTGCCGTACCGGTCGGCCAGGCACTGGGTCTCCACGTGCCGGGGCTTGTCCAGGTAGCGCTCCACGAAGCACTCGCCCCGGCCGAACGCGGCCACCGCCTCGCGCACGGCGGACTCGTACAGCTCGGGAACCTCTTCCAGGGTGCGGGCGACCTTCAGGCCGCGCCCCCCGCCGCCGAACGCCGCCTTGATGGCGATCGGCAGACCGTGCTCCTCGGCGAACGCCACGACCTCCTCGGCACCGGAGACCGGGTCGGGCGTGCCGGCGACCAGCGGGGCCCCGGCGCGCTGGGCGATATGACGGGCCGCCACCTTGTCACCCAGGTCGCGGATCGCCTGCGGGGGCGGGCCGATCCAGATCAGCCCGGCGTCCAGGACCGCCTGCGCGAACTCGGCGTTCTCGGAGAGGAACCCGTAGCCGGGGTGGATCGCGTCCGCGCCGGAGTCCTTGGCCGCCTGCAGCACCTTGGCGATGTCCAGGTAACTGGTGGCCGGGGTGTCACCGCCCAGGGCGAACGCCTCGTCCGCGGCACGCACGTGCAGGGCGTCCCGGTCCGGGTCGGCATACACGGCCACGCTCGCGATCCCGGCGTCCCGGCAGGCCCGGGCGACGCGGACAGCGATTTCGCCACGGTTGGCGATCAACACCTTGCGCACGATGGCTCCCTCTCCTTGAAACAAGCCGAGTTTAGGGACTGCCGACACGGCGATTCGACCCGTCCTCAATGGTGAGCTTCCCCACACGGAGCGTGAGTGGAGGCTTGCTCGAGCAGCGAAATCCCTTGTCGCACGGCACTACGCAGGACTCCACCGGAAAACCCTAGCCCTCACATGTGGTCAAGGTCTCTATGAGGCCACGCTGCGGCCCGGCGGGTTTCTTTGTGGAATCCCTACTAACGACCCAGTGAATCTTTGCCCGTGCGAGACCTCTTGTCCCCCGGTTTACCCGTTAGTAGCGTTCGCGATGTCTTCAGCGTCGTACTACGGGTAACGAGTGCCGCGCACCAGGAGTGGCTACAGCGGCAGCGAAAGTGGGTGGCATCGGTGATCCGGAGACCGGTGGCGGTGATCACGGCGATCGTGCTCTTCGCCGAGGGCGGGGGCCTCGCCTGGCTCAACTGGTTCCTCGGCATCGTCGTCGACCGCCAGGACATGTCCCTGGCCGGACTCGACCCCCACGCGATGTCCGTCTCGTCGAAGGCCGGAGGCGTGGTCTTCGGCCTCTACTTCGCCCTGTGCGGCGTCGCCGCGCTGCTGGTCGCCCTGCGGGACCGGCCCGCGAGGGGCGTCTGGCGCATCCTGCTGATCAGCGTGGCCGTGGTGCACGGGCTGCTCGGCGCGTTCGTGGTGGGCCTGGTGGGCTGGGGCGCGTTCGCGTTCATGATGGTCGTCCTGGGGCTGGTCCTGCTCACCCTGATGACGTACGACCGCCAGGTGGGGCCGGCTGACGCGGTGTCCGGGGGCGACGGCAACGGCACCGGCGGCGGCCCGGAGGGCGGCAAGGACGACGGCGGGTCCCCGGTCGAGGACGGCCCGGCCCCGGTCACGCCTCCGGCGCCGAGCACCTCCTGAGAGCGTCGCCCGGTCACTTCTCCCTGGGCGCCCACAACTCCGTGATGCCCACGCCCAGTTCGGACAGCAGGCGCCGCACCAGCGGAAGGCTGATCCCGATGACGTTGCCGTGGTCACCGTCGATCCCGTCGATGAACGGTGCCGAGCGGCCGTCGAGCGTGAACGCCCCGGCCACGTAAAGGGGTTCACCCGAGGCGACGTACGCGGCGATCTCCTCGTCGGTCGGATCGCCGAAGCGGACCACGGTGGACGCGATACCGGAGGTGTAGCGGCCGCTCGCGGTGTCCCAAACGCAGTGCCCGGTCTGGAGCGTGCCCGCCCGGCCGCGCATCGACTTCCAGCGGGCCGTGGCCTCCTCGGCGTCAGCGGGCTTGCCGAGCGCCTCGCCGTCCAGGTCGAGCACCGAGTCGCAGCCGATCACCAGGGCGCCCTTGACCTCGGGCTTCGCCGCCACGACGGAGGCCTTCGCCTCGGCCAGGGCGAGCGCGAGCTCGGCGGGCGTGGGGGCGGTCACGGCGTCCTCGTCGACCCCGCTGACGATCACCTCGGGGTCGAGCCCGGCCTGGCGGAGCAGCCCGAGGCGGGCGGGGGACTGGGAAGCGAGCACGAGTCGGCGGCGCGGCTGATCAGTCATGCGGCCAGGGTATCGGCGCGGCCCTGGCCGCCGTTCGGGGCCGCCTGCTCACCTCACGCCGGGGCTCTTGGAGTTCCTCACCTCACGCCGAGGACGAGCATCGCGAGCACCATGGCCAGTGCCATGAGAACACCAAGCCGCCGCAGCATGTCCTGCGTGTCACGCAGTTCCTTGGGCGGCTCGTTCTTGGGGTCGGACCACAGCATGTCAACGATGCTGCGACCCGTGGGGCTCCTGGCGCCTGAGTACGCGTACTCAACTTGCGCGGTCCGGGATGACTAGGCCTCCCGGACCGCACAGGACGGGTCTGCTAGGGCCAGTACGTACGGCCCCACGCCGTCGGTCCCGGCTGGGGCAGACGGTGGGCGGCGATACGCGACGGGTCGGCCCAGGAGTCGCGGGGGCGGGGCGCGCCGGACGGCTCGGTGACCGCCGCCGCGGCGCGCGCCCGGACCACCGCCAGTGCGGCGGCCAGCTCCTCCGGGGTCGGATTGCCCCGTACGACCTTGATCGTCATGACGGCTCCAGAGGTCGAGGTGGGTCGAGGTGGTCGAGGTCCGTGTCTGGAAGACGAGGTCCAGAGGTCCAGAGGCTAGAGGGGGATGTTGCCGTGCTTCTTCGGAGGCAGGCTCTCCCGCTTCGTCCGCAGGGAACGCAGGCCGCGCACGATGTGGGAGCGGGTGTCTGACGGCATGACCACCGCGTCGATGTAGCCGCGCTCGGCCGCCGTGTACGGGTTGAGCAGCGCGTCCTCGTACTCCTGGATCAGGCGCGCCCGGACCTCCTCGCGCTCCTCCTCGGAGGCGGCGGCGATGGTGCGCCGGTGCAGGATGTTGACCGCGCCCTGGGCGCCCATGACGGCGATCTGGGCGGTCGGCCAGGCGAGGTTGAGGTCCGCGCCGAGGTGCTTGGAGCCCATGACGTCGTACGCGCCGCCGAACGCCTTGCGGGTGATCACCGTGATCAGCGGGACGGTCGCCTCGGCGTACGCGTAGATCAGCTTGGCGCCGCGGCGGATGATGCCGTCGTGCTCCTGGTCGACGCCGGGGAGGAAGCCGGGTACGTCGACGAAGGTGATGACCGGGACGTTGAAGGCGTCGCAGGTGCGGACGAAGCGGGCCGCCTTCTCGGACGCGTCGATGTCGAGGCAGCCGGCGAACTGCATCGGCTGGTTGGCGACGACGCCCACCGGGTGGCCCTCGACGCGGCCGAAGCCGGTGATGATGTTCGGTGCGAACAGCGGCTGCGTCTCGAAGAACTCGGCGTCGTCCAGGACGTGTTCGATCACCGTGTGCATGTCGTACGGCTGGTTCGCGCTGTCCGGGACCAGGACGTCGAGCTCGCGGTCCTCGTCGGTGAGGGTGAGGTCCGCCTCCTCCGGGAACGCCGGGGGCTCGCTGAGGTTGTTGGACGGCAGGTACGACAGCAGCTGCTTGACGTACTCGATGGCGTCCTTCTCGTCGCCCGCCATGTGGTGGGCCACGCCCGAGGTGGCGTTGTGGGTGCGGGCGCCGCCCAGTTCCTCGAAGCCGACGTCCTCGCCGGTGACGGTCTTGATCACGTCCGGCCCTGTGATGAACATGTGCGAGGTCTGGTCGACCATGACCGTGAAGTCGGTGATCGCCGGGGAGTAGACCGCGCCGCCCGCGCAGGGGCCCACGACCAGGCTGATCTGCGGGATCACCCCGGAGGCGTGGGTGTTGCGGCGGAAGATCTCGCCGTACATGCCGAGGGCCGAGACACCCTCCTGGATGCGGGCGCCGCCGGAGTCGTTGATTCCGATGACCGGACAGCCCGTCTTCAGGGCGAAGTCCATCACCTTCATGATCTTCTGGCCGAAGACCTCGCCGAGGGCGCCGCCGAAGACGGTGAAGTCCTGCGAGAACACGGCGACCGGACGGCCGTCCACCGCGCCGTACCCGGTGACGACCCCGTCCCCGTATGGGCGGTTCTTCTCCAGGCCGAAGTCGGTGGACCGGTGCTGGGCGAACTCGTCGAACTCCACGAAGGAGCCCTCGTCGAGCAACAGTTCGATCCGCTCACGGGCCGTCAGCTTGCCCTTCGCGTGCTGCTTCTCCACCGCGCGCTCGGAGCCGGCGTGCGTCGCTTCATGGATGCGGCGCCTCAGATCCGCGAGCTTGCCCGCGGTGGTGTGGATGTCGATCTCTTCGACCGTCTGGCGCTCTTCCGGCTCGGACATCGGGATACGGCTCCCTGCCTGCTCAATGGGGACGTGAGGGGGACATGCTCGGTGACGCTCGGTGACCCGCTCAAAAGGGGGGACGGCTACTCATCCGTAGCGTAGTGCTGTGCCTACCGTTCGGCAGTGCGGCGTTGACCACACCTACGCTGGGTTTCATGACGCCGAGAGACCCCTCCGAAGACGCGAACGACCAGCCGGGCGGCAGCCGGGGCGACGGCCCCCGCGGCAGCCGGTGGTCCGATCTGGACCGGCCTCCCCTCAACGGGGCCGCCCTGCGCAGGGCCCTGGTCCGTGAGGGCGGGCTGTGGTCCGGGGTGGACGTGGTGCAGCGCACCGGATCCACCAACTCCGACCTCGCGGCCCTCGCCGACGCGGGCAGGGCCGCCGAGGGCGCGGTGCTCGTCGCCGAGGAGCAGCAGGCGGGGCGCGGGCGGCTGGACCGCGTCTGGACCGCCCCGGCGCGCTCCGGCCTCTTCTTCTCGGTGCTCCTGAAGCCCGCCGAGGTGCCCGTGGAGCGCTGGGGCTGGCTGCCGCTGCTCACGGGAGTGGCCGTGGCCACCGGGCTCTCGCGCGCGGCCGGCGTGAACACGGCACTCAAATGGCCCAACGACCTGCTGGTGACGGTGGGCGGTGAGGAACGCAAGGCGGGCGGCATCCTCGCCGAGCGCGCCGGCACCGACGGCGTGGTCGTCGGCATCGGCGTCAACGTCACGCTCCGCGAGGACGAGCTGCCCGTCCCCACGGCCGGCTCCCTGTCCCTGGCGGGTGCGACGAACACGGACCGCGACCCGCTGCTGCGGGCCGTCCTCCGCTCCCTGGAGCAGTGGTACGGCACATGGCGCGAGGCGGGCGGCGACCCGGCCCTCAGCGGCCTCCAGGAGACGTACGCGGCGGGCTGCGCGACGCTGGGCCGCAGGGTCCGCGCGGAACTCCCCGGCGACCGCTCGATCGTCGGGGAGGCGGTCGCGGTGGACAGCGACGGGCGGCTGGTGCTGGCCACGGCGGAGGGCGTACAGGAGCCCGTGGGGGCGGGCGACATCGTCCATCTGCGGCCCGAGTGACGCGTGGGGCTACGGGTACTCGGAGCGGGCCGGTGAACGGTGGGGACGATCAGGTCGTACGAGTCGGGGGGTGATCCCCGGATCCGAACCCGACGGCATGGGAACGCCGGCGACCGAAGTACGACAGAAAGGACGTACGACGGAGGCGTACGACAAAGGAGTGAGCCAGCGCACACCTGCCGTACAGTTGAGGCCGGTCGATACATGACCGTGGCAGATCGGAAGGGCAGCAGGCGTGACCGTCGACGACACGGGTTCCGGCACGGGTGCCCACCCCGCTCCCGACGGCGGCCCGAACCGTACCGCCGGTTCTGCGGGCGACACGTCGGCCGCACGGGTCGACCGGTTCGAGGCGCGGACGCGGGTGGACGGCCAGGACCCCGCCCCCACCGAGAACCCGCTGGCACTGCGTCTCGAAGGGCTCATCCTCGGCGCCGAGCGCCGCTACACCCCGTTCCAGGCGGCCCGCAGCGCGGGTGTGTCCATGGAGCTGGCGTCCCGGTTCTGGCGGGCCATGGGCTTCGCGGACATCGGCCAGGCCAAGGCGCTCACCGAGGCCGACGTCCTCGCGCTGCGGCGGCTTGCCGGTCTGGTCGAGGCGGGGCTGCTCAGCGAGGCGATGGCGGTGCAGGTGGCCCGTTCCACAGGGCAGACCACGGCCCGGCTGGCCGAGTGGCAGATCGACTCCTTCCTGGAGGGCCTGACCGAGCCGCCGGAGCCGGGCATGACCCGCACCGAGGTCACCTATCCCCTGGTGGAGCTGCTGCTGCCTGAGCTGGAGGAGTTCCTCGTCTACGTCTGGCGGCGCCAGCTCGCCGCCGCGACCGGCCGGGTCGTCCAGGCCGCCGACGACGAGGAGATGGTCGACCGGCGGCTGGCCGTCGGCTTCGCCGACCTGGTCGGGTTCACACGGCTGACCCGGCGTATGGAGGAGGAGGAGCTGGGCGAGCTCGTCGAGGCCTTCGAGACCACGGCGGCCGACCTGGTGGCCGCGCACGGCGGCCGGCTCATCAAGACCCTGGGCGACGAGGTGCTGTACGCGGCGGACGACTCGGGCACGGCCGCCGAGATCGCGCTCCGGCTGATCGAGACCATGGCGAACGACGAGACGATGCCCGAGCTGCGCGTCGGGATCGCCTTCGGCACGGTGACGACGCGGATGGGCGACGTCTTCGGTACGACCGTGAACCTGGCCTCCCGGCTGACGTCCATAGCCCCCAAGGACGCGGTGCTGGTGGACACCGCGTTCGCCGAGGAGGTCGTCCGCACCGGTGACGCCCCCGCCTCGGAGGCGGAGGCCGCCGAGGCCGCGGCCGCCGCCGAGAAGGAGGGCGAGGAGCCGCCGTCCTACCGCTTCGCGCTCCAGCCGATGTGGCAGCGGCCGGTACGTGGCCTGGGTGTCGTCGAGCCGTGGCTGCTGACGCGGCGGTCGGGATTGCCCTAGCTACTTGCCCCTGAAGAAGTCCGGGTCTGCCTCTCCTCTGGCCAGAGCTGGTGAGGGCCGGGCCATGGCCGCGACAGTGGAGGCGAGTCGTTGCGGCCGGGGGTGGGGCGGTGTTGCGCGTCGCGGGAGTGCAGGACGCCTGGTGGGAGATGTTGCCGGAGCAGGCGCGGCAGTTACCCGCCGAGCTGGCTCGGGTCGATGCTTTCTTGGACGACGAGCGCTTCATCGCCCCGTGGCGGGCGGTGTTCGCCGAGCGGCTGGGGCGGCCGTCGGTGCCGGTGGAGACGCTATTGCGGCTGTTGTATCTCAAGCACCGCTACCAGCTCGGTTACGAGACCCTGTGCCGCGAGGTCGCGGACTCGTTGAGCTGGCGCCGGTTCTGCCGTATCCCGCTGGCCGCCCCGGTGCCGCACCCGACCACGCTGATCAAGCTGGTG
>NZ_VJZE01000240.1 GCF_009377205.1 Streptomyces phyllanthi
GTCGACGACTTCGTCCCCTCCCCCGGCGGCACCCGCTTCATCGTCCTGACCCTCCCGCCGGACGCCGCGATGGGCGACCCCGCCTTCGATCCCGTCGCCTTCGGCCAGGAACAGCTCGCCCAGTCCCCCGGCATCGCCGAGTACATGGAGATCGAGAACCCGGGGGTGCACACCACTCCCACGGTCGACTACGGCATCGTGCTGAACGGCGAGGTGACCCTGGAACTCGACGACGGCGCCCTGACCCGGCTCGCCACCGGGGACATCGTGGTCCAGAACGGCACCCGGCACGGCTGGCGCAACCACAGCGACCGCCCCGTCACACTGGCCTTCGTCCTCATCGGCGTCCCGGCCGAGGGCTGACCGGTTCCGCGACCGGCGCCGGTCAGCCGACCTCGACGACCGCCTTGATGAACCCCTCCGGCTTTCCGGCCAGGTCGGTGAAGGCCTGGTCGATGTCGGCCAGGGAGTACCGGTGGGTGATGAGCGCGGCTGGATCGACGCGGCCCGACGCCATGAGGTCCAGCCCGCGCCGGGTGGACTCCCGCAGCCGGAGCGGATCGCGGACATGGGCGTTGACCACGTCGATCGCCTTGAGGTTCCAGGACCGCATGTCCACGCTGCGGGTCTGCTGGTGGTACCCGAGGATCGACAGCGTGCCGTGCTGACGGACGAGCTCCGTGGCGAGATCCAGGCCGGCCTGGGTGCCGGACGCCTCGAAGACGACGTCGAAGCCGTGCGCGTCACCGGGGGCCGCGCTGTCACGGGCCGCGAGGCTGTGGGCCTGTCCGGGTGCCAGGGCCCGGTCGGCACCGTTGCGGACCGCGTGGCGTCGCGCGTCCGTCCGCGGGTCGACGGCGAGCAGCCGGGCGGTGCCGCCGTGGCGCAGGAGTTGCAGCAGGCACAGGCCGATGAAGCCGGCGCCGATCACCGCCACCCTGTCGCCGACGGCGACGGTGGTCCGGCGAAGGCCCTCCACGACGCAGCCGAAAGGCTCGCCCAGGGCGCTGTGGGCGGGCACGTCCGGCGGGACCACCACGACATCGACCGCGTCGGCCACGGCGCACTGGGCGAAGGAGTGCTCGATCCTGCCGGTGACCGTGTCCCCGACCGCGCAGTCCGTCACGTCCGGCCCGACCGCGATGACCTGGCCGACCGGTTCGTGTCCCATGAACACGGGCCCGGAACCGGGGCCCTCCCGCCAGAGGGGCAGCTCGCTCGCGCACACGCCGACGCGCCGGACACGGATCAGCACCTGCCCGTGACCGCAGACCGGGACAGGCGCGGTGACGAGGGCGGACCGCCGGCTGCCGACCAGCCTGCTGCGCTGGTGGGTGCGCGGCGGCAAGGGGACCGGATCGGACGTCGTGACCATGAGCCTGACCTCGTCGCGTCGTACGGTGTGCGGGTCTCGGGCCGGAGGGAGGGCAAGCCGGCACGGCCACCGGCGATGCGAGCCCTCGAGCCCCTCAGTCGCTTCGGCGCTCGCCGCCGTCCGGCCACACGCCGATGTGGTCCTGCTCCAGTTCCAGCATCACCCGGTGCTCCATGCCCAGTGCGGTGGTGTACTCGGCGGGCAGCTGGAGCCGGCCGGCCCGGTCCAGCATCGCGTACTCGCGTGCCACCAGGGACTCCTGACCCGCCGCGTCGACCTCCGTACGGCGCAGCACCTCCGTCGACGTACGGCCGTCGCGGATCGCGACCGTACGGCGTACCTCGTCGGCGACGGCCTGGTCGTGCGTGACGATCACGACGGTCGTGCCCAGCTCCTCGTTGGCGCGGCGGAACGCCGCGAAGACCTGCTGCCCGGTTGCTGAGTCCAGTTCGCCGGTCGGCTCGTCGGCGAGCAGTACGGAGGGTGAGTTGGCGAGGGCGACGGCGATGGCGACGCGCTGCTGCTGGCCGCCGGACATCTGGTACGGGCGGCGGTCGCGGCAGTCGGCGACGCCGAGCATCGCCAGCAGCTCCTCCGCCCGCTCGCCCCGCTTCCGCCTACGGCCGCGGCCACCCCCACCGCGCAGCTGCATCGGCAACGCCACGTTCTGGGACGCCGTCAGATACGGGAGGAGATTGCGCGCCGTCTGCTGCCACACGAAGCCGACCACCTCGCGGCGGTAGCGCAACCGGGCCTTCGCGTCCATCGTGAGCAGATCACGGCCCGCGACCTTCGCGGCGCCCGCGGTGGGGACGTCCAGTCCCGCGAGGATGTTCATCAGGGTCGACTTGCCGCTGCCGGAGGCACCGACCAGGGCCATCAGCTCGCCTTCCCCGACCAGGAGATCGAGCCCCTGGAGCGCCTGCACCTCCACCCCGTCGGCGGAGCCGTTCCCTCTCCGGGAGCCGCCCCCCGAGCCCCGGCCGGCGAAGATGCGGACCAGCCGGTCGCAGGCGATCAGGGCGTCGTGCCCGTACGAGGGCCCCTCTTGGCGCGCCGCGGCCCGCCGCTCCAGTTCCGCCAGGGTCGTCCGCGAGCTCGTCGTGCCGGTCACCGCGTGTCTCCTGTCCTGAGTTCCGTGATCGATGCGCGGCGCCCCGCCCACCAGGCCTGCGCGGCGGCGACCGCTCCCGCCAGCAGCACCACGGCCGCCGCGGGCAGCGCCAGCGACCACACATCGGTGCGCAGGACCGCACCGGCCACCGCCGTACCTCCCGGTGCGGTGGGCAGGGCGAGACGGTCCAGGTCGATACCGGGGGCGAGCAGCCGGACAGTGGCCCAGCCGACGACCACACCACCGCCGGCCGCCAGCAGTGCCTGGGGCAGCGCGTCCAGGCCGAGCAGCCGGCGGCCCTGGCGGCGGGTGAGGCCCATGGTGCGCAGCCGGGCCAGGATCGCCGCCCTCTCCGGCGCGGACTGGAGCAGGGAGAGCAACAGGGCGAGTACGGCGTAGCCCGCGCCGGCCACGACGGAGGCGGTGTAGATCCGCTCGGCGCCCGACTGCAGCGGTGAGTCGGAGAGCGCCGCCCGTTCCTCGTCGCGCAGCGTCACCGAGAGCTCCTGCCCGGCACCGCGTACGGCTGCCCGCAGCGCCCGTGCGTCGAGCGACCCACCGGTGGCCAGCAGTGTCGTCGGACGGGGGTGTTCCAGAGCCGCGGCGTCGATCAGCAGGAACTCGGCGTCGGGTGAGGCGGGGGTGCGGGGGCGCACGGCGGTGATCCGTACGGTGACGTCACCGGCCGGTGACGTGATCCGGCGGGGTGCGCGGCCGAGCCGTTCCGCGACGCCGGGTGAGGCGACGGCGTTCAGGACACCGCCCGTTCCCTTCAACTCGGCGGCGGGGAAGGCCCCGAGACCCGTCTGCCGGGCCAGCCGGGCGTACGGCCCCGGCTCGACCCCGATCAGTGTCAGCGATGTCCGCTTCTCGGTGCTGCTCGTGCTCTTCCCGGTGCCGCTCGCCCCGGACGCCGGTTCCGCGGTGCGATCGATGCGCACGGCCGTGACCTCACGTACGCCCGCGACCGCCCGCACCGCCCGTTCCGCTCCCGCCGGGAGTGGTGTCGTGTCGCCCGGGCTGGAGATCCGCGCGTCCGAGCCCGTCGCCAGCAGCGCGGCCCGGTCCCGGGCGTCCGAGACCCCGGCGAGCACGGAGCCGCCGAACGCCGCCGTGGTGAGGGCCGTCAGCAGGGCCAGCAGCGGGAGCGCGGTGCCCGTCGCGGGGGTGCGGCCCGCGCGGGCCAGTGACAGGAAACCGACCGCCCCGCGCCATCGCGCGGCCGGGCGGGCGGCCCATCGCAGGGGCAGCGGATACAGCCGTGCCAGCACCAGCGCCGCGATCAGCCCCACCAGCACCGGAGCGGCGCTGGCCAGCAGGTCGCCCGCGTCCGCCGTACCGCGCCGGCGAAGCGTCACGACCGCGCCGGCGGCCAGGACCAGCACGGTGAGTTCGGCGACCGTGCGGCGTCGGCCCGGCCTGGCGTGGGCGAGGTCGTCACGCTCCTCGTGCGCCCGTGGCCTGCGGTGCCGGGCGATCGCGCGCACCGGCAGTGCGACGCAGGCGAGGACCGTGACGGCGACCGCGCCGAGCACGGCGGGCACCGGCCGGGCCTCGCCCACGGCGAGCACCGCGAGCAGCAGACCGCAGGTGGCCGCGGGCACCGCCACCGCCGCGGTCTCGGCGAGGAGGCGTCCGGCGATACCGCGCAGAGAGCCGCCCCGCGCGCGCAGCAGGGCGAGTTCGGTGGCACGGCGCGCGGTGATCAGCCCGCTGGTCATGGCCAGGACGACCGCGGCGACCGCTCCCACCCCGACGGTCCCCACCGCGACGACGGGCGCGATCGCCCGACGCCTCGTCGTGTACGAGCCGACGACCGTGTCCAGTTCGGTGCCGAGCGTCGCGGTGTCGCCCGCGATCTCGCGCATCCCCAGCAGTTCGGGCCCGCTTTCGAGGGAGGCGATCCGGTCGGCGAGCGCCGGGACGTCCTGAGCGGTGAGCCGTCCGGCGGCGGGGGCGAGCCGCCAGTAACGCTCCGGTTGTCCCTGGCTGTCGAGGAGCACGGGGGCGGCGCCGGGTGCGAGCAGGAGACCCGCGTGCCAGTAGAACACCGGCACCCCGACCGGTGCGGCGGCCATGCCGGGGGTGCGCAGCTCCGGCTCCGCGGACCAGTAACTGCCCTGCGGGCGCCGGGGTTCGACGATCCCGGTGATCCGCACGGCCAGCGGCGCGTCGCGGAAGCCGTCCACTCTGACGACGGAACCGAGGCGTATGCGCAGGGTCCGGGCGGTCGCCGCGGTCACGGCGGCCTCGACCTCTCTCGTGTCCGCCGTCACCTTTCCCTCGGTGGTGGGCAGCCGGCCGCTCCGTACGGTGGAGTGGGCGGCGAGTCCGGACTGCGCGGCCAGCGTGAACCGGGGCGGTGCGTCGATCTTCGGCAGCCACGCGTTCAGTCCGACAAGGCTTTCGGAGGTCCGCACCCCGTACGCCGACTCCGTGCTGTCGGCCCGTAGCGGCTCGGGCAGCCGGTGCATCGCCTCGCGGTGGACGGCCGCGAGCGCCGCGGGCCGCAGTGCCTTCTCGCGGTTGGGCTGCCGGATCTCCAGCCCCGGCTGGGGTGCGCTCAGGTTCAGCACGGTGGAGGCGGGGGGCGCTCCTGCGATCTCCTGACGCAGCCCTTCGGTCTCGTACGCGTCGACGGACCGGGGCAGCGCCGCCGCGAGGAACGCCGTGACCAGCACGAGCACTGCGAAGGCGAGGGCCGTCCCGGGGGCGGTGCGCAGGCGCGTCCGTACCCAGGGCGCGACACGGCGCTCCCCGCGCCGGCTGAGCTCGACGGGGCCCGGGGTCATGTCAGTTGTCCCCCTGGTGGCGAAG
Source organism: Streptomyces phyllanthi (assembly GCF_009377205.1). Taxonomy (GTDB): domain Bacteria; phylum Actinomycetota; class Actinomycetes; order Streptomycetales; family Streptomycetaceae; genus Streptomyces; species Streptomyces phyllanthi. Next base: position 5,307 of record NZ_VJZE01000240.1, read on the forward strand.
CGCGACCGCGGGGTCGGCGCGGCGGACGGCTGTCACCGCGGTGATGAGCAGGGGCAGGGCCGCGACGCCCGCCAGGAGCAGGGTCACCTGGGACACCGGGAGTTCGACGAGGACGTGGGGGACCGGCCGTGCGGCCCCCGGCGTCAGCACGATCAGCGGGACGACGGCCCGGGCGAGGAGGGTTCCGAGGCCGAGACCGGCGAGCAGCCCGGTGCCGATCAGCAGGCTCTGCTCCGTGGCGGCCAGTCTGGCGAGGTCCCTGCGGGCCGCGCCCAGGGCGCGGAGCACGGCGAACTCCGCGGACCGCTCCCGCTGGGCTCCGGCGGCGCTCACCGCGAACCCCACGGCGGCGAGGGCCGCGGCGGCCACCGCCACCGCCATCAGCGCGGAGCGCGGCCCGGCGCCGAGCGGGTCGCCCAGCAGTTCGGCCGCGGTCTCGTCGCGTACGAGCACTTGGTCCGACTCGATGTCGGGACGGGCCCGTAGCGTGGCCGCGACCTCGGCGGCCTTGCCCGGGGCGGCGTCCAGCCACCATTCGTTGGGCGCGAGCGAGGCGCTCGCACGCTGCGTCAACGCCGCATTGACGGCTCGCAGATCGAGCAGCAGCGCGCCCCCGTCCGTGGCTCCGGCCCCGTCGTCCGCCTCCGTCCCGGATCCGGACCCGGCTCCCGCGCCGGGGGCGGATTCGGCTCCGGTCGCCCCGGTTCCCGTCGTCGGCAGCTCCCTGACCGAACGGACGACCGTCACCCGCACCTGCGCCCCCGCCAGCGTCAGATCGACGCTCTCTCCCGGCTCGGCCCCGGAGGCGCGCAGAAAGTCCTGGGTGGCGACGGCCGCGATCCGTGCCGTGGGCGCGGCCCGTGCCGCGTCGACGCGGACGGTGAACTCGGGTTGGGCCGAGAACAGGAACCCGGCGTCGGTGCCGGACGCGCTACCGGTCTCGTAGGAGACCGTCAGGGGCGCCTTCCGCGGCGCGGTCGGCCTCAGGGCCGTCGGCGGGTTCGCCCCCTCGCTCCCCGTCTCGGTCATGCTGCCCTGCCAGCGCATCCCGGCGGGCGCCGGAACCGTGCGGGCCGCGCCGTCGGGGCCGGTGGCCAGGATCCGTTCGACGGTGAGCCGATGCTGTTCGGACGCCTCCTCCGGCACCGTGCCGTCGATCTGCAGCCCGGTCACGCTCAGCGGCCCGGCCGGGGCGGCGCGGGTGCCCGAGGCCGACGTGTCCAGGTCGAGGCCGACCCGGTGGACCCGGCCGTCGACGGGTGACCTCCCACCGCTCAGCCGGTACGTGAGGCCGTAGCCGTCCTCGACGACGACGGTGATGAGGGGCGCGAGTTTGGAGCGGGAACGGCCCGATGCCGCCCCCTCGTCGGTGATCCGCAGATCCAGTGCGAGTCGCCGGGTGCCCTCGGGCAGCACGACCGCGGGGCCGGAGGCCTTCTCCCGGGACGCCTCACGAGACGTGTTCTCCTTGGACGTGTTCTCCCTGGCCGTGTTCTCCCGTGGCGCGACGGCCCGCAGCAGTCGCTCGACGGGCTCGTCGGCGAGATCGCCGCGCATCAGCATCCCCTCACCGGCGTGCTCCGTGTGCAGGGCGAGAACCGTCGCCGTACGGCCGCCGGAGAGATCCGTGGTGGTGCGGTGCGCGGGCGCGGCGTCCCGTACGCCGGGCAGCGCGGCGTACAGACCGGTCTGGCCGGGGCCGCCCGGCCTGCTGTCCAGCACGCGTACGGAGGCGCCCGTCCCGAAGTCCGCCTGGTCGCCCTGGGACCGGCTCCACGACGCGTTCTGCCCGATCGCCAGGATCCCGGTCGCCACGGCGAGGACCAGCAGCAGCACCGGGCCCGCCCCGCGCAGCGGACGCCGGCTGAACTGCCAGCCCGCCAAGGCCGCCGGAAGGCCCCGTCCGCTCACGGCGCGCCGCTCCGCGAGCCGCGCCGCGAGCGGCAGCAGACGCAGCGTCAGCACCGTGCCGGCCAGCAGCGCCAGTGCGGGAGCCGCGACCAGCAGCGGGTCGACACCCAGGTCGCCCCCGCGGTCACGGCTGAGCGCGCCGCTCCCGAACGCGTCGGTCTGCCGGTCGAGTTGCCAGTACGCCACCGCCGCTATCAGGAGCAGCCCGACATCGGCGCCGGCACGCACAGGCGCGGTCCCCGCGGCGGCACGGACGCGCCGCAGCCGCACCGGCGCCCCCGCCGTCGCGGCCAGCGCGGGCGCGACGATCGCCGACGCACAGCACACCGCGACCCCGGCCGCGACCAGCAGGGCCTGGCCCGCCGCGGCGTCACCGAGCCGCAGCCCGCTCCGGTCGAGGGACGACCACCGGGCGAGCAGCCGCACCAGCGGACCGGACAGCAGCGCGGCGCAGACCGCGGCCGGGACGGCCAGCAGCAGTGCCTCCAGCGCGGCGAGACCCGCGATCCGGCGGCGTGAACCGCCCCGCGCCCTCAGGAGGTCGGTCTCGCCCGTCCGCTCGGTGTCGAGCAGCCTGGCCACCAGCAGCAGCGCGTACCCGGCGAGCAGCACCAGCTGGACGGAGACGATCATGAGTGTGGACCGGGACACGAGCAGCGCCCGCCCGGTCCGGTCGAGCACGGCGGGCAGCGCCGTCCGCACGGTCGCGCCGCCACCGAACGCCGGGTCCCTCCGCAGCGCTTCGGGCCCGCGTGCGGAGGCCTCGCGCAGTGCGCCGATCCTCTCGGTCGTGAGGCTCCGGTAGTCGGCCGCGGCCACCCATCCGGTGGCGCCCGTGGAGGCACGGCCCGAGGCGAGGACGGACGGGTCGGCGAGCAGGGGGCCGTAGGTGGTGAAGTCGACGGTGCGGACCCCGTGGCCGCCGAGCGCGTCCAGCTGCCAGTACGGGTCGGCCCTGTAGGGCACCCGGTACACCCCGGTGACCCGGACCGTCAGGGGCTTGCCGTCCATCCGGTCGGTGAGGGCGATCCTCTCCCCGGGGCGCAGCCCCAGCCGGTCGGCGGCGACTTCGTGCAGTGCGACGGGTACGGGAGCGGTACGCGCCTTCGGGGCCGGGCCCGGCAGTGCCCCGGAGACCAGCCGGATCCGTGACCGGTCCAGGGCGGCGAGGTGGGTGAGGTCCGGCTCCCCCGTACGGGCACCGGTGTCCTGGAGGGAGCGGGGAAGGGCGTACGGCCCCGAACTCCACAGCTTCCGTACGGTCACCGGAAGCCCGGCGAAGGTCTGCCGCGCACCGCGGACCACCGCGCCCTGGGCCGCGTCCTGCCGGTCCGGGGGCACATCCGCGCTGGTGACGAGTGAGGCGGAGGCCGCGGCCGGGCCGCTCAGGGTCTGTCGGAGCGCCGCGTCCCCGACCGAACCGGAGAACGCGGCGAGGGCGGCGAGCACCGAGGTGGTGAGCAGCACGGCGAGCAGGGCGGCGGCGAGCAGAAGCCGATGCGCTCGAACGCGCAGCAATAAGAAGCCCGTCACCCGTCCCCCGCCTGATTGCCGAGCTGATTCCTCGCCAACTCCACATGAATATCACGGGCGTTACGTACTGGCGTATGCCTTTGAGTGCAGAGGGGCGCCCTTGACGCCCGCCGCCGCCCGACGGTAGGAGTCACCAGTCAGACGTATCTTGTTCGAATACTGTGTCCGCGCAAGGGCCGTGCAAGGGCCGCGCAGTGGCCGCGAGAGAACGCGCAAGGGCCGTGGGGGTGCCTCGATGACGGAAAGTGCCAGTACGCGGTCCGGTGCCACCGTCGTCGGCGATCCGTCCGACGCGCCGATGGTGCGGGTGGAGGACCTGCACCACTCGTACGGCACGGGCGCCACGGCCGTCCACGCGCTGCGCGGGGTCTCCTTCGGCATCCGGCGCGGTGAACTGGTCGCCCTCAAAGGCCGTTCGGGCTCCGGGAAGACGACCCTGCTCCATCTGATGGGCGGCCTGGACTCCCCGGATCGCGGCCGCGTCGTCGTCGACGGCACCGATCTGTCCACGCTCGGCGAGAGCGAACTGCTGGAACTGCGCCGCGACCGTGTCGGCTTCGTCTTCCAGTCCTTCGGGCTGATCCCCATCCTCACCGCGGCGGAGAACGTGGGCGTGCCGCTGCGGCTCCGCAGAGCCGACCCACGCGAGCGTGAGGACCGGGTGGCCCTGCTCCTCGCCCTGGTGGGCCTCGCCGACCATGCCGCGCAGCGCCCGGCCGAACTCTCCGGCGGCCAGCAGCAGCGTGTGTCCATCGCCCGGGCACTCGCCAACCGCCCGGCCCTGCTGCTGGCCGACGAGCCGACCGGTCAGCTGGACGCCCAGACCGGCCTGGCGGTGATGGAACTACTGCGGGCCGTGATCAGCAGCGAGGGCGTCACGGCACTGGTCGCCACGCACGACCCCCAGCTCCTGGACCTGGCCGACCGCGTACTGGAACTGCGCGACGGTCAGATCATCGAGCCGTGAGCGGGGGCCGTACGCCCTGAAGGCGGGCGTACGGCCGCTGGTAGGGCTTGGTCAGCTGCCGGACAGCGCCGCCGCGACGTCCGCGCGCAGTGCGGGGAGGTCGCCGTACAGCGTGGTGCCGGGGCACTCGGTGGTCAGCCAGTCACGATGGCCGCTGATCATCTGCACGTTCCGGGTGACGCCGTTGACCGGGTTGACGAAGGTGACGGCGGCCTGGGGGTCGAAGCCGTGCTCGGCGGACAGCGCCGCCAGCAGCAGGGTGAGGGAGTCGCGGGCCGCGGCCGTCGGTGACTGGTCGGTGAAGGTGCCGAGCAGGGCGACGCCGAGGTTGCCCGAGTTGAAGCCGGCGGCGTGGAAGGCGGTCACCATCTTCCCGGTCGTGTCATGGGCGGGGATGCCGTCCGTGCCCGAGTAACGGCCCTCGTAGATACGGCCTGCCTCGTCGATCAGGAAGTGGTAGCCGATGTCGCCCCAGTCGTTCGCGACCGCGTGCAGGTGGTAGTACGCCCGGATGGTGGCCGCCGGGTCCAGGTCGCCGTTGGCGCCCGCCGTGTGATGCACGGTCATCGTCTGGGCCGGGTAGTAGGTCTGCGGCGTGTTCTCGGTGCCGTCCGCCTTGAAGCGGAGGGACTCGTCGGCGCCCCATCCGGCCCGGGTGATGTACTCGACGTCCCCGAGCCGCCGTGCCTTCGCGGCGACGGCGACCTCGGTGGACGGTCCGTTCACCGTGTCGATGGCGGTGGAGCGTACGCCGGTGGCGCCGTCCGGCAGCCGCAGCTCGTACCCGGCCGCCCCGCCGGCCGGAACCAGCACGCTCACGCTCTGCGCCGGGTGCGTTCCGTCCCCGTCGGCGCCGGCCCCGCAGACCGGCCGCAGCGCCGTCCACTCACCGCGGCTGCCGTCCTGCCGGATCAGCCGGATACCCGCGCCCCGCCGGGGCCCGTTCCAGCTGACACCCACGTACTCGACGGGGAAGTCGGCCCGTACGGCCCGCGCGGCGGCACCGGTGACGGACTTGGCGCGCGTACGGGGCGTACGGACACTCCGCACGCCCTGGGCGGCCGCGGCGGGGGCGGCCGCGCCGAGAGCCGGCACGGCGGCGGCGCCGGCCGCGAGACCGGCCGCTCTGAGGAGGGAACGACGCTTCAAGGAAAACTCCTTGCGCACTGAGGATCCTTTCAAGTGGTGCTCGGTGAGGCGAACGCGTTCGCGCTCAGTACTCACTCCTTTTACGGGGTGGCGGTGCGCAGGGTTCGGCGGACCTTCCCGCCCGTGATGCCACATCAGGTGCGGGGCGAGTAGCCGTAGTCCGGCGCGTCCCGCGGCGAATGGGACTGCCCACGCGCGCGGTAGCCGCTACGTCATACAACTCCGATAGGACTGCGGAAGGTTGACACACCATCCTGCATACATGGCCGGACTGCGGCGCTGGGCATGCCGACCTCGCGCGAGGTCGAGGTACTGAAGCTGATCCGCAACAAGGTACGTAGTCCTACGGATCCCGTCACAGGCCGCATAGGCCACAGTTGGCCGGGACATCGGCCGGTCCGGCGCACACCACGCGGCACCGGACCGTCCATGACTCAGGTGGCGCGCGCCCGCATCTCACGACCAACCGGCGTACGCCGCCCAGGAGATCCGGGGAGACGAGTGAATCCTGTTCACCGTGGCTGGAGACGGGCGGCCTTCGCGGCCGTGACCTCAGCCGCTCTCGTGGTGACGCTTTTCGGGGGCGGCACCGCACAGGCCGCAGACCGGCCGTCAGCACAGCAGAGCACCATCGAAGAGCCCGCCGCCGGGAAGGGGGCGGTCGTCCCCGAGAAGGAGCTGCGCGACCGGCTCGTCGCAGCGGCCCGCGAGACCGCCGAGCGGCAGACCGAGGAAGCGGCCGGGGCAGGCACCGAGGGGGCGAGGAGGACCCCGTTCGTCATCGGTGGCGAGACGACCACCACCACCGCCGCGCCCTGGATGGTCCAGCTCGGCTACTACAACCCGTTCACCGGTGAGAGCTTCTTCTGCGGCGGCGCGCTCGTCGCCGCCGACAAGGTACTCACCGCCGCCCACTGCGTCGACGGTGCCGACTGGACTCTCTACGGCACCGTTCTCGCCGGTGCCACCGACCTGGACGACTACGAGTCCGGCACGGTGGCCGGAGTGTGGCGCCAGTGGCAGCACCCCTCCTACAACGCGGACACGCTGAGGAACGACATCGCGGTCCTCACCCTCACCAACCCGATGGAGCAGAAGTGGCTGCGCCTGGCCGCCTCCAACGACAGCTCCCTCTACACCCCGGGCAGGACCGGAACGGTCTACGGCTGGGGCCTGACCTCGGGCGGGGACGACGCGGACCTGTCGGCCCAACTCCGCAAGGCGAGCCTGCCGATGGTCAAGGACTCCACCTGCGACACGGCGATGAAGAACCTCCTCGGCGCCGACTACTTCGCCGAGGGCAAGGGCATGGTCTGCGCCGGAACCCCGGCCTCCGGAGCGGACGAGGGCACGAAGAGCCCCTGCAACGGTGACTCGGGCGGCCCGCTCGTCGTGGACAACAAGATCGCCGGCATCGTGTCATGGGGCGTGAGCGGCTGCACGGCCAAGGGCGCCTACCCGGTGTTCACGAAGGTCAGCCACTACGCCGCGGTGGCCCAGCCGCGCGTCGACGACGCCGACTGGACCGTGGACGGCCGTGCCGACCTGCTCATGCGGACGAGTTCGGGTGCCGTCTACTACCGTGCCAGCCAGGGCACGTCGCTCGCGGCGCGGGCCTCCGTCAGCAGCGACTGGACGGGCGTCCCGTGGGCGCTGCAGGCAGACCTGGACCGTGACGGCTTCGTGGACCTGGTCATCAAGGACACCGACGGCAAGGTGTACTGGAACCACACCGTCCACTCCACCCTGGAGCGGCGGTGGACCCGGATCACCTCCGTGCCGGGCACCTACAAGTCGTACGCCGTCCCCGGCGACGTGTCCGGCGACGGCCGCCCGGACCTGGTGGCCGTCGACTCCTCGGGCAACGCCTATCTCCACCCGGGCAAGGGCGACGGCGAGTTCCTCAGCCGGACGAAGTTCGTCAGCACGTCCTGGAAGAACAACAAGGTGTACGGCCACGGTGACTTCAGCGGCGACGGCAAGGCCGACCTGCTGACCCGCGACGCCGGCAACAACCTGTGGCTCTCCCGGGGCACCGGCAAGGCCTCCGCCCCGTTCTCGGCCCGCATCAAGGTGCGTACCGGCTGGAAGTTCACCGCCATCGCGACGACGGGTGACTTCAACGGCGACGGCAAGGCGGACGTCCTGGCCCGCACGTCGGGCGGCACGCTCTACCTCTACCCGGGTACGGGCAAGGCCTCCACGGGCATCTTCGGGACCCGCAAGAGCCTGGGCACCGGCTTCAACCAGTACAACCTGCTGTTCTGATCACCTGATCACCTGATCGCCGTCGGTGCGACCGACGTGGAAACGCCCGGCCGGGACTTCGCGGCCGGGCGTTTCCACACCCCCGGACCGCCGTCACGGCCGCGTCCTCGTTGGCCTCGACGGCGATGACGCGGTGACGCGGTGACCGCGGCCGACGACCGTGCCCATGGGCGATGTGCCGTCACTGCCGGGCTCCCCCGCCAGTCGGCCGCCGAGTCCGGGCTGCGGGCCCCTCCCACCGCCTCGTCCGCCGAACTGCGCGGCACCGGTGCCGCCGTGAGCGGCATCTGCCTCCCCTTGCTGCGGAAGCGGATGCAGCCGGCGCCCTTTGGCGCCGGGGCCCCTGACCAGCGCGTCGCCGAGGGGCCTTGCCGCATCTCTTGCAAAGGTACGGACCAACTGCTAATTCCTCTTTCTGTTAGGAAAGTTTCCTTCCAACCAGCCCGCCCAGGACCCATCGCCACCCACCGACGTCCATCCGTCCCCACCCATCCCCATCGACCGCCAGGAGATCCCCCATGAGACCGGCACGACTCGTCCTGCTCGTCGCCGCGCTGCTCCTCCTCGGCC
>NZ_VJZE01000241.1 GCF_009377205.1 Streptomyces phyllanthi
CACCCAGCCCGTCCGGCGCTTGAGGACAAGGCCGTCAGGCCGGACGAGCGAGGGTCCGGGGGCGGCAGCCCCCGGAAACAAACCCCCGCTCAAGCCCCCGCCCGGTCCGCCAGCGCCGCCGGTGGCTCGTCGTCCATTTCGAAGGCCATGGGGAAGGGCGCATGCCCCGCGAGGCGGAACCAGCGGACCTTGCGATGCCGGCGGAGCGCCCGCGCGGCACGCACCGCGTCGTTGTGGAAGCGGCGCGCCATCGGCACGCGCCGCACCGCCTGCGCCAGTTCCGTCGCGGCCTCGTCACCCCCCGGCGCCTCCCGCACCGCCTCCACCTGCTGCGCCTCCGCGAAGACGGCCCGCAACGCCTGGCTCAACTCGCTCTCGGCGACCTCCCGATGCTCCTCCTCGGCCTGCCGGGCCGCGTGGGCCGCCTCGTACAACACGATCGAGGCGGCCGGATCGAGCACCCCGGAGGTGGCCAGCTCCTGGGTGACCGAGGCCCGCCGCAACAACTGTGCGTCAAGCGCGGCGCGGGCGGCGTCGATACGCGCGTGCAGCCGGTCGAGGCGGCCCGCGGTCCAGCTCAGATAGAGGCCGATGGCGACCAGTCCGACGAGGATCCAGATGAGGGTTGCGGTCACGGGCGGCAAGGCTACCCGCCCCGGTCAGGTCGCCTTCACGTCCCACGCGCACCGGAAACCACCGTGCCCCGTCGAGGAGTCGGGTGTGTTCTTCGAACGCGCGGCGACCCGGTAGCGGTTGCAGTAGGAGGCGTGGCACAGGTACGAGCCGCCGCGGATGACCCGGTGGGCGCCCCGCTCCTCGCCGGACGCCGCGAAGTGGTCGGCGCACCACTCCCACACGTTGCCCGAAGTGTTGTACAGGCCGAAGCCGTTGGGCTCGTACGCGTCCACGGGCACGGTTCCCGTGGCACCGCCCGGCCTGGTACTCACCCACGGAAAGTCGCCCTGCCAGGTGTTCAGACGATCGTGCGCGAAGTCGTCGCCCCAGGGGTAGCGCCGGCCCTCCAGGCCCCCGCGGGCCGCGTACTCCCACTCCGCCTCGGTGGGCAGCCGGGCGCCCGCCCAGGCGCAGTACGCGAACGCGTCGTTGTACGAGACGTGCACCACGGGGTGGTCCTCACGGCCGTGGATGTCCGAGCCCGGCCCTTCGGGCGCGCTCCAGTGGGCGCCCTCGACACCGAGCCACCACGGCGCGCCGGCGACGGCGCCGAGGACGGTGTCCCGCGCGCGTGGGTGCAGCCGCAGATGGAACACGAACGAACTGCCGTACCGTTCCGCCTCGGTGTGATACCCGGTCGCGCGGACGAAGTCGGCGAACCGGGCGTTGGTGACGGCGGTCGCGTCGATCCGAAAGGGGTCCACCCGCACGGTTCGGGCAGGCCCTTCGGCGTCCTCGGGATACCCCTCCCCGAATGCGTCTCCCATACGGAACTCTCCGCCGGGCAGCGACACGGCGGCCGCGTCGTGCGCCGTCAGGGCCTCCACCCGCGGCCCGAGGACGGCGAGTCGGGTAACCGAATCCGCAACCCCGTGCTCACGCGTCCCCCCACGCGCGGGAGCACAGCACGAGCCGTGGTGATCGTCCGCCCCGGTCACTCCCTCAGTCCCGCGCCAGCCCGAACCGCGCGCGCAGACCGGTGCGTTCGTCGGCGGCGACGGCGGCCGTTCCGTCCGTCACCGTCTCGTACACGGACAGGATGTCGGCACCGACGGTCGACCAGTCGAAGCGCCGGACGTGCGCGCTGCCCCGCTCGCGCAGTTCCTCGCGCCGCTTCGGGTCGCCGAGCAGTCGCACGGCCGCGGCGGCCAGGGCGTCGGCGTCCTCGTTGGCGAACAGCTCGCCCGCCGCGCCCTGGTCCAGGACCTGGGCGAAGGCGTCCAGGTCGGAGGCGAGGACGGGCGCTCCCGCCGACATGGCCTCGACGAGGATGATGCCGAAGCTCTCGCCGCCGGTGTTGGGCGCGACGTACACGTCGACGCTGCGCAGGAAGCGCGCCTTGTCCTCGTCGCTGATCATGCCGAGGAACTCGACCCGGGAGCGCATCTCCTCGGGCAGGCTCTCCACGGCCTCCTCCTCGTCCCCGCGCCCGGCGACCAGGAGCCGTGTCTGCGGGCGCTCGGCGAGGATCTTCGGCAGGGCCCTCATGAGCACGGGCAGGCCCTTGCGGGGCTCGTCGATGCGCCCGATGAAGCCGATCGTGTCCCCCTGCCACTCGGGTCTGGGCTTGGCGCGGGCGAAGAAGTCGACGTCCACGCCGTTCGGGATGACGACGGCGTCGCCGCCCAGGTGCTCCACCAGGGTGCGCCGCGCGTACTCGCTCACCGCGATCCGCGCGCTGATCTTCTCCAGGGCCGCCTGGAGGATCGAGTACGCGGCGACCATCGCCCGGGACCGCGGGTTCGACGTGTGGAAGGTGGCGACGATCGGGCCCTGAGCGGCCCAGCACGTCAGCAGGCCCAGCGACGGGGAGGCCGGCTCGTGGATGTGGATCACGTCGAACGTGCCGTCGTGCAGCCAGCGCCGTACCCGGGCCGCCGACAGGAAGCCGAAGTTGAGGCGGGCCACCGAGCCGTTGTACGGCACCGGGACCGCCCGGCCCGCCGACACGACGTACGGCGGGAGCGGTGTGTCGTCGTCCGCGGGGGCGAGGACGGACACGTCGTGGCCCAGGCGAATCAGGTGGTCGGCCAGGTCGCGGATGTGGAACTGGACCCCACCGGGCACGTCCCAGGAGTACGGACAGACGATGCCGATCCTCACGGCGTCTCCTTCCCTGGAGCCTGCGGGGTGTCCGGCCGCTCGGCGCTCCGCGCGGCCTCCCGGTTCTCGGGAGCCATGGCCGGGTCCAGGTCGGCGAGCCACAGGCGCTGCAGCATGTGCCAGTCCTCCGGGTGGTCGGCGATCCCTGTGGCGAAGGCGTCGGCCAGCGCCTGTGTCATGACAGACGTCTTCTCGGCGCGTGTACCTGACTCGGGTACCACGATCGGGGGGTGCACTCTGCCCCGCATCACGGGTGAGTCGTCGTACCAGAGCGTCACGGGGAGCAGGAGCGCGCCGGTCTGCTGGGCGAGGAGGGCCGGTCCGGCGGGCATCCGGGTCTTCTCACCGAAGAAGTCGACCTCGACGCCGGACGCGGACAGATCCCGGTCGGCGACCAGGCAGACCAGTCCGCCGTCGCGCAGCCGCCGGGCCAGCGTGCCGAACGCGGAGCCGCCGTTGTGGGGCAGGACCTCCATGCCGAGGCCCTCGCGGTAGGCGACGAAGCGGTCGTACAGCGTCTCGGGCTTGAGGCGTTCGGCGACCGTCGTGAAGGGCGTCTCCAGCTTGGTGGTGACCCAGGCGCCCGCGAGGTCCCAGTTGCCCAGGTGGGGCAGCGCGAGTATGACGCCCCTGCCCGAGGCGAGGCCGTCCGTGAGGTGGTGGACGTCCTCGGGGTCGAAGCCGTTCCTGACGCGCTCCTCGCTCCACGCGGGGAGCCGGAACGACTCCATCCAGTAGCGCAGATACGAGCGCATGCCCGCCCGCGAGAGCTCGGCCAGGCGCTCCGGGGTCGCGCCCGGCACCACGCGCGCGTAGTTGGCCTCCAGGCGCCGTACGCCCTTGCCGCGCTGCTTCCAGGCGAGATCGGCGATGGCGCGGCCGAGATGGACGGCGACGGGCTCGGGGAGCTTCTTGACCGTGCTCCAGCCGAGGCCGTACAGGGCGTCCGTCAGCCGCTCCTGGGGGCTGCTCACGACGTCGCCTCACTCCCCTGGGACGCGTTCTCGCTGTCCGGGGCGGCGGCACCGGCCTTGGCGGCGGCCTCCGCGGCCTCGACCTCGGCGGACTCACGACGCACCGTGACGACCCGCTGGATCAGCGTGACGAGACTGCCGACGGCCACGATCCACAGGGCGACGGGCAGCAGGTACTGGATGCCGGGCACGCCGAACTTGTGCAGGCCCGCGAAGCCCGCCGCGACCAGGGAGACCACCAGCCGCTCGGCGCGCTCCACCAGCCCGTTGACGGCGACCGGCAGGCCGATCGATTCGCCACGGGCCTTCGTGTACGACACCACCTGGCCGCTCGCCAGGCAGAAGATCGAGACGGCGCACAGGACGGTGTCGTCGCCCTTGCCCGCGTACCAGAGGGCGAAGCCCCCGAAGATCGCACCGTCGGCGACCCGGTCGAGCGTGGAGTCCAGGAAGGCGCCCCAGCGGCTGGAACGGCCAAGCTGGCGGGCCATGTTGCCGTCGACGAGGTCCGAGAAGACGAACAGCGTGATGACGACGGTGCCCCAGAAGAACTCACCCCGGGGGTAGAAGACCAGCGCGCCCGCGATCACTCCGGCGGTGCCGACGAGCGTGACCGTGTCGGGGCTGACCCCGCGACGGATGAGGAACGCGGCGAACGGTGTGAGGACACGCGTGAAGAATGCACGCGCGTACTTGTTCAGCATGGCCTTCCCGAGGGTCGGTGGGCCGCGCGGCCCCTGCTGGCCACCGGCGGGCCCATCGTAGCCACGCGCGCGTGGGCGACGGGCGGGCACCCGCGCCCCGTGTCATGTCCCGGCAGTGCCCCCGTCACCCCCGGGCGGCGCCCGGTTCACCGAGCCGGAACGGCACGATCCCGTCCTTCGTATGGACGCACCGTGACGGGAGTGGAAAGCTCGAAGGGACCGCGGGCGTCATCGGAGCCGCCACCGCACGCGGATCCGCATGTCCGCGCCCACAGTGACCTCACCGTGCACGGGAGGCAGGATCATGGGCGACAAGGCGAACGCACACCCCGGAGCCGCCGGCAGGGCTACGGCGGCCGACCACCCCGCGTCCGTACGGAATGTGGTGCTGGTCGGCCACAGCGGATCGGGCAAGACGACTCTGGTGGAGGCTCTCGCACTGACAGCGGGAGCGGTGAACCGGGCGGGCCGCGTGGAGGACGGCGGCACCGTCTCCGACTACGACGAGATAGAGCACCGGCAGCAGCGCTCGGTGCAGCTCTCCCTGGTACCCGTCGAATGGAACGGGATCAAGATCAACCTTCTGGACACTCCCGGATACGCCGACTTCGTCGGGGAACTCAGGGCCGGTCTGCGAGCGGCGGACGCGGCCCTTTTCGTCGTCTCGGCCTCGGACGGGGTGGACGGCTCGACGCGGATGGTGTGGGAGGAGTGCGCGGCGGTCGGTATGCCGCGCGCCATCGTGATCACCCACCTCGAGGCGGCCCGGGCCGACTTCGACGAGATGACCCGGAACTGCGCGGAGGCCTTCGGCGCGGACGACCCCGACGCCGTACTGCCGCTGTACCTGCCGCTCCACGGCGAACAGGGACCGGACGGGCACGCGCCGGTGACGGGCCTGATCGGGCTGCTCTCGCAGAAACTGTTCGAGTACTCCTCCGGCGAGCGCAAAGAGTCCGAGCCGGGCCCCGACCAGTCACCGCTCATCGAGGCGGCCCGCAACCGGCTGATCGAGGGGATCATCTCCGAGAGCGAGGACGAGACCCTCATGGACCGCTATCTGGGCGGCGAGGCGATCGACCTCAAGACGCTCGTGGAGGACCTGGAGCGCGCCGTCGCGCGCGGGGTCTTCTTCCCCGTCCTGGCCGCCGCACCCGCGGCCGACGGTGCCCGGCAGGGCATCGGCACGGTGGAGCTGCTGGAACTCGTCACCGGCGGCTTCCCGACCCCGCTGGAGCACGAGGCGCCGTCGGTCACCACACCGGACGGCAAGCCGCGTGAGGCCGCGACCTGCGATCCGGACGGGCCGCTGGTCGCCGAGGTCGTCAAGACGGCCAGCGACCCCTATGTGGGCCGCATCTCGCTGGTACGGGTCTTCTCCGGCACCCTGCGCCCCGACGAGACCGTGCATGTCTCCGGGCACGGGCTGGCGGATCGCGGGCACGAGGACCATGACGTGGACGAACGGATCGGCGCCCTGTCGAGGCCGTTCGGCAAGCAGCAGCGGTCGCTGTCGCACTGCATCGCGGGCGACATGGCGTGCGTGGCGAAGCTCAACCGGGCGGAGACCGGCGACACGCTCTCCGCGAAGGACGACCCGCTGCTCATGGAGCCCTGGGAGATGCCCGACCCGCTGCTGCCGCTCGCCATCCAGGCGCACAGCAAGCAGGACGAGGACAAACTCTCGCAGGGCCTGTCCCGGCTGGTCGCCGAGGATCCGACCATGCGGCTCGAACAGAACCAGGACACCCACCAGGTGGTGCTCTGGTGCCTGGGCGAGGCGCACGCTGACGTGGCCCTGGAGCGGCTGCGCAGCCGGTACGGCGTCCAGGTCGACGTGGTGCCGCACAAGGTCTCCCTGCGGGAGACGTTCGCGAACAGGTCGGCGGGGCGCGGCCGTCATGTGAAGCAGTCCGGCGGGCACGGGCAGTACGCGATCTGCGCGATCGAGGTGGAGCCGCTGCCGGGCGGCTCGGGCATCGAGTTCGTGGACAAGGTCGTCGGCGGTGCCGTGCCGCGGCAGTTCATCCCGTCCGTCGAGAAGGGCGTGAGGGCCCAGGCCGCCAAGGGAGTCGCGGCCGGTTACCCGCTCATCGACGTACGGGTCACGCTGCTCGACGGCAAGGCGCACTCCGTGGACTCCTCGGACGCCGCGTTCCAGACGGCGGGCGCGCTGGCGCTGCGCGAGGCGGCGGCCGACGCGAAGATCCACCTTCTGGAGCCGGTCGCCGAGGTGTCGGTCCTGGTCGGCGACGACTATGTGGGTCCCGTCATGAGCGACCTGTCCGGGCGGCGCGGCCGGGTCGTCGGCACCGAGCAGGCGCCCGGCGGGCGCACGCTCGTACGGGCCGAGGTTCCGGAGATCGAGATCGGGCGGTACGCCGTCGATCTGCGCTCGATCTCCCACGGCACCGCGCGCTTCAACCGACGCTATGCCCGGCACGAGCCGATGCCCCCGCAGCTCGGCGAGAAGATGCGCGAACAGGCGAAGGAGCACTGACAGTCCGGGAACGGCAGGCCCGGTGGCTCGGGCCCGGGACATCGGACGGCCGACTGACGTACGGACGGCCGACGACTCGGGCCCGAGTCCTGTGCGCCGCACGCCGGTTCGGCTCGGAGGGCCGGTGGTTCGGGCCCGGAGGCGCGGCGGTTCAGGACCGGAAGCCCGGCGATTCAGGACCGGTAGCCCGGCGATTCAGGACCGGAAGCCCGGCGATTCGCTCAACTCCGTGGTGGTGGGCGGCTCGTGGTGGTGGGCCGCTTTCGGCACCCGGTGACGGATGTCGGTGGGTACGGATACGCTGATCTCCTGATCACGTGGTGGCCCGGTCATGCCACGATCAGGGCGCTGACCTGATCAACAGGTGTGCGAAGCACGGAAGTCGGGAAGGCCGCAGAAGCGGAACTGTGGCGATGGGGGCGGCGGTGGCGGACGACGGATTCGATTTCTCTCCCGGTGCGCAGGTACCACTCACGGGCGCGGCGGGTCAGACAGCGGCGACCTTCGCACTGGCGTCGGCCGCCTACCGGGACAACGAGGTCGGGGAGATCCTCAAGGCCAACAACGAGTGGCACAAGTCCACGGTCAAGCCGGGCCGCAAGTGGGCGACGATCTTCCGGCCCAACCTGGGCGAGGCGTTCTCCCTGGCCGTGCGGGACCGCATGCTGGGTGCCGGACGCAAGTCGCTCATCCAGTCCTTCGGCATGGAGCCGCAGGTCGTCGTGGAGCACTGCCTCGCGGCGAACCGCATCCGCCGGGAGCGGGACAACTGGCTCTCGGCGGTGATGGTGCTGTGCGGCCTGCTGTTCCTGCCCGGACTCCTGCTGTGGCTGCTGGTCTTCCAGATCCGTACGACGGTCGCCAAGCGCGAGGACAAGCGCGCCGGAGCCCTCGCCACGACGCTGCTGGTCGCCGTGGGCGCCCTCGCCGTGATCTTCCTGGTCAAGATGCCGTTCACCGGCTTCTGGTCCTGGTACGCGCGCGCGTGCGTCGTGATGCCCGTGGCCGGCTGGTTCTGGGCCAAGCAGATCTGCGAGCGCACCGCGAGCGATCTGCGTGAGCGCTGGGCGGGCCTGCTGTCGGGCGGCGGCATCGGAGCCAAGATTCCGGAAGCGGTGCCCGGCAGCCCCGGTGAGAGCAGGGCCGAGCAGCTGCGCAAGGAGCTCGCGCGGCTCAGCGCGGAGCAGCGGTCCAACCTCGTCTTCTACGCGGGCCCCAAGGGCATCCTCGGCATGGGCACCCGCTGGGGCAGCTGGCAGCTCGCCGAGGACCTGGTGCCGGCCGACCCCTCCAAGGAGATCCACCCGTTCCGCAGCTGGGACGTCATACGGTCCATCCACGACCAGCTGCGCATGCTGGAGCGGGGCCCGCTGAACACCGGTGGCTTCCCGGCCCCGTCGATCAAGCACTGGATCGTCAGCCCCATCGGTGAGGGCGCGGGGGAGGTGTCCCGGCCCGAGAACGCGGACGTGGACGCGTACCAGTTCAAGTCGCACGCCATACAGGAGATCTGCAACAAGCAGCAGTTCGGCAGCGGGAACCGGCACTACCTGGGTGTGCAGTGGACGCTCTGGGACGGCCAGTTGATCCTCACGATGATGATCACCGTGACCGTGCTGCACCAGACGTTGCGCATCGAGGTGACCGGTCATGCGCTGGGTCCCGTGCACGGGCTGTTCACCACCAAGCCGGCGGCGAAGGAGAAGGAGGTCCAGAAGTCGGTCAGGTTCTGGGAGACCCGGAAGGTGAAGCTCCCGCTGGTCGACCCGGACGAGGTCGTGCGGCTGGCCGCGCGGGCGCCGCTGACCTGGTATCCGCCGGTGCTGAACTGGCTGGGCGGGTCACTGGGGCTGCCCGAGCCGTTCGGTCTGCGGCACGCGTGGGCCGACCAGCCGTGGCGGCACCGCTTCATGGCGGACGACGCGCTGCGGGCCGCGACCCCTGTGCTGCGGGTGGTGCACGCGGCGGCGATCAAGGTCCTCGAGGAGAACGGCGTGGACACCGAGAAGTTCGGCGCCCGCTCCACCTTCCTCAGCACGGCCGTCCAGGACGCGACGCCGAGGAAGGCGGACGTCTACGACGCGTAGCGCGCCGTGGCCGGCCTCAGCCGGTCGGCCACGCCTCCGCAAGCATCTTCCGGGTGTCGGCCAGCAGCTGCGGCAGCACCTTCGTATGGCCGACGACCGGCATGAAGTTGGTGTCACCGCCCCAGCGGGGCACCACATGCTGGTGGAGATGCGCGGCGATACCGGCGCCGGCGACCGTGCCCTGGTTCATGCCGATGTTGAAGCCGTGGGCGCCGGAGGCGGTACGCAGGGCGGTCATGGCCTGCTTGGTGAGCTCGGCGACCTCGGCGGTCTCCGGGACCGTGAGGTCCGTGTAGTCGGCGACATGGCGGTAGGGGACGACCATGAGGTGGCCACCGGTGTACGGGTAGAGGTTGAGCACCGCGTACACGTGCTCGCCACGCCTGATGATCAGCCCGTCCTCATCGGACTTGGCCGGGAGCGAGCAGAACGGGCAGCCGTCGTCGGCCCCCGGGCCGCTGGGCTTGTTCTCGCCCTGGATGTACGCCATCCGGTGGGGCGTCCACAGGCGCTGGAACGCGTCCTGCGTTCCCACTCCGATCTGCTGCTCCGGCTCACTCGTCATGTGGTGCAGCATATGGCGTCGCCTGGGCCCGGCGTGTCGCCGGGGCACTCCCCGGACTCTCTGCCGCCAAGCTGGAGCGGTGGACGGACCGAAGCACGTCGCCAGCCGCGAGGCCCGCTGGGAGCAGCGCGCCGAGGTCCCGCTCGCCGTGGCGTCCCTGCTGTATCTCTCCTCCTACGCGGTCCGTGTCCTCGGCCACGACCTGCCCGCCGCCGTACGCGACCTGAGCCTGGCCATGACGCTCGCGATGTGGGCGCTGTTCGTCATCGACTACGCGGTGCGCTGGCGGCTCAGCGGCGCCGGGCCGCACTTCCCGCACCGCCACTGGCTGGACACTATGGTCGTGCTGCTGCCCCTCCTGCGGCCACTGCGCTTCGTCAGGCTGTACGAGGCCGTACAGCGCAGGCACGGCCACCCCCGGCTCGTCCTGCAGGCGCGGGTGATGATCTACGCGGGCCTGTCGGCCGCGTTGCTGGGCTGCGCCGGCGCCCTCACGGTCTACCACGTGGAACACGCCGCCCCGGACGCCACGATCCGCACCTTCGGTGACGCGTCGTGGTGGACCGTTTCGACGCTCGCGACGGTCGGCTACGGCGATGTGGTCCCTGTGACGCCGCTGGGACGGCTGGTCGCGGTGGGCGTGATGGGCTGTGGGCTGGGGCTGCTCGGCTCGGTGACCGGCTCGTTCTCGTCCTGGCTGCTCCAGGTGTTCGCACGCGAGGGCAAGGAGCAGCCCACGGGCGCCGCGGATGACGGCACAGACGGCGGGAGGCCCCTCGAGCACTGAGCTCCGGGGGCCTCCCGCCGTACGGACGTCCGCAGGACCACCCGGTCCGTCAGACCTGCACCCGGTCCTCGACCACCTGCGCGATCTTGGCGATCGCCTCCTCGACCGGAATGCCGTTCTCCTGCGAGCCGTCGCGGTAGCGGAAGGAGACGGCGCCGTTGGTCATGTCCTCGTCGCCCGCGATGACCATGAAGGGCACCTTGGCCCTCTGGGCGTTGCGGATCTTCTTCTGCATGCGGTCGGAGGACGCGTCGACCTCGACGCGCAGACCCGCGGCCTTCGCCTTCTTGGCGAACTCGTTCAGATACGGCACGTGCGCGTCGCCGATCGGGATACCCACCGCCTGCACGGGCGCCAGCCACGCCGGGAACGCGCCCGCGTAGTGCTCGAGGAGCACCGCGAAGAAGCGCTCGATGGACCCGAACAGCGCGCGGTGGATCATGACCGGCTGCTGCTTGGAGCCGTCCGCCGCGGTGTACTCCAGCTGGAACCGCTTGGGCTGCTGGAAGTCGACCTGAATCGTGGACATCTGCCAGGAGCGGCCGATCGCGTCCTTGGCCTGGACGGAGATCTTCGGACCGTAGTAGGCCGCGCCGCCCGGGTCGGGCACGAGCGGGAGGCCCTGCTTCTCGGCCGCCTGGCGCAGTGCCTCGGTGGCCTCCTCCCACTCCGCGTCCTCACCGATGAACTTGTCGGACTCCGGGTCGCGGGTGGACAGCTCCAGCTCGAAGTCGGTCAGGCCGTAGTCGCGCAGCAGGTCCAGGACGAAGGTGAGCAGCGAGTCCAGCTCGTCCGCCATCTGCTCCTTGGTGCAGTAGATGTGCGAGTCGTCCTGGGTGAAGCCGCGCGCGCGGGTCAGGCCGTGCACGACGCCGGACTTCTCGTAGCGGTAGACCGTGCCGAACTCGAAGAGCCGCAGCGGAAGTTCGCGGTACGAGCGGCCGCGCGCCTTGAAGATCAGGTTATGCATGGGGCAGTTCATCGCCTTGAGGCGGTAGTTCTGCCCGTCGAACTCCAGGGGCGGGAACATGCCGTCCGAGTAGTTCGGCAGGTGCCCCGAGGTCACGAAGAGGTTCTCCTTCGCGATGTGCGGGGTGTTCACGAACTCGTAGTTCGCGTCCTCGTGCTTCTGCCGCGAGTAGGTCTCCATCTCGCGGCGGACGATGCCGCCCTTGGGGTGGAACACCGCGAGACCGGAGCCCAGTTCCTCGGGGATCGAGAAGAGGTCCAGCTCGGCGCCCAGCTTGCGGTGGTCGCGCTTCTCCGCCTCGACGAGGAAGTCCAGGTACGCCTTCAGCTCGTCCCTGCTGGGCCACGCGGTGCCGTAGATGCGCTGGAGCTGCGGGTTCTTCTCGCTGCCGCGCCAGTAGGCGGCGGCCGAGCGCATCAGCTTGAACGCGGGGATGTTCCGGGTGGTGGGCAGGTGCGGACCGCGGCAGAGGTCCTTCCAGCACAACTCGCCGGTCTTGGCGTCCAGGTTGTCGTAGATGGTGAGCTCTCCGGCGCCGACCTCGGCGTCCGCGCCGTCCGCGGCGTTCGCCGCGTTGCCCTTGAGACCGATGAGCTCCAGCTTGTACGGCTCGTCCGCCAGCTCGACGCGCGCGTCCTCGTCGGTGGTGACCCGGCGCGCGAAGCGCTGTCCGCGCTTCTGGATCTCCTGCATCTTCTTCTCGATGCGCTTGAGGTCCTCGGGGGTGAACGGCTCGGCGACGTCGAAGTCGTAGTAGAAGCCGTCCTTGACGGGCGGGCCGATGCCCAGCTTGGCCTCGGGGAAGATCTCCTGCACGGCCTGCGCCATCACGTGCGCGGTGGAGTGCCGCAGGATGTTCAGACCGTCCTCGGAGGAGATCTCCACGCTCTCGACGGTCTCGCCGTCCTTCACCTCGTAGGCGAGGTCCTTGAGCTCGCCGCCCACGCGGGCCGCGACGATGGTGCGCTCGCCGGCGAAGAGGTCGGCGGCCGTAGTGCCCGTCGTCACCACGCGCTCTTCCCGCTCGGAATCGCGTTGGATGATCACACGGACGTCTGACACCGGTCTCTCCTGCCTGATGGGTGAGCGCGTACACGTACGCGTACGCAGACAGGAATCGTACCGAGCCCGGGGTGCCCTCTGCGAAACGGTTATGCCCCGCGGTCCTCACTCCCCGCCGCACGCCTCCTCGAAGAAGGCCATTTTCTCGACCGTCTCCTGCAGTGCCTTCATCAGCCGGTCCCGCTCCGCCTCGTCGACCTGCACAGGGGCGACTCCCGAGGCATGGGTGAGCCGCCGGAACCCGTCCCGGCTCTCCAGCCTGCCGTGCACTCGTACCGGCAGTCCGAGGAGATGGGCGTGGCCCGCTATCCGGTACGACTCCTCGTCCAGCGTCATCCGGACGTGCGACACCTCGGCCCCGGCGAGGACCCGCAGCCGCACGGTGCCCTCGCCGCGCGGGTCCGACCTGCGCATCCGTACGACGGCTCCGGTGAGGCGCACGGACACCGAGGGTTCTTCACGGAGGTAGCGGTCCCCCGCCGCGCGCAGTGCGGGCAGGTCGCCCGGGGTGAACTCGACGGGCTCGGCAGAGGTGGCACATCCCTCGGGGACTCCGGCGGCCGGGGCCCAGGCGACGGCGATACGGGCGCCCTCGGTGCCGCGTACGAGGGCCACCAGCGCCTCGGTGAGCTCGTGGCTGACGCCCGCCTCGACGGCTCCGTCGAAGGCATCCATGCCGCCGGTGGCGCGTTGGTAGTCGATGGCCTCACGGGTCGCGTACAGCGCCTGGTGGAGGCGCACGGCCAGGGGGCGGCCGGTGGTGACGGGCACGAAGGCGATGAGGCTGCGGCCGTCGGGGGCGGACTGGACGGGGACGTTCTCCAGGGACGCAGCGGCGGGACGGCGGTGCCGGGCGCCGTGGTAACCCGCACGCGCGCGTGTGGCGAGCGCGCCCGCGAGCAGCATCTGGCGGGCGGCGGTGCGCAGTTGGTCCTCGACGGCCCACGGCGCGGCGCCGGCGGGTCCGGTCGGGGCATCCCGCCACCAGCGGATCTCGTCACTGGGGACGGCGAGACCGATGAGGACGTGGCGGGCGGAGGGGGACCCGCTACGGGAGAGCGCCTCCAGGGCTTCGCCCAGCAGGTCGTCGCTGTCGGGGAAGGCCCGGCTCTCGGGCACGAGCAGGCTCGTACCGGAGCCGCCCGGTCCGGGAGGGGTCCAGCGGCCGTAGCGTCCGGCGGCCCCGCCACGCCGCAGCCAGCCGTGCCGGCGGAGCAGGGCGCCGAGGACCGCCGGGTCGACGCGGCCGGGCTCGGGCGGCCGGGTCCAAACG
>NZ_VJZE01000242.1 GCF_009377205.1 Streptomyces phyllanthi
GCCTCGGCCTCCTCCGCACCGCCCGCCCCCGCCGGTGGGTCAAGAACGTCCTCGTCGTGGCCGCCCCCGCGGCCGCCGGAGAGCTGTTCTCCGTCCGCGTCCTCACCCGACTCCCGCTCGTCCTCGTCCTGTTCACCGCCCGCGCCACCGCCCGTCGCCGCCGGAGAGGTCCCCGTACCGGTCGTGCCGTCTTCGCCGACCGCCGCACCGCGGGCGAGCCGGAGGACGTGGTGCTCCGCGACCGTGCGCTCACCCTCATCGGGATCCTGTGGCTCGCCATCTACGGCCTGGCGGTGGCCCATTGGTGAGGCGCTCCCCAGGGGGCCCATCCGTCTCGGCTTCACCTCACGGCGCGCCGAGACCGTGAACTGCGCCGGAATCGGCAGGGCGATGGCCACTGTCCTGCGGTTCCGGGGTACTCGGTCATGGTCTTCCGGCATGAGGGCAGAGGTGAAGGGGGCAGAGTCGGATCATGGACTGGCTGAAAAGGCTCCCCGGTGTCGGCCCGTTGGCGGAACGGCTGATGACCACGCACGCGTGGCGGTCGTACGAGCGTCTGGACCGAGTGAAGTGGACGCGGCTCGCCGCGGCGATGACCTTCATCAGCTTCCTGGCGCTGTTCCCGTTGCTCACCCTGGGCGCCGTCGTCGCCACCGCCACCCTCGGCAAGGACCAGCAGCGCGACCTCGAAAGCAAGCTCGCCGAACAGGTGCCGGGCATCTCCGACCAGCTGGACATCGGCGGACTCGTCGACAACGCGGGCACCATCGGGGTCATCGCGGGCGCGCTGCTGCTGTTCACCGGTATCGGATGGGTCGGCGAGATGCGGGGCTGCCTGCGCGCCGTGTGGGAGAAGCCGGACAAGGAGGAGAACCCCGTCCTGAGCAAGGCCAAGGACGCGGGACTGCTCTTCGGATTCGGCGGAGCCGTCCTCGTGACCCTCGCCACCTCCACCGTCGCCTCCGCCATGGTCGGCTGGATCTCCGACCAGATCGGCCTCGAACGGAACGGCTGGGGCAGCGTGCTGCTCCGGATCGCCGCCTTCGCCATCGCCGTCCTCGCGGACTTCCTGCTCCTGCTGTACGTCCTGACCCTGCTGCCCGGCGTCCAGCCGACGCGCCACCGCCTGTTCGTGGCCGCGCTGATCGGCGCGGTCGGCTTCGAACTGCTGAAGCTGCTGCTCAGCGGCTATCTGCAGGGCATCGCCTCGAAGAGCATGTACGGCGCCTTCGGCGTCCCCATCGCCCTCCTTCTGTGGATCAACTTCACCGCGAAGCTGCTGCTGTACTGCGCGGCCTGGACGGCGACGGGGAGCAAGGAGGCGGAGCCGGGAGAGCGCCCCGCCCCGTAGGTCAGCTCCGCCGGCGCCGCATCAGCTCCGGCAGCGGCCAGCGCCGGTTGACCAGGAACACGCCGCCCGCCAGCAGCACCAGGACACCACCGGTGATGCCCAGGGCGATACCGATACCGCTCGACCCGCTGGACGTGGCGGCGGCCACGGGTTTGCCGCCGGTACCGGACGACGTGGCGGACGCCGTGGCCCCGGGCTGGGCACCCGCATCGGTGTCCGCGCTCTTCGGCGGCACCAGCTCACCCACCGGCGTCACCTTGCCGGCGGCCTGGAAACCCCAGTCGAAGAGGCTGGCGGTCTCCTTGTACACCCGGTTGTGCTCCTTCTTCTCCGGGTTCATGACGGTGACCAGCAGCACCTTGCCGTCGCGTTCGGCGACCCCGGTGAAGGTGGCGCCCGCGTTGGTGGTGTTGCCGTTCTTCACGCCCGCGATGCCCTGGTACGCGGTGACGTCCGTGTCGCCGGTCAGCAGCCGGTTGGTGTTCTGGACCTCGAAGGTCTTGCGGGTCGTCTTGCCCTTCTTGTTCTTCTTCGTCTCGCCCGGGAACTTGGTGCGCACGGTGGAGCAGTAGTCCCGGAAGTCCTTCTTCTGCAGGCCGGAGCGGGCGATGAGGGTCAGGTCGTACGCCGACGACACCTGGCCCTTCGCGTCGTAGCCGTCCGGGCTGACGACATGCGTGTCGAGGGCCTGGAGCTCCTCGGCGTGCGCGTTCATGTCCGCGACGGACTGCTCGACACCGCCGTTCATGGCGGACAGCACATGCACGGCGTCGTTGCCGGAGGCCAGGAAGACACCGAGCCACAGGTCCTCGACCGTGTACGTCTCGTCCTCCTTTATGCCGACCATGCTGGAGCCCGCGCCGATACCCGCCAGGTCGGAGGGCACGACCTTGTGCTTCTCCTCCTTGTTGAACTTCGGCAGCAGCGTGTCCGCGAAGAGCATCTTCAGCGTGCTCGCCGGGGCCAGCCGCCAGTGGGCGTTGTGGGAGGCCAGGACGTCACCGGTCTCGGCGTCGGCGACGATCCAGGAGCGGGCGGAGATGTCCTTGGGCAGGACGGGGGCGCCGGTCCCCAGGTCGGCCTGCGTGCCCGGCATGCCGAGCCGTTCGCCGCCGACGGTCGACATCTTCGCGGGAGGCGTGGCCGACGGCGACGCGCTGGACGAACCCGACGCGCCGGGTGAGCCCGAGGCGTCGGGTGAACCCGAGGCGCTGGGTGAACCCGACGTGCTGGGTGAGCCCGTGGCGCTGGGTGAGGGCTTTCCTGGGGCGGCCAGGACCGGGGCAGCCGTCAGTGACAGGGACAACAGGGTGGCGGAAGTGACCAGCAGGGATCGCCTGGCGGTCTTCTTGGTGGCGGGCACGATCGAGAAAGTACATGGCCCGGCCAGCGATGTCCCACCGACGTCCCAACCCGGGCGCCGGAGCCGAACCGAGGACAGCGATACTGGAGCCATGAAGCTCAGCCGCCCCCTCTCCTGGTTCCTGCTCGCCTTCGGGGTGTGGAGCTGGGTCATCTGGATCACTTTCGTCAAAAACCTCTGGAAGGACGGCAGCGGGCTCGCGTTCGACGACGCGGGCGATCCGACGGCGTACTTCTGGGTTCACCTGACGCTCGCCGTCGTCTCCTTTGTTCTTGGGACGGTCATCGGGGGCATCGGGTTGCGCGGACTGCGCGCACTGCGGCGGACTTCATAGCGGAAGGTACGGCGGAATGGTGATCTTGTTCATACTCGTTGCCGTGGCCGTCCTGGCGGCCTTCGGAGCCCTGCACTGGTACGCCTGGCGCCGCCTGGTGCGGGACACGACACGTGGGCCGGGAACCGCCCGGCGCGTGGGCGCGGCCGTGTTCGCCGGGGGCCCGGTGCTGCTGGTCGTGGCGTTCGCGGCCGAGCGCGGAGGGGCTCCCTTCTGGCTCCAGCAGGTGCTGGGCTGGCCGGGCTTCATGTGGCTGGCGTTCTCCCTGTACCTGCTGCTGGCGCTGCTGGCGGGAGAGCTCGTACGGCCGCTCGTACGGCGTCTGGTGGAGCGGCGCGCGCAGGCGGCGGTACCGGCGGCCGCGACGGAGCCCGTACCGGTACGTGAGGCGGAGCCGGTCCCGGCCGGCCCCACGCCGCTGGAACCCGCCGACCCCTCGGCGCCGGCCGGCCTCCAACAGCCCCAAGGGCCCCAGGACCTCCAGAAGTCCGAGCAATCCGAAGCCGAATCCCAGGGACGGTCCACACCCCCGGCCCCCGCCTCCACCGACCCCTCCCGCCGTCTCTTCGTCTCCCGCGTGGTCGGCGGAGCCGTGGCCGCCGCCGCGGTCGGGACCGTCGGGTACGGCACGTACGGCGTTCTGCGCGGCCCCGAGGTGAAGCGGGTCACCGTGCCGCTGGCCAGACTCCCGCGCGCGGCCCACGGGTTCAGGATCGCCGTGGTCAGCGACATCCACCTCGGGCCCATGCTGGGCCGGGGCTTCGCCCAGAAGGTCGTGGACACGATCAACGCGACCCAGCCCGACCTCATCGCGGTGGTCGGCGACCTGGTGGACGGCTCGGTCGAGGACCTGGGCCCCGCGGCCGCCCCGCTGCGGCAGCTGACGGCCCGCCACGGCGCGTACTTCGTCACCGGCAACCACGAGTACTTCTCCGGTGCCGAGGAGTGGGTCGAGGAGGTGCGGCGGCTGGGCCTCAACCCCCTGGAGAACGCCCGACGGGAGCTGCCCGCCTTCGACCTCGCGGGCGTCAACGACGTGGCGGGCGAGGACGAGGGCCAGGGCCCCGACTTCGCCAAGGCGCTGGGCGACCGGGACACCTCGCGGCCCGTCGTCCTCCTCGCCCACCAGCCGGTCCAGATCCACGAGGCCGTCGACCACGGCGTCGACCTCCAGCTCTCCGGCCACACCCACGGCGGCCAGATGTGGCCCATGAACTTCGTCGCGAACGCCGCCAACCCGACCCTGGCGGGCCTCGAACGCTACGGCGACACCCAGCTGTACGTCACCCGTGGCGCGGGCGCGTGGGGGCCTCCGGTACGGGTGGGAGCCCCGTCCGACATCACGGTCGTGCAGCTGGCGTCCAAGCAGGCCTGAGCGTCAGCAGCGGTCAACAGCACGCGCCCGAGCGCCTGGGAAGGCCCGATGGTAAGACTGGATTCCTCCGTGGATACCCCCGCCCTCAGGCGGGGGTGGGGGTACCGCGGCATTCCGGTTCCGTGACGGCCGTCTGACGCTGGCGAAGATGGCCGATCCGCTGGACATCGTCTGGTCGCGTCCCCTTCCTGAGGGGGCGGCGCCGAGCACGGTGACCGTGAGCCGGGACAGCGCCGGGCGCTGGTACGTCTCCCTGCTGTGTGAGGACCCGTCCGTCAAGCCGCTCCCGGCAAAGGGTACGGCGGTGGGTATCGACGTCGGCCTCGACCATCGGCTCACCCTCTCCACCGGGGAGAAGATCACCAACCCCCGGCATGAGCGGCGTGACCGCGAGCGTCTGGCGAAGGCTCAGCGGCAGCTGTCCCGCAAGGCCAAGGGGGATGGCGCCAACCGGCGCAAGGCCCGGCAGAAGGTCGCGAAGATCCACGCGCGGATCGCCGACCGTAGGCGGGACGTGGTCGCGGTCAACCGCTTCTTCCCCTCCTCCAAGCTGTGCTCCACGGTGCGGCACCCTCCAGCCGGAGATGCCGCTGAACGTCCGCACCTGGACGTGCGGCAGTTGCGGCACGGCCCATGACCGGGACGTGACCGCGGCGAAGAACCTTCGGAGGAGGAGAGGAGGAGCGGTCGGGGTCCGGCCACGGGAGGTGGGGGGAGTGGGGCGAGAACGGGCGCGGACTGCACCTGGTGGAGAACATCGCGGTCGCCTGGGGCGCGTGGGGCCGCGGCAGGCACGGGAAGACGGTGTGGGCGCTGGTCGCTCCGCCGGTAGGACCCTGACGTTCCCGGTCGGCGGGGAGAGGCGGACGCGGTCAGTCGCCCTTCTTCTGACCGGCCTTGATGATCTGCTCCACGTCGAGGCCCACCTTGGCGCCGATCGTGTCGGGCAGCGTGACGGTCTCGCCGGGCGCGTGGACGCGGTGGTTCCCGTACTCGCTCCCGTCCGGGTCGGTGAGGACGTGGAGGCGCTGGTGCTTGCGGTCGACGACGACGTAGACCGGGATCTTCGCCTCGGCATAGGCGGCGACCTTGGTCTTCAGGTCGTCGCGCCAGTTGCCGGAGGTGACCTCCAGGACGAGGCGGAAGCAGACCGGGTCGTACGCGTTGTTCTCGACGAAGTGGTCGTCGATGTCGGCGTCCACCACGACGAGGTCGGGGATGGCGTAGTCCTCGGCGCCGGTGGGCAACCAGAGGCCGACGTTCTGGAGCACATAGGTTCCCGCGCCATGCAGCCCGGAGGCGATGAAGGGGACCATGAGGTCGGTCAGGACGACGGCGTGGGGGGCATCCGGTGATGGGGTCACGAGGAGGTGGCCTCCGATGATCTCGACTCGGTAGCCCGGATGGCGCTCCATGATCTCGTCGGCGATGGCCGTGAGCGAGAACGGCTCGTCGTCGAAGGGCTGCTCGACGGATGCAGCGGACATCGCGTGCCTCCTAGGGGCTGGTGTCGAGAGCATCATCGTAGGCAGGTCGGGTGCCGGAGTGTCCGTTCGACGGCGTTCACCCGAAAGTGATCACCCGTCCTTCCCCACGCTCCCTGGGTCCGGAAGCACCCGGGTCATCCCTGGCAGGAAGTCCGTGAACAGCTCGTGCACCTCGTGGACCAGCGGCCGCAGCACCCGGAAGCGGGCAAGCGAGACCCCCCTGGTCGTCAGCCGGGCCCCCCGCTCGGCGAGCCGGTAGCTGCGCTCGCGTCCCTCCGTCCGGTCGAAGACCCAGTACAGGACCAGCCCCATCTGGGACAGCCACATCAGCTCCGGCAGTACGTCCCGCAGCTCCTCCGGCACCTTGGCCTTCGACCCGGCCAGCACCTCCCGGTGGATGGCGATGGACGCCTCGCGCGGCCCCTCCGACTCGGGTGAGAAGGGGCTGAGCGGACTGTCCGGGTCGGCCGCGTTCTTGAAGAACTGCGCCGCGAACTCGTGGTACGGCGCCGCCACGTCCAGCCACACCTTGAGGACCCCCGCGATCCGCGCCTCCAGGTCCGTCTCCCGCTCGAGGACCGGCCGGACCGCCGCCTGGTGCTCGGCGCCGATCCGGTCGTAGAACCCCTGGATCAGGTGTTCCTTGCCGGCGAAGTAGTAGTACGCGTTGCCGACGGAGACCCCCGCCTCCTTCGCGATGGCCCGCATCGTCGTCCTGTCGTACCCGCGCTCCTGGAAGAGCCGCAGCGCGGTCTCCAGGATCAGCGCGCGGGTCTGCTCGGACTTCGCGGAACCCTTCGCCGGGGCCGGAACGGTGCCGTCGGCAGGGCTCGGGGCGGGCGTACGGTCCTCTTCGGGCGGCCCGGGGCTGCTGCCGGGCCCTGTGGGAACTGCTGGCACGGGACAGAGCCTAACGAGTCGCGCAGGTACCGCTGTCGCAGGCGGGTGGGGAGTACGTCCACCCGTACCGCGGGTCGTAGGCCCACCCGTCACCCCTCGGGTACGCACCCCCGCCCCACCGGCTCCGGCCCTGCGACTCCCGGAACCTGGCCGCGGCCAGTACGGCGCCCCTGGCCAGCCGCGTTCCGGCCGGGGTGCTCAGCCGGTGGGCGAGCGGCCGGTGCTCCCGCAGCGCCCACAGGCACACGATCCAGGCGGCGGGCCCGCGGTACACCTGCCCCGCGTCCCCGACGACGGTGATCTCGTCGAGGGTGGCCCGGTGGTCCAGTGACGGGAAGAGTTTCCGGGCCTCCTCCGACCCCGCCGCCACGAACCGCAGCGGCACCAGCTGCCGCTGCCTCCCCAGCCACTCCCGGACGAACCGGCACAGCGAGCACTGCGCGTCGTACAGCACGGTGAGCCCGCGGACCGGGACGCGCGCGGCGTCCCGGTCGCGTACGGTCGCGTCGGCCACCGCCGTCACGCCCCGGCCCCGGTCGCCGGAGCGGCCCAGTCCTGCGGCCCGACCGGCGGCACCTGCTCCCGCTCCATGACACCGCGCCGCCGGATCTTGTTCAGCACGAACACGTTGCCGAGGTGCAGTGCGCCCAGGACCAGCAGCACCACGCCGAGCTTCGACGAGACGGCCTCGAAGACCCCGCGCGGGTCCGCGACCTGGCCGTCCTGGTTCAGATAGAGCGCGACGAAGCCCAGGTTGACGAGATAGAAGCCGACCACCAGCAGGTGGTTGACGGCGTCGGCGAGATTCTCGTTCCCGCGCAGCACATCGGAGAGGAAGATCCGCCCGTTCCGGCTCAGAGTCCGCGCCACCCAGACCGTCAGCCCCACGCTGACCAGCAGGTAGATGGCGTACGCGACGACCGTGAGGTCCATGTCCCCACCCCTTCTTGAACACGTTCAAAAGCTTCTGGAACGGAACCGTACTCCTGCTTTTGAACATGTTCAAGTGAGGTTTTGGGTGGGGGAGCGCGCCGGAGGGGGATCAGCCGCGTGCCAGCTCCGGCCGCTTGCTGTAGTCCGTGAACCCGATGACGTTGCCCCAGGGGTCGGCGAACTCGACGGTCCAGCCGGTGGCGACGGGGGAGGGCGCGTCGAGGAGCCGGATGCCCGCCGCCTCCAGGGCCCGTCCCGCGGCCCGCGCGTCCCGCACCTCCAGCCACACGCGCGGTGAGGCCCACACCGGCTGCCGGCGCCCCAGCTCCTCCTCCAGCCGGAGCAGGAGCCCGGGCGCCTCCTTCCCCACCTTCAGCAGTACGATCCCGGCCTCGTCCAGCCGGAACGCCACCTCGAGCCCGGCCCGCCCGTAGAAGGCCACGGCCTCCCCGAGATCCCCCACGGGCAATAGCACGTTGTCGAGCCCGAGCAGCTCGTACGACTCGTCATCTGACATGGCATCAGATTAGGTTCCGGGTACGGCCCCGGCCGGGACCTGCCGCGAAGGTGTCACCCGCCTGCCGCGTTCCGGCCGGCGAACACGACGAGGGGCCGACCGCGTGCGGTCGGCCCCGACGCCGAGCGGGCTGCGCGCCATCACCCCATGGCGACGGCGCGCGATGGTCCTTTACTGCGGGAAGCTCGGCCGAAGACCCAGCTCCGTCACGGAACCGGTCGTGATGCCGGAGGCACCCGCCGGGAAGAGCAGGCTCAGCTCGTCGTTGTCGCCCGCGGCCAGCAGGTCCCTGTCGCCGTCGCCGTCCAGGTCGCGCAGGCGGACGGCGAGTCCGAACATCTCCATCTCCTTCGGGCTGCCCGGGACGCCCGCCGTGGCGCGCGTGAACCACTGGGAACCCGTGCCGGTCACTCCCCGGGGGCCACCCCGCAGGATGTGGACACCACCCGCCGTCTCCGCCGAGCCGACCTTCTCCTCCGGAACGCCCACGGCGAGGTCCGGGTAACCGTCGCCGTTGGTCTCGCCCGCGGAGAGGTCGGCGCCGAAGGAGTCGTGCTTCGTGGCTGCCGTCGCGACGCCCGAAGTGGCCTGCGTCAGGCGGTACGTGGTCGTGGGGCCGCTCGCGCCGCCGCGTACGACGACGACCGAGCCCGCGCCCTTGTTGTACGGCGTGTCGCTGACGGCCAGGTCTCCGTAGCCGTTCTTGTCGAAGTCCGCGATGACACCCGTCGGGTCGTAGTCGGGGGATGAGTTGTTGATCTTCGTGAGCTTGCCGGACTTGACCGTGGAGCCGCCGCGCAGGAACCACGCGTCCTGGGTCATCTTGTCGTTCCGGTAGCCCTGGCCGAGGACGTACAGGTCGGTGGCCTTGTCCTTGGTCACCTTTCCGGCGACGAGGCCGGTGGGTTCGAGGACATCGGTCACGTTCGGGCTGGGGGTGTGCTTGGTGACCTGCCCCGTCGTGCCGGACTGGGAGAAGCCGCCCCGGTAGATGCGGACGGTGTCGATGCCGTCGGCGACCGCCAGGTCGGCCTTGCCGTCGCCGTTGAAGTCGCCGGTCTCGAGCTCGTTGCCGAACCCCTGGTGGGACTTGGCCTTGACGGGGAGGCGGGTGGCCTTGGAGCCGAGGCCGGTCTTCGCCCCCCACATGATGGTGACCGCACCCGAGGCGACCTTGCCGCTCACCTTCTCGGACCTGTCGGCGACGGCGAGGTCGGCGTACCCGTCACGGTTGAGGTCGGCGGCCGCGAGATCCTCGCCGAACGTGTCGACGAAGCCTCCCGCGTCACCGGCCGTTCCCGGGACGCCCGGGCTCCTCTGGGTGAAGGTGGCGCTCTCGGTGCCGGGCCCTGTCGCGGTCCCGTACGTCACGGTGAACGCACCGTCGCCGGTGACCGCGTAGTCCCGGTAGCCGTCGCCGTTGAAGTCGTCGGCGTACTTGGCCGGGGTGGCCGCGTCGGCGACGCCCACCGAGAAGGTGAGCAGCCCGCCGGTCAGCGAGACGGCCGTGGCCGTCGCCAGGGTCAGGCGGAGATTCCTGCGCGTGAACATGCGTCTCCTGCTGTGTGCGCGGGGCACGCTCGACGGCCCGCGCTCGTCTGGTGGTGCCTGTCCGGGTCGGGCGCGCACGGGTGGCGCGCGGTCGGGGCGCGGTGTGGCGCGCCGGGAGAGCCGGCGGTTTCGCCGCCGCGCCGGACAGACATACAGAGAAGACACCTTGAGGGATACGAGGGTTGTACGGGGCCGGAGAGGTTTCTCTGCTGCCTCTCCGACCCCGGTTGTCAGTGGTGCCCTCTACTGTCCTCGCCATGGGAACGGTGACGTTCGTCGACGAGACGACGAGTGGGGGACGCGGCGCGGGCTGGGAGCTCGAGGTCGCCGAGGAGCGGCTGACGCTGCGGGAGTTGGTCAGGCGGCGGGTGTTCCAGGAGGTCGCCGAGTACAACGCGCGCACACCGGAGGTGTTCCACGGGCTCGTACAGCCCGTGGACGCCGAGCGGGTGCTGAACGGGTACGCGTTGCGGACACGCCGGCGGATCGACCCCGAGGCGCAGACCGAGCTCGCGCTGGCCGCCTTCGCCGGGAACGGGTTCCTGGTGCTCGTGGGGGACCGGCAGATCACCGGGCTCGACGAGGAGATCGACCTGGCGCTCGGGACCGAGGTCGTGTTTCTCAAGCTGGTTCCGCTGGTGGGGGGATGAGGAGCGATGGCCTACGCGCGTGTCAAGAACTGCAAGTCACTGGTGCGGCAGCGTGTCGGTGAGGGGGACTTCCGGGCCCTCGCCGTCGACCTGCTGAAAGCCGCGGCCATCAATGACGGGCACTGGGACGAGTCCTGGGACGAGCTGCTGCAGCTGCTGCGTGAGCTGCCCGTCGAGGTGCGGCAGCGGCTCGGCGACACCCTCGTGGAGCAGTACCACTCCACCGAGGCCGGTCCGAACGCGCGGCGCAACGCGCTCACCCTCGTCGGGATCATCTCCCGCGGGTTCCCCGATGATCCGCTCTCCGCCGAGCGCGTCGAGGAGCTCGAACGGATCGGGCGGCAGCACTCCCTCTGGTACGCGACCCGGCTCGAGGTCCTGGCGGAGGCGGAGCTGGCCGCCGGGCGGACACTCGCGCCGGCCGTCGTCGCCGTCTTCCGGCGTTCCTCCCTGGACGCCTACCGCTCCGGTGACATCCGCGAGCTCGTCAGGCAGCTGCCCGAGTCCGTCCCCGTCCTCAACGTGGGGGAGGAGTGGGCCGAGCGTGCCCTGGCCGATGTCGAGGGGACCGAGGCGCCTGAATGGCGTGCGCTGCTCACCCACGTCGCCGGCGCCACCGCCTCCAAGCCCGGTGCCAAGTGGGATCAGCAGGCCCAGGGGCTCATCGATGCCCTGGGCGCCGAGCGTGTGCGTACTGCCGTTGTGTCCTGGCTCGCCCTCGTCGGGCGGCCTCGGACGTTCGAGCTCGAAGAGGGACCGTACGAGGCCGACGTCAACAGCGCCTACGACCCGTACAACGCCAACGCCCTGCGCGGGCTCGCCTGGCTGCTCTCCCTCCTGCCGCCGCACCCGGACACCGCGCGGGCACTCGGCGCGCTCGTCGAGACCTCGCTGAAGAAGGTCGCCGGGATGGGGCCGCGCAACCCGAAGGTCGGTAACGCCGGGGTCGTCGCCCTCGCGCGGATCGACAGCGAGGCCGCCCTCGCGGAGCTCGCGCGGCTCGCCACCCGGATCACGTACAAGGCCACCGCGAAGATCGTCGACACGGCTCTGGAGGACCGCGCCACCGCTCTCGGGCTCAGCCGCGAGGAGATCGAGGAGCTGGCCGTTCCCGCGTACGGGCTCACCGAGGTGGGGCGCGCGGAGCACCGGCTCGGTGATGTCACCGCCCTGGTCGAGGTCCACGGCACCCGCGCGGTCCTCGGCTGGCGCAACGCCGCGGGCAAACCCGTCAAGAGTGTGCCCGCCGCGGTGAAGCGCGACCACGCCGACGAGCTCAAGGAGCTCAAGGCCGCCGTCAAGGACATCGACAGGATGCTCAGCGCGCAGAGCGAGCGGCTGGACCGCCAGTTCCTGGCCCGCCGCACCTGGTCCCACGGCACCTGGCGCGAGCGCTACCTCGACCACCCGCTTGTCGGGGCCCTCGCACGCCGACTGCTGTGGACGGTCGACGGCACGACCGTGGGCTACGCGGACGGGGCCCTGCGCACGCTCACCGACGACCCGGTCGACGGCGGGTCGGAGGTGAGCCTCTGGCACCCGGTCGGCCGCGAACCCGCCGAGATCGTCGCCTGGCGCGACTGGCTGGAGCGGCACCGGATCACCCAGCCGTTCAAGCAGGCCCACCGCGAGGTCTACCTGCTGACGGACGCCGAGCGGGCAACCCACACCTACTCCAACCGGTTCGCGGCGCACATCGTGCGGCAGCACCAGTTCCACTCCCTGGCCGCCGTGCGGGGATGGCGCAACAAGCTCCGCCTCTGCGTCGACGACTCCGCGCCGCCCGCGACGCGCGAGCTGCCGCAGTGGGGGCTGCGGGCCGAGTACTGGGTCCAGGGCGACGGGGAGGAGTACGGGGTGGACACCACCGAGTCCGGGACCTTCCTGCGGCTGCGCACCGACCAGGTGCGCTTCTACCCGGTCGACGCCCCGGAGAACTCGGCGCACTGCTGTGGCGGGGAGGAGTACCACATGTGGCTCCGCGACGGGCAGGAGCCCGTCGAGCCCGTCCCCCTCGACGAGATACCGCCGCTCGTCCTCTCCGAAGTGTTGCGTGACGTCGACCTGTTCGTGGGCGTGGCCAGTATCGGCAACGACCCCGCTTGGCAGGACGGCGGCCCCGGCGGGCGCTTCCGGGAGTACTGGTCGTCGTACGGCTTCGGCGAGCTGAACCAGAGCGCCGAGACCCGACGGGCGCTGCTGGAGCGGCTGATACCCCGCCTGGCGATAGCCGACCGCTGCACCCTGGAGGGCCGGTTCCTGCACGTGAAGGGTGAGCGCCACACGTACAAGATCCACCTCGGCTCGGGCAACATCCTGAGGACGCCGAACGACCAGTACCTCTGCATCGTGCCGAAATCGAACATGAGCGGCCCACAGGCCGGGTACCTCCCGTACGAGGGCGACCGCACGCTCGCCGTCATCCTCAGCAAGGCGATGATGCTGGCCAAGGACACGGAGATCACGGATCCCACGATCCTCAGCCAGCTGTAGTCATCGGGAGGGCGGCCGGCGTCAGGACGAGCAGCCCCCCACCCGGCGTGTGCCCAGCGCGATGTCGTCCAGCCGCACGTCGTACGACGACGGGGTGGGGTCCGCCTGGTAGAGCTGCCAGCCGAGCTTCAGCTTGTCGAAGGTGGGGAAGACGAAGTCGTCCGCCGTGCCGCCGTGGTTCTTCGTGGAGACCGTGAGGTCGGACTGCTTCACGCCGTTCAGGTAGACGGTGACGCGGTTGTCCGTGGCGTCCAGGTGGAACTCGACGCACTGCCACTTCCCCGCGGTGGCCGGCGCGGAGGTCTTCCAGGCCGTCCAGTCGCCCGTGGGGCCCAGATCGGAGCCGACGCCCCAGAAGTTGCCCCGGTCGGTGGGGGCGTACTGGCCGCCCAGCGGACGGACCAGCGTGGGGGAGTCGGAGCCGGAGGCCTCCGCGATGGTCCAGTGGGCCCAGTCGGGCGCCGTGGGGAATTCGGCCACGCGCAGCCGCAGTCGTGCCCAGACGCTGTTGCCCGGCAGGGCGAGGTCGGGGAGGACGAGGAAGGCGCGGCCGTTGCCCTCGGTGCGGATACGGAGTTCGCGGCCGTGGCCGCCGGTGCCGCGGGCCACGGTCAGCGTGCCGTCGGACGCGTCCGTGGTCCAGCCGCGGCCCTCGGTGACCGGGCCGAGGGGGAGGCGGTCGAAGTTCTCCCGGAAGAGGGA
>NZ_VJZE01000243.1 GCF_009377205.1 Streptomyces phyllanthi
GGGCGCGGTTGCGCGGGGAGGCCGAGGCCCGGGTGCTGATCGCGGAAGGGCGGTACGCAGAGGCGCTGGCCGCGCTCGACGGGGTAAGGCACCTTCAGCCCGCCGTGGTCAACCCGGCATGGTGGGAAGGGGAGTTGCTGCGGATACGGGCGATGATCGGGCTGGGTGAGCGGGACCGGGCCGAGCGACTCGCGCGGGAGCAACTGCGGTCGGCCCGTGCGTGGGGCGCGGCCGGCACCGTGGGCCGGGTGCTTCGGCTGCTCGGCGAGGCGCGCGGACCCGAGGGCGGACCCGAACTCCAGGAGGCGATCGGCCTCCTGGCCGAAGGCCGGGCCCGTCTCGAACAAGCCCGGGCCCAGCAGTCCCTGCACGCTTTGACCTGCGGGGACTCCTCCAAGGAGGCCGTCGGACGCCGATTCCCCCCAAGGTGACCGGCGTCCGTTCGGCCATCGACGACGAGAATGCGTCGGCCGTCTTGCGATCGGCTTGCAAGCCGATCGCAAGACAAGTGGCCCACCATCCATGTCTCGGACGCGACAGGCGTTACACGAGAACGAACGGGGGGCCGGCCCGGAGACGGGCCGGGGGACGAAGGACATGGGCGACTCGACGCACAACGGGGACCGGTGGGCTGTCCCCGGCTACACGCAGGACAAGGAACTGGGCTCCGGGGCGAGCGGCCGGGTGGTCCTGGCCACGCACGATACGACCGGTACCCGGGTGGCGATCAAGTACCTCGCCGAACAGCTCCGTGACGACCCCGCCTTCCGCGAGGTCTTCCGTGCCGAGGCCCGGCTGCTGGGTGAGCTCCGCTCTCCCCACGTCGTCGAACTGTACGAGTACGTCGAGAGCCCGCGCGGCGCCGCCATCGTCATGGAGCTCGTGGACGGCGTACCCCTGCGCAAACTGCTGCTGGAGCACGGCGCCACGACTCCCGAGGCCGCGCTCGTCGTACTCAAGGGCTCACTGCTCGGCCTCGCGGCCGCCCACGCGGTGGGTGTCGTGCACCGTGACTACAAGCCGGACAACGTCCTGGTCGCCGCCGACGGTTCCTCCAAACTCGTGGACTTCGGCATCGCCGTGCCGAACGGGGTGGCCGCGGGCGCCTCGGGCACCCCCCTCTACATGGCGCCCGAACAGTGGACCGGCAGTGAGGCCAGGCCGGCGACCGACGTGTACGCGGCGACGGCGACCTTCTTCGAGTGCCTGACGGGCATGAAGCCCTATCCGGGCCGCACGCTGGCCGAACTGGCCGTCCAGCACATCGAGGCGCCGATCCCTGACGAGCTGGCTCCCGAGCCGGTGCGCCCGCTGATCCGCAGGGGCCTGGCCAAGACGCCCGAGGAGCGCCCCGAGAGCGCGGCAGCGTTCGTCGAGGAGCTCGAAGCCGTGGCCTCGGCCGCGTACGGCGAGGAGTGGGAGGAGCGCGGTCGGCGCGAACTCGCCGCGCTCGCCGCCCTGTTCTTCCTCCTCTTCCCGCTGGCGAACGGTACGGCCTCGGGTACGACGGCTCTGGCCACGACCACCCTCGGCCCGGGTGCCCGCCTGCTGCGCGCCCGAAGCGGGAAGATGCTGGCCGGGCTGACGGCGGGCGCCCTGCTGGTGATCGGCGGGGTCGCGGTGACGGCGGTCGCCACGGGCTCGGGCGGCGGGGACCACAGGACGAACGGCGCCGGCTCCGGTCCGGGGTCGGACGGCTCCGCCGCCGGAACCGGTCCGAGCGGGTCGGCCGACTCCCCGGACGGGACCCCCTCCGCGCCGGACGTCTCCTCCTCGCCCTCCGGCACCGAGTCGGCCTCCGCGCCGGGGTCCGAGGACGACGGCGCCTCGTCCGACGGGGACGAAACCTCCGGCGGGTCCGACGGCGCGGGCAGCGCGGGCAGCGGATCGCCGGGGTCAGGAGGGACGACGGACGGCGGTACGAGCACCACGGGCGGCAGCACCTCCGGCGGTGGCACTTCCACGACGAGCGGTGGCTCCTCCAGCGGCGGCGGGACGACCACGACGGGCGGCGGTTCCACGAGCGGCGGCGACACCGACGCACCGGCGCAACCCACCCTCGACGTGGCCTCCGTACGGATCAACTCGGTGGGCCCGACCGCTGCTGCCTGCACCATCGTGGCCTCCGTCACCGTGACCACCGACGGCGCCGCCGACGGCACGCTCTACCTCAGCTGGTACGTCAGCGACTCGCCGCGCGTCGTCGGGACCATCGTGGCCACCGACCCGGTCGCGCTGCCCGAGGGACAGACACAGGTCGCGGGCCGCTACACCCACTCCTTCGCCATTCCGACGCGCTCCGACTACGTCGGCGTCAGGGTCACCACCGACCCGGCCGCCGACTCGGGCAACGGTTCCTTCCAGGCCGTCTCGGCCCCCGTCGATTGCGATCCCCCCCGATGAGCACACCTTCCGACGACCCCAGACTGCGGTTCGCCCGCACCAACCCGGCGGTCCACACCGACGACCCCGATCTCACCGCCACCCTCCCGCCGGCGGACCCGGCTGCGACCCTTCACCTCCCGCCCTCCGAGACGCCCGGCGAGGAGACGCGTTCCGGAGGGGAGACGCGTTTCGGACCCGGGGTGCCCGGTGCGCCGGGCACGGCCGACAACCGTGCGACGGGCATCTGGCAGGGCACGCTCGCCCCGGACGGGCCGTCCGGGACGGCCCCCCGCCGCCGTGGACGGCCGTGGTGGCGCAAGCTGTGGTCCTTGCTGCTGCTGGTCGCCCTCGTCGTGGCCGTCGTGGTGGGCCTGCGCTCCTGCTCGGCGACCGAACCACTGCGGGTGCTGGACGCCACTGTCAGCGCGTCCGAAGTCGACCGCTGCGCGAAGACGGTCGTCGTCACCGGCGTCCTGGAGACCGACGGCCACCCCGGCACCGTCGACTACCGCTGGAAGCGCAGCGACGGCACGACCTCCGAGGTCCTCCACCAGCGGGTCGGCAGGAACGTCAAGCGTTCCGAGGTCGTCCTGCGCTGGAGCTTCGACGGCCACGGCACCATGAAGGCCACGGCCACGCTCGAAGTGCTGTCACCGGACGTGGTGACGGCCTCGGCCGACTTCACGTACCACTGCTCCTGACCGCGTCACGTACCGCTGCTCCTGACCGCGGAGGCCGGGGCCCCGCCAGCTCGTGGTCACGACCACTCGGCGGGGAAGGCAGGCCCCACGAGCCCCGCCGCCCCGCACTCCCGCGCGATGTGCCGTCCCCGGCTCAGGAAGGCCGCGGCCTCGTCCTCGGGGGCGTGCGCGGCGAGCGCGTACAGGGCGCGGGCGTACTCCAGGCGCGCCGGACCGGTCGCCAGCAGGGCGACCGCCTCGCGGAGCCCGGGTTCGCCCTCGGTCCCGCGCAGTTCGCAGACGATGCGCAGCACTCGCCCCAACGTGCTGGGTGCACCCCACCTGCGGGCGACCGTCAGCTGCTCCTCGGCCAGCACCAGCGCATCGGCCCGCTTGCCCGCACCCGCGAGCGCCCGCACCCGCAGCAGCGACCACGGCCACCACGCCGGGTTGGCCATGGCGGGCTGGAGGTGCCGTACGCCGTCGAGCGCGGCGAGCGCCTCCTCGTACCGTCCCTCCTCGATCAGCACCCGTGCCTCGCTCTCCCCGAGCAGTCGCTGACCCTCCGCGCCACGGACCCAGCCGCGCATCCGCTCCAGGCAGGCGCGTGCCCCGGCGGTGTCGCCCAGGTCCAGCAGGACGGCGGTCAGGAAGGTGCGGCCCTGCGGGGCGCCCGGCGCGAGGCCCCAGATCTCCGACAGCTCGACCGCGTTCTCCAGTGACCGTCGCGCAGCGTTCAGATCTCCGTGGTTCCACTGCGTGAAGCCCCGCCACAGATGGGTCGCGAGCACGGAGAACAGCGAGCCGCGTTCCTGGGCGCGGGCCAGTGCGGCGTCCAACAGCTCGCCGACCCCTTCGTCGGCGAGGTGCAGCACGATGACGGCGGTGTACCAGAGCATCTCCTCCCCGGCGGACTGGAGCACACCGTCGGCGACGGCGAAGCGGGCGAGTGCCACGACCCGGTCCCGGTCGCTCCCGTCCGACGCCGCCTCCCGGGCGAGGTTGGCGGCGAGCATCCGGGCGCCAGGGCCCTCGCCCTCGACGACCGGGTCCTCGACCGTGCGCCACAGCCGCTGGTCCAGGCCGTGCATGAACCCGCTGATGCGCTCCAGCGCCAGCAGTCCCTGCCGTTCGTCGCTCAGCTCGGCGGGCAGCTCCGCCGCCGCCCGGCGGGCGAACTCCGTCGCCTGGCCGTGGCCGCCGGCGAAGACCAGGATCCGGGCGAGCAACAGCGCCGCGGCCGCCTTCCTGCCAGGGTCGGCGAGGGTTCCGTACGCCAGACGCAGATGCTCCACGGCGGCGGGGCCGTTGCCGAGAGTCTCGGCCCGCCCGAGTTCGAGCAGCACCTCGGGACGGCGTTCGGGGGTCGGCGGTTCGTCGAGCGCGCGGGTGAGATACGTCGCCGCGGCCTCGGGAACGGCCCGGTCGGCGGCCTCCCGGGCCGCCGCGCAGAGCAGGTCCACCACACCCGGATCGCCCCGGTGCGGGGCGAGCAGCAACTGGGCCGCCGTACGCTCGGCCGGAGCATCGGCGGCGGACAGCGCGCTCGCCGCCCGCTCATGGCGCAACTGCAGCTCTCCAGGAGGCAGTTCGCGATAGACGGCCTCCCCGACTAGGGGGTGTACGAAGCCGTAGGGGTGGCCCTCGCGCAGGATCTCGGCCCGTACCAGCGGTGCGATCGCCCGAGCGGCCTCCGCCTCCGGCCGCTCCATGAGCGCCGCCACCTCCGAGAGCGTCGCCGCCCCGTCGCCGAGGACGGCGACAGCCTGGGCCGCGGCCTTCGCCTCCTCGGGCAGCCGGGCGAGCCGCCCCAGCACGAGTCCGGACACCGCCCGGGATCCGGTCTCCGCAATCGCCGCGCTCTGCGCGG
Source organism: Streptomyces phyllanthi (assembly GCF_009377205.1). GTDB lineage: Bacteria > Actinomycetota > Actinomycetes > Streptomycetales > Streptomycetaceae > Streptomyces > Streptomyces phyllanthi. The sequence goes on from NZ_VJZE01000243.1 coordinate 4,936, forward strand.
CGCCGGGCCGTATCCCGCGCACGTGCAGCGCCCGCAGCAACTGCCGCAGCAGCAGTGGATTCCCGGCCGTGGCGCGATGGCAGGCGGCCGTGAACTCGTCGTGCGGTTCTTCGCCCAGCGTCTGCCGTACGAGATCGGCGACCCCGGTCTCCGTCAGTGGCGTGGGCCTGATCCGCACCACCGAGGGGCCCCTCGTCAGCGTCCCCGGCAACTCCCCGCCCTGTTGCGGCTCCCCGGTCCGCAGCGTCAGGGCGATGAGCACCGGGAGCCCTTCCAGACATCCCGCCAGATGCGCCAGGAACCGCACCGAGCCGCTGTCGCACCACTGCACGTCGTCCACGGCCAGCACCAGCGGCCCCTTGGCCGTCACCAGCCTCCGGGTCAACTGGTACAGCCCGTTCAGCACCGCGAAGGACTCCGGCGGCCGCCCCCGCACCGCACCGAACACCGCCCCCGCGGCGACGGCGGCGCCCGCGACGAGCGGCCCCCGGCCTCCGGGAGCGTTCGCGCCGTGCGGCTCCGTCCCCTCGTCGTCCACCACCCGTTCGAACAACTGCCGAACCGTCCCGAACCCGTAGTCCTTCTCCCGCTGGCTCCCCCTCGCGGTCAGGGTCAGGATTCCTTCCTCGGCCGCCAGCCCGGCCACCTCGCTCAGCAGGCGGCTCTTGCCGATGCCGGCCGGACCCTCGATGAGCACCACACGAGGCTTGCCGTCCAGGGCCGAGCGCAGACAGTGGCGGAGCTCGGCGAGTTGGGGGGCGCGGTCCACGAGCAAGTCGGTGCGCAGAGGGAGACGGGGCGCCTGTCCCGTCGGCGCCGCTCCGGGCGCGGCGGGCGTCCCCGCCGGCGCGGGGCCGATGTCCGCTGTCCGTCGGGCAGGAGCGTCGAGGGCCGGGGACTGGGTCAGGATCTCGGACTCCAGGGCACGCAGGGCCTGTCCCCCGGGGGTGCCGGGTCGAACGGGCAGGATCTGCCTCGCCCGGCGGAGCGCGTCGAGGGCGTCGGCTTGGCGGTGGGCGCGATAGAGGGCGAGGGCCAGGAGGCGCCAGCGTTCTTCCCGAAGAGGATCCTGGGAGACCAGGGATTCGAGTTCGGGGACGAGGACGGTGTCCTCACCCCGGGCGAGGCGGGCGGCGAGCAGTCGTTCGCACGCCAGTTCGCGGAGTCCGGCGAGGCGGGTCGCCTCCTGGCGGGCCCAGGGCTCGGCGGCGTACTCGGCGTAGGCGGGGCCGCCGCGCCACAGACCGAGTCCCGCCTCGAGGACGGACACGGCCTCGGACGGCCGGTCCTCGTCGGCGTGCGTGGTGGCGGACCGCAGGGCCTCCTCGAACCGCCACGCGTCCACCGCGTCGGCCGGCAACCGCAGCGCGTACCCCGCACCGTCGCTGACGATGACGCCGCCGCGCGTCCTCGCCTCCCGCTCCGGCTCCAGACTGCGCCGCAGATGAGAGACATGGGCCTGCAGCGAAGCGGCGGCGCGCGGCGGCGGAGTGCCGCCCCAGACCCCTTCGATCAATCGGTCCCGGGCGACGACCGAGCCCCGGGCGACGATCAGCAGGGCGAGTACCGCCCGCTGCCGTCGCCCGCCCAGCTCCAGCGGCTGTGCCCGGAAGGCGGCCCCTACCTCGCCGAGCACCGTCATACGCAGTTCGTGAAGTGACACGCAGCGCATCAAATCAGACCATCGGCTAGTCATGCAGGCATGTGGTGCAGTGAAGGGATTTGCGCTGAGGCATGAACACGGTCGGCTCAGGAGCATGGAGGGCTGCCAAGGCCCCTGTTCTTCGGGGGTGTTCGGGCGTCCCCCGGCAAGTGATCAGCCAAAGTCTCATCATCCGTCGGCCGTGGGTTCGAGCGACAGGACGAATTCGGGACGCAGGTCACGCGGCGGGGCGCAGCCCCCCGCCCGGACCGTCGTCCTCGACGCCGTTCTCGGCTCAAGGCCCCGCCTCCGGCGCCTCATCCTGCTTCTTGGCCTTGGAGGGCGCGGCCCGCCCCGGACGCTTCTTCTGGGCCCGAGGCGCGACTGAGCTCGTGGTTTCCGCCTCGGACGTCAGCAGTTGCGGCAGGACGGCTTACGCATCCGGCGCCGTGGCGCCTGCCGACCGGCCCGACCGGCCAACCCACATGTCTGTGAGGCGTACTCCAGCCGGGACAACCGCGCCCACCTGCGGCGGCGCGGGATCAAAGCCACCATCGCTCAGCCCGATGACCAGAGGCTCCACGGCAAGCGCCGGGGACGAGCCGGTGGCCGGCCCCGGCCTTCGACAAGGGGTCAGGGGCGCCACATCTCGAGCAGCTTGGTTACCCGGCCATTGGTCATGGTGAGCTCGAATGCCTTCTTGGTCGGCTCGAAGTGAGTCCTGTCGAGTGCGGAGAATCTCTCGGCCAGTTGCTCCATGCTCACCTGTTGGCCCTGAAGGGCGGCTGTGGGGTCTCCGATCATGTTGTTGATTTCGATGTCGGCGTCGGATGCGACCGGGAGGTCTACTGTCTTTTCCTCGACGTTGCGGATGTAGATGTCGTTGGGTACGAAATCGATGTCATGGCCGTCTTCCCTCGCGGCTTCCAGAGCTTCGGCGCCGGAGAGGTACTCGATCTCGTCGATGGTCAGTGTGCGTGTCTTCGGGTCTACGTTCTTGATGTACACCTTGTGCCCGCCGTCGGAGAGAGGAGCCGACGGCGGGGTGGAGATCGTCGATGTCGGTGTCACGGACGGGACGTCGATGTGCTTGGCATCCTGGGAGTCGGGGATGATCAGCTCATTGAGGGTTCTGGTGAGCTCCCGCGGTGTCGTGACGAACCGGGGTTCCGGGGCTTGTACCGCGGTGGCGAGCCGGGTGAGTGGCCGCTGTTGCTTCCGGGGGACCTTGTAGCCGACGAACCGCAACTCGAGCTGTACCCCGCTGTCCTGGGCCTTCCTGCCGATGGTCCGTTTGAGCGAGGCCTGGTCCGCCGTGCAGGCGTCCACGCCGTGCGAGGTCACGACGATGACGCGGTTGCGTTTGCTTCCGCGGAGCGGGTAGTAGCCGGAGAAGTCGTCGATTGCGGCGAGAACGCCGCTCTCCAGCGTTGGCTTCCCTGAAGGGTTCAGCGCGCCCACGGACGCGCTGATCTTCTGGGCCTGCCCTGTGCCCGCGCCGACGATCGACTCGGTGTTGTCCTTGTCGCCGCACGCGCCTCCGAACCGGCGCAAGGACAAGGAATCTCCGTCGGCGGAGTTCTGGGCTGCGGAGCCGACGGCATCTGCGATCTCAGCGAAGTCATTGCCGCTCTTGACCAGTGAGGTGTCGATGAGGAACGCGGTCCGGTGGTCCGGCGTGGCCCGGAGGACCAGGAAGCCCGCGACGCTGGTGAACAGGGCGGTGACGACGGACACGATCAGCAATACGCGTGGCCATCGCCGACGACGTTGGGCCGGGGCGGGGGTCATGTGGATTTCGTCAGCTTTCCGCGAAGGGTAGCCAGGAGCTTGTTCATGCCGTTTGCCTCGTCGTTGTAGTTTTCGGCGGCGTTTTGGAATGCCGTCCTGTGCGGATCGAGCGGCGACTCCGCCCGCGCGGCCTTGAGCAGCTCGGAGGCCGCATCAACGACCTGCTTCTGCTTCGCACGCAGCCGGACAGCTCTGTCGTGTACGTTCCGTGCGTCGGTGCTCTTGGCCCGGTCGGTCAGGTCGTCGAATTGCGGGTCGGTACCGTTGACCTCTTTCCGTGCCCGGCTCAGTGTGCTGTCGGCGACGTCGAGGCGTCCGTTCTCAATCGCCTGTACTGCCGTGTTCACCCGCGCGACCGTGTTGTTGAGGGTGTCGACGATTCCCTGGGCGCCCTTGAGAACGGGTTCCACGCTGGAGTACCAGTCGAGTGTCCTGTCGAGCTCTGCAGCGTCTTTCACGAACATGGGCCGGGGGGCCTTGGTCGCTGTGGCGATTCGGTCAAGTTCGCTGCGTTCTTCCTGGGGGACCTGGTAGCCGATGATCCGGAACTGCAGGGAGAGTTCGGCCGCAGCGACCCGGTCGCGGATCTCCCTCTCGACGAAGGCGATGTCGTCGTCGCACGCGTCCACGCCGTGGCGTGTCACGACGATGACCCGGTTGACTTGGCGGGCCTTGCGATCGAAGGGCTCGGAGAAGTCCTCGACGGCCTGAACGATCCCGCGCAGCAGGGTCGGCCTGCTGCCCGACCGGATGCGTGCGGCGGCTTGAGTGATCTTCTGCTGATTGCCGACGTCGAATCCGACCAACTGCTTCGTGTTGTCCGAAGCACCGCACTCGCCGCCGAAACTGCGCAGGGCGAGCGCGTCACGGTCACCTGAGTTCCTGACCGCCTTGCGCAGTGACGCCGTGATCGCGGCAAGCCCTCGGGGATCGGTTCCTTCCGCGGTGTCGATCAGGAACTGCGATCGGTAATTCGGTGCGAACTTGGGCGAGAGCCAGTTCAAGTAGAGCCATCCCCCACTCGCAACGAGGCAGGTGGCGATCAGCACCACCAATGACACCCACAGGGTTCGAGGCATCTCGAGCCTCGTGTCCCCGGTTCTGATGTCGCCGAAGCTGTCGCCGTGGATGGAGACGGACCGCTTGCCGGAGGACGGCCGATTGCGGGACCGAGACTTCATCGTGCCGATTCGTCGCTGGTGTCGCCGGTGGACACGGTGCCGTGGTTGTCCCCGCCGATGGCGACGGACCGCTCTGCAGATGCGGCAGCCGCGCCCCTGGGCGTTCCTGCCGCGGGCGGGGGCGAGGGAGCAGACAGCCTCGGTCCAGGTGGGCCGTGTGTGTCGCCGGTGGAGATGGTGCCGGTGTTTCTGCCGCGGATGGCGACCGAGCGTGTCCCAGAGGCCTGCGTGGTCCCCTCCTCGGCCGGCTCCGGGTTGGTGCGGGCGTCGCCATTGGCGAAGCCGTAGCTCCACATGGCCGCCAGTGCGGCCAGCGCCGCGCCTGCCCCGCACGCCACTGTCCACCGCACAGCCGGGTCCTTCATCACCGACAGCAGCAGCACTCCGCAGAGCCACGTGCCCACTGCGAAAGCGACGGCGGTCACGGCGACCGCCATTAGCCACCTGCCAATCCGGCTCAACGTCCACCCCCGAGTTCATGCGTGCGACCGTCACGTCAGCCCTTTGGCCTGATGGATTCAGAGGGCTGCTTCGATGTCGGCCGACAAAGACTCTCCCCCAACTTATGGGCTTGTTGAGGATGACGATCGCAAGTGAGTGTCGTATTTCATTCGATGAATGTCGGTGTACGTAGCTCGATCAGTATCTTTATGAAATCGACCGGCGTGAGGCGTGCATCCCGCCCTCGGTGAGGGCGTGGAGGCCATCCCCCACGGCTACGAGGTGCCCCACGCGATCGCCGCCGCACGCCTCGACGTAGGCCAGGGTCACGGCCGGCGAGGCGAGCCGGTCGCCCTTGGCGGCCTCGGCCAGCGTGCTTGCCGAGTAGTGCGCCCGCTGGGCCAGGGCGTGATAGCTCGGGCTGCCTGCCCTTTCCCGCAGCCGGCGCAGCTGCCAGGCAAGGCGCTGGACGGGGTCGGCTTCTGGATCCAGCGGCTTTTCCGTGATCCAGAAGGGCCGCGGTCATGCGTGGACGCCGGTTTTTGTCCGATGTTGTTTGTCCGATGCCGCCACCGCTGTCGGACAAGGCATCTCCGGCACCACGGTGGAACCGGTCACCTACCGATCACCGACTCCGGGCGATCACTCGAAGGGAAGTCGTTCATGCCGACGAATTCATCCAGACTCAGGCGCGCCGCAGCCGTCCTGGCCGCCAACATGGTCACGGCCTCACCTGCTGCCGCGAGCGGAACCTACAGCGGGCGCGCCTACGCCATGGGAGGTTCTGTGCGTAGGTCGCTCTCTCGCGTTCTGTCTGTGCTCATCCTTGCCGGCTCGGCCATACTCGTGCCTGCTCACTCCGCAGCAGCGACCGACTTCTGCGTCGAACCCTTGTGCGGTGATGTGGACAATCGCAGCGGTGGCCACCAGATCATGGTGGCAGGATGCTGGCCGAACAACGAGTCCTACATCTACAAGGACGCGCTCGGCTGTGATCGCACCGTCGAGGTGCCCAACGGCCGTGACGGTGACGAGTGGTACTGGGACATCGACGGTTTCCGCGCGTACAAGGGTTGCGTCACGTCCTGGAAGAAGAACGGCGTTACCCAAACCCCTGTCAATCGCAAGGGTGCGAGTGTGAGTGTGTGGATCAAGATCAGCAATGACGTGAACGTGGTCATCACCGGCATCACCTGCGGCTGACGAAGACCCGATCTTGAGGCCCCGCACACTGTTCTGGACGCTGACGTCCACTTTGTGGGCGGGGCCTCCGTCAGCCCTCCGGCGTTGTGGCGTCTGCTTGACGGCGACGGCTTCGTCAGCACCCCCGGCTTCGAGCACGGCGCGAACGCCAACACCACCTGCGCCTGGCGCAAGACCGCTGACAGCCGCCGACACACAGCCACAGCGCCTCAACGCCGCAGGCACCGGCGCACCGAGCGCATCCTCCACCGCCGTGATCTCCGCCTCGCCAGTGCCCCAACAGGCAGCGATGCCGCTGATGTCGGCGCATGCTCAGCCGGCCACGCCACGATCCGCTGCCATGCGGGAGCGATCGACCTGCTGGTTCTCAGACCGGGGGCCGGGCCCGCGCGATGTGCAGGCCTGATCCGGAGACGAACTGATGGGCGTACCGTGCGAACCAGACCAGCATCTCCGGGTTGGTGACCGCGCCCGCCGCGGCGACCTCGTTCGGTTGTGCGCCCTGGAGGATCCGTTTGACGGGGACCTCGAGCTTCTTTCCGGTGAGGGTCCGCGGGATGGCCGGGACGGCGACGATCATGTCCGGTACGTGGCGCGGGGACAGCGCGCGCCGGATTGCGGCCGTGATCCCGCTGCGCAGCACGTCGTCCAGTTCGACGCCGGGAGCCGGGACGACGAAGAGGGGCATGGTGTAACCGCCGTCGGGGAGTTCGGCCCCGACGACGAGGCTGTCGGTGATCTGGGGGAGCTGATCGACGACGGCGTAGATGTCGGCGGAGCCCATCCGTACGCCCATACGGTTGAGGGTGGAGTCGGATCGGCCGGACACGACGACGGTGAGGTCCGCGGAGACGGTCACCCAGTCCCCGTGCCGCCACACTCCGGGGTAGGTGTCGAAGTAGGCGGCCCGATAGCGGGAGCCGTCGGTGTCGTCGACGAAGTGCAGTGGCATCGACGGCAGCGGCGCGGTGACGACCAGTTCGCCCTGCTCGTCGATCAGGGGCGCGCCGTGGGGGTCCCAGGCGGCCAGTGCGACGCCGAGGGCGGGGCATTGGATACGGCCGGTCCGCACCGGGAGGAGGAGGGATCCGCCTGCCAGCGCGGAGCAGACATCCGTGCCACCGCACACCGACTGCAGCCAGACATCCGGTGCGAGGTGGTCGTAGACCCAGCGCCATGTGGACGGCGGCAGGCTGGAGCCCGTCTGCACGATTGACCGGATCGCGCCGAGACCGAGGTCCGAGCCCGGGCGGGCGCCGGCTTTCTCGCCCGCGATCAGGTAGCCCGCGCCGACGCCGACCATCGTGGCGCCGGTGCGTTGGGCCACCCGCCACGCGCCGTTGACATCGGGAAAGGTGGGGCTGCCGTCGTAGAGGACGATCGTGGCCCCGTGGAGGAGTCCCGCGACGAGGAAGTTCCACACCATCCAACTGGTGGAGGTGATGAAGAGATAGCGGTCGTCAGGACGCAGGTCGGCGCCGAGACCGAGGGCCTTGAGGAGTTCCACGACGATCCCACCGTGGCTCTGCACGATGCCCTTCGGGACGCCTGTGGTCCCCGACGACCACAGGATCCACAGGGGATGGTCGAACGGCACGTCGGCGAACTCCAGCCGGGCCTCCTCGGCGGCCGACGCGGTCCACTCGTGCTGGGCCACGTCACCGCGCCGCGACCATGGGCCCGGACCTGCCGGAAGCACGCGCCCGACGGTGACGAGGTTCCGGAGGGTGGGCAGGCCGTCGACGATGTCGGCGATCTCCTCGCGGCGGTCGTGCCGCTTGCCGCCGTGCCGGTAACCGTCCGCGGCGACCAGGACCGTCGGCCGCGCCTGCTGGAGCCGGGCCAGCACGCTGGGGGTGCCGAAATCCGGAGAACACACGGTCCAGACGGCGCCCACCGCCGCGGTGGCCAGCAGGGCGACGACGGCCTCGGGAATGTTCGGCAGATATCCCGCGACGCAGTCGCCGGGCCCGACGCCGAGATCGCGCAGGGTGGTGCTGAACGCGGCAACCTGGCGGCGCAGGTCGGCCCACGAGGTCTCGACGGGTGTGCCGTCCTCGGTGAGGCTGATCAGCGCCGGGTGGGTTGCCGGGGGATGCGCCGAGCGGTGTGCCGAGGGATGCGTGAGGCATCGCTCGGCGAAGTTGATCCGGGCTCCGGTGAACCACCGGGCCCCGGGCATGGCCGGGTCGGCCAGCACCTGGTCGTAGGTGGTGACCTCGTCGAGGCCGTAGTACTGCCAGACGGCGGACCAAAAGGCCGGCACGTCCTTCGTGCTCCAGCGCCACAAGGCGGCGTAGTCGGCGAACAGCAGGCCGCGCGTGTCGCCGAGCCATCGGACGAAGTCGGAGATGTTGGAGCGGGCGGCGGTTCCGGGATCCGGGCTCCACAGCACGTCGGGGGCGGGGTCCGTGTCAGGGGGCTGCAT